>JAUXUF010000050.1 GCA_030684645.1 Bacteroidota bacterium | reverse complement strand
GGCTGCTGCCATGATTTCTATTACCGGGCCAAGGATCTTCATTCCTTCCGGATTTATTTCCTGAAAGGTAATTTTCCGGATGAAACTATCGAGATTTACGCCGCTGTACGATCGGGCCCAACCGTTGGTAGGCAAGGTGTGGTTGGTTCCTGAAGCATAATCACCGGCACTTTCGGGCGTGTAATTTCCGAGGAAAACCGACCCTGCATTAATAATTTTTTCGGCAACCTGAAAGTAGTTTTCCATGGCAATGATCAAATGTTCCGGAGCATAACCGTTGATCAGATCAATCATTTCTTCCAACTTATCCAGGACTATGGCATGACTGTTTGCCAACGCTTTTTCAGCAATAACTTTTCGTGGAAGTTGAGCAAGCTGTATTTCAATTTCAGCCTGAACTTTGGTAACCAATTCCGAAGAATTGGTTACCAACACCACCTGGCTGTCAGGTCCGTGTTCCGCCTGAGAAAGCAAGTCGGAAGCCACAAACGCCGGATTGGCAGTATGATCGGCCATTACGGCGACTTCGGAAGGTCCGGCGGGCATGTCGATAGCCACGTCGCCCCTGCTGACCAGTTGCTTGGCAGCCATCACATATTGATTCCCGGGACCAAATATTTTATCGACCTTTGGAACACAATCCACACCATAGGCCATGGCACCAATCGCCTGAACTCCTCCCAATTTGAATATTTGTGTCACTCCAACCAATTGTGCCGCAAACAAAATCGCCGGATGGATTTTGCCTTCCCTATTGGGTGGAGTACACAAAATAATTTCTTTGCATCCGGCAATTTTAGCCGGAATGGCCAACATGAGCACCGTTGAAAATAACGGTGCGGAACCGCCGGGAACGTATAAACCCACTTTTTCAATTCCAACCGGTTTTTGCCAGCAAACCACCCCCGGACTTGTTTCGATCTTTTTTACCTCCGGAATCTGTGATTCGTGAAACTGCCGGATATTTCGGGCTGCAACCTGAATCGCATTTTTCAGTGAATCATCAACAAAAGCAACTGCTTCAGTAATTTCCATTTCAGTAACTGCAAGTTCATGAATAAAAACACCGTCAAACTTTTCGGTGTATTTCCGGATAGCAGCTAATCCGTTGGTCTGGATATCGTATAAAATGCCCTGAACCTGATTTTCAAGTTCTTTGATGCTGAACAAAGGACGCTGAAGCAGTTCAGTCCAGGAGTTCCGGGGAGGATTGAAATAGGTGTTCATACAATCAGTTATAAAATCATTTTTTCGATCGGAATAACGAGAATTCCCTGGGCTCCGGCAGCTTTCAATTTGCCGATGATCTCCCAGAAGTCTTTTTCATCGATCACTGAGTGAACCGAACTCCAGCCAGCTTCAGCGAGCGGCATAACAGTCGGACTTTTCATTCCCGGTAAATACGACTCAATTTCAGCCAATTTATCGTTGGGTGCATTCAGTAAAATGTATTTTTTCTTCTCGGCGCGTTGTACCGATTCCATCCTGAAAATCAATTCATCCAGAATGGCTTTTTTCGCATCAGAAAGATTGGGATTCGCAACCAAAACGGCTTCAGATTGAATAACCACCTCAATTTCCTTCAGCCTGTTGCTAACCAAAGTACTTCCTGAACTGACAATATCAAAAATGGCATCGGCCAGGCCGATTCCCGGAGCAATCTCAACTGATCCGGTAATCACATGAATCTCAGCGGTAATATTGTTCTTTTTGAAATATTCCCTCAAAATTTCAGGATAGGAAGTGGCTATTTTTTTTCCGTTGAAATATTCAATTCCCGAATAGACATCATCTTTCGGAATAGCCAGTGAAAGCCTGCATTTGCTGAATCCGAGCCGTTTGGCAACAACCACATTTTCATTTTTTTCGAGCATTTCATTTTCACCGACAATTCCGACATCGGCCACACCCATCGCGACAGCCTGCGGAATATCATCATCGCGCAGGAATAGTGCTTCCATCGGGAAATTCGCAGCAGTCGAAATCAGCTTTCTCGTGCTAAGCGGAAGCTTAATTCCGGCTTCATCAATCAGTTTCAACGAATCTTCGTTTAAACGTCCTTTGGTTTGAATGGCAATTTTTAATAATCCTTCCATTTTCATGATTGTTTTAAAGCAAAAAAGGCCTACCATCGTGGTAAGCCTTCTTTTGGGTTAATATCGTATGACTAACACAAAACAATTACTGCCTACCTTCTGATAGAATGATATGATGGTGGCCGTTATGTTTGAATGCGTAATTCATTTCTATTGTTTATTGTGGTGCAAGTATAGTTATAAATTGAAACCAAAACAAGTTAATCCATTTCGGTTCGGTGGATTTTACGTTTTAATAATGTTAAAAAGTTAGGAAACACGACAGGAAATGAACAGTGCGGATTCAGGAAAGGCATTTCCGAAGAAATACATTCAGGATAATCTTGATTCAAATTTTAACCGGTTTGTTCAATCAAATGATTTTGTATGTTTGTACAATCGATTGCAAAACTAATCCTAAATCCATTTCCCATGAAAAATGTACTCTCCATATTCCTGGTAATTTCATTATTCAGCCTGACTTCATTTTCGAAAAACAAGCAGGAAAAATGTTTCCAGCCCAAACAAATTAAAAAGGCAATGACCAAAGCTGCCTTGTGGCAGCTGGCCAATCCGAAACATGAATTGTACGATTGGACCAATGGCGCCTTTTACGCAGGTGTTTCAGCCGCGTACAAAACTACCGGCAATAAAAATCTGCTGGATGCAATGATCAAAATGGGTGAAGCCAATCAATGGAAACCCGGACCCCGGCTGCAACATGCCGATGATATTGCCATTTGTCAGACTTACGTTGACCTGTTCCGGATCAAAAAAGACCAATCGATGATTCAGCCTTTCATCGACAACATGGAGAAATTCCTCGTCACTCTATTCCCGGCGAAAGGAATTCAGCAAATTACCTGGTGGTGGTGCGATGCCTTGTTCATGGCACCTCCGGCGCTGGTTAAATTATCAATGACTACCGGCGACAAAAGATTCATGGAGAAAAGCGATCGGTTATTTCATGAATGTTATGAATTGCTCTATGATAAGGAAGAACACTTGTTTGCCCGGGATTTGGGCTATGTCATTAAGGACGATGCATCCGACCTGCATGAAGCCAATGGAAAAAAAATATTCTGGTCGAGAGGAAATGGCTGGGTCATGGGCGGATTGGCATTGATCCTTAAGGAACTCCCGAAAGATTACAAGGAACGTGCATTTTATGAAAATATTTACCGTGAAATGGCCGAAAAAGTGGCCAGCCTTCAACAGGAAGACGGACTCTGGAGAGCAAGCCTGCTTGATCCGGCCTCCTATCCGGGCGGTGAAGCCAGCGGCTCCGGTTTCTATACTTTTGCCCTTGCCTGGGGCATCAACAATGGATTGCTGAGCCAGGACAAATATCTTCCGGTTGTTCAGAAAGCATGGAAAGGAATGAATACCCTGATTCAACCTGACGGCCATGTGGGCTGGTGCCAGCCAATCGGAGCCGATCCGAAGAAGAATTTCTCTGCCGAAAGCTGGGAAGTTTACGGAACCGGAGCATTTCTGCTGGCAGGCAGCGAAGTGATCAAACTGAAGAAATAAAATCATCAGTTGATTTTGTTTTAAGCAGAAAAGCTGGCCGGAAGATTGGCTTTTTTTTTCGCCATTTACTACGATTACCATTTTTCAGGATTCAAACTAACGGGTAAATAAAAGCTCTGAATATTCCGAAAATTAACTTCTAAAATAGGCCTTAACAATTTTTTAAATAATAAAATACTTTTTTGTCTTTATTTGTGAACAAACAAATTGATCAGGTGTTAAGAAGTTTGATATTAAACATGTTAAACTTTAAATCCTGATGCCGATGGAAACAATTTTTACCTTAAAAGCAATCAGATATTTTGCTTTAACTTTTGTTTTAGCTTATATCTCTTCGAATCTGAACGGACAGACTTCGCACAATGTTTCTGTAGCAGACTTTGCGTTTAGTCCAAAAGAGCTGACCATCACTGCCGGAGATGAGGTAGTCTGGAAAAACAATGGCGGTAGCCACAACGTGAACGGTTCAAAGTCTGATTTTCCATCCAATCCGGTATCCTTCGGAAACAATGTCGGATCAGGTTGGACCTTCAGTTTTGTTTTTAATACTGCGGGAACCTATGATTATCAGTGCGACCCACATGCAGGCATGGGTATGGTTGGAAAAATCGTGGTTAATCCAAAATCGGATCCCGGGCCATACACGCTGACAGTAAATTTTACAGGAATGAGTCCTCATGTCGGACAAACATTTTGGCTTGCGGTTATTGATCAGATCACGAAAAAGGAAATCGGCCGGGTTAAAAAGACCGCTGCCGTGGCCTTTTCAATTGATGTTCCCGGAATAGAAAATGGAAAATCCTACTTTGTTGATTTTTATGCCGACCTCAACAAAAACGGGGCTTACAATGCTCCTCCGGTCGATCATGCCTGGAGAATGCCGCTAAATAATATAACCGGTAATTCTACGCTCAATTTCGCACACAACACAACCTTTACCGACATTGCCTGGAAAAATAAACTGACGGTACATTTTACCGGAATGACTCCTCATGTAGGTGAAAAAATAACCCTCTACCTTGTACAGAAAGATAACGGAATTTATAAGGATACGATAGTCGTTTCTCCTGTGGCTGCTGCCATATTTGATATTAATTCGTATAAAATCATACCCGGAATATCGTATAACATTGATTTTTATGCCGATCATAATAAGAACGGGGTTTACGATGTACCTCCGGCAGACCATGCCTGGAGACTTCCTCTAAACAATGTAGTAAGTGATTCCATCGTGAATTTTGCTCACAACACGAATTTTACGAATATCTTCAGTACGACATCAAACATAAATTTTGTTGATGGCAATGACTTAATTCATCTGTATCCAAACCCTGCCAGCCAGTTCATCGAACTGATCGTTCCTCGAACTTATTCTGCCATCCGCTCCCTGAAGGTTTATTCTTTAACCGGAGCTTTGATCGACCAAAAGACCTTAACCGGAAATTCAGAATCGCTGGGATACGACATCAGCCATTTCAATAACGGTGTTTATTTTATGGAAATCAATTCAGGAAACAGAAAAGATGTTCTGAAGTTTGTGAAACAATAACTTACTGATTTTCAATGTACTTTTTAAAAGGATTCTATTCATAAAGGATGGATTCCTTTTTTTTATACGGATTCGTGGTAGAGACGCACGGTGGTGCGTCTCTAAAATTATATGCTAAATATTACAGAGACGCACCACCGTGCGTCTCTACATCCGCATCATCTCTACCAGGAATCGTAACTGGCCCCGAATTGATTTTAGACATCATTTGTCATATTTGTCATTATTCCAATTTTTGGGATTTGATTTGATATACCTGAATATTTTCTGAGATTCGGCCTCATCCCGGATGATATGATCGTGAAACCGCGATTGCCATACGGAAATTCCGGGTGTATTTTTAGAATCATTGATTCGTTTGGTTGCTGCAGATTTAAATCCTCCTACAAATGATGAAACAGATTTGGGCGAACCAAAGGCAACACCATATTTGTTCGGTGAATCCGTTGGTTCCTCCCATAGAGACGCACGGTGGTGCGTCTGTACATCCGCATCATTCATCCAAAACCATGCTGTCAAGTATTTCCACTGATTGTCCGTGCATTTTTACCTGACCAATCTAAACTGCATTTCAATCGGATTGTGATCGGAGTTACGGAAGTTTAAATCCAACGTACGGTTGTGCAAAACCTGCACATTGGGCGAGACGAGGAAAATATCGATCAGGCATCTGCACGTCTGGCCTGGCGTATAGGATTCGTTCAGGTATCGGTTGGTCGGAGTTTCCGGATCGAATACCCATTTCCAGTTGCCCGGCATAAAACCGGCACCGATGTTGGTGAGTTTAAAAAAATCAACCTGATAATTCTCTCCAAACTTGTTTAACGGCAAATTGGGCGGCGATTGGTTCCAGTCGCCACCGGCCACCACAAAGTTCCCCTTGGCGTATTCAGCCAGAACAAAATCCTTCAGATACTGCATTTCCTGCACCTTGAGGGTTCCATTGTCATAGGCTGAATTATGGGTGTTGATCAGCACAAACTCCTTTCCGTTGTTGGCCGGATAACGGTTCACAAGCATGCATCTTCTCAGGTTAAACAGCCTGGACGGCCATCCAAACAGTCCCGGATAACCATGCCGGACGGAACTTTCCGGAATATACCGGCTCAAACTCATAATTCCTGAATTGACCTGTCCCAACGGAGAGTTCGGCGGTACAGGAACAAATTTTGCCGCATAATTCAAGGCAACTATCGGATAGAAATCGCTTAGGTTGACAAAAGTATCCATCTCATTGAGGTAATAACTTCGGTTGGAATGCAAGTCAATTTCCTGAATCAGGATAAAGGACTGCGACGAATTCCGCTTCAGAAACCGGTGAATTGAATCGAGGTTGATCAGCGTCCGTTCATAGGTGTCGCGCACTTTTTTGCCGCCATCGTAGAAAAAATCCATGTCATCGCCCAAACCAGCATAGCCGATATTCCACGATAAAACGCTGTATGTTGAATCGCAGCGAACCGTATCGGGTTCGTCGTATTCAGAAAGAACCAGTTTCTGTGGAGGATTGTACCAGGTGAGTGTTGAATAAATAAGAAATGAGGCAAATACCAGAATAGCGGCAATCAGGAACAGAGCAAGATGCTTCAGTATTTTCATGTTGGATTGGTTTGGCACTAAATTACAAAATCTTCCACAGCCTGACAAACTGAATAATCCGGCATATTTACTCTGTCCTTTCCCACCCTGTCAATCGTCATTTCTTTGGTAACTGAATTTTGGTATTTTCGTAGCATTCAATTTGTAACCCTAACTATATCTACTCCTATGACCCGAAATTACATCTTCATCTTCGCCTGTTTTGTTATGATTTCAGCTTGTCAGCCTACCGAAAAGAAACCGGTTGCTCCGATCCCGGCCGGAATTTCCGAAGCTACGATTTCCAGTGCTGTTAAGGCCATTGGCGAACAGGGCCCCGCGGCCGAAATGGCTGAAAAAGGGGTCAGGCATGCCGCCTCGCTCTGGCGCGATACCGATGGCACTCCGGAAGAATTCATCCGGTTCTGCAGCGAAAACTTTATTGCCGATCAGGTTCAGAAGGAAGCTTCGTTCAAGCGATTCTCTGAATATCTGGAATCCTTGTATGGTCATTTCAACAAGCTGACCCTTGATTTGCAGGAAAATGTGCAGTTGCAGAAAGGCGAAGTGTTGCCCATCGATCCGCTTTTCGCGGCTTACAATCCCGGAGCCCACCTGATGAACGATTTTTTTGACAATAAAATAGCCTTCATCGTGGCCCTCAACTTTCCCTATTATTCTACCGAAGACAAAAACATTTCCGGAGCCAACTGGACCCCGCTGCAATGGGGTTATGCCCGGATGGGCGATGTATTCAGCTCCCGAGTGCCTTCCGAACTGGTTCAGTTGTCGTCGAAAGTTTCGGCTGAAGCGGATGCCTACATCGCCGACTACAACATTTACATGGGCAATTTGCTGAACGACGATAATCAAAAACTTTTTCCGGAGAACATGGTTTTGCTGGGCCACTGGAACCTGCGCGACGAAATCAAGGCCAACTATGCCAACAAGGAAACCGGATTCGAGAAACAGGGTCTGATCTACAAGGTGATGCAGCGAATTGTCGATCAGTCGATCCCCAAAGTAGTGATTAACTCCGGAAAGCCGGATTGGAATCCGATCACCAACGAAGTGTTTGTTTCAGGAACAAAAACGGAGAGCGCAGCCGAAACCGATGGCCGTTACCAGCAAATACTCAATACTTTCCACGTTTACCAGGAATTAGACCAATACAATCCTGAAATGAACACCGCCATTCAGCGCGCTTTCTCATCAGGTATGCAAATTCCGCAGCCCGAAGTTCAGAAGCTGTTCAACGAATTCCTGAGTTCGCCGCAAATTCAGGAAGTGGCCGCGATCATCCAGAAACGGCTGGGCCGCGATCTGGCTCCCTGGGACATCTGGTACGACGGATTTAAAGCGCGCAGCTCCATCTCCGAAGAAAGTCTGAATGTGATTACGCAAAAGAAATATCCCAACGCCAAGGCGCTGGAAGATGATTTGGGAAACCTGCTACTGAAACTGGGTTTCACCAAAGAAAAAGCGGCCTTCATCGCATCGCGTGTTTCGGTTGACCCGGCACGCGGTTCGGGTCATGCCTGGGGCGCACAGATGAAATCCGAAAAAGCACACCTGCGCACCCGCATTCCGGCTACCGGTATGAATTACAAAGGCTACAACATTGCCATTCATGAGTTCGGGCACAACGTAGAGCAAACCGTTTCGCTGAATGATGTGCCGAATTACATGATCAACGGTGTGCCAAACACCGCATTTACCGAAGCGCTGGCTTTTGTGTTTCAGGAACGCGACCTGTTTTTGCTGAACATGAAAGATAACAACCCTGAAAAAGACTACCTGAAAACGCTGGATATTTTCTGGTCGCTGTACGAAATTATGGGCGTTTCGATGGTTGACATGAAAATGTGGCAATGGCTGTATGACCATCCGGAAAGTTCGGCCGCTGATCTGAGAGACGCTGTGCTGCAAATCAGCCAGGACGTTTGGAATACCTATTTCGCGCCGGTTTTCGGAATCAAGGACCAGACCATTCTGGGCGTTTATTCGCACATGGTGAATTCGCCGATGTACCTGCCCAATTACGCGTTTGGTCACCTCATTCATTTCCAGCTCGAAGAGCATTTTAAAACCCACGAGTTTGCTCCTGAAGTGCTGCGTATTTTTGCATTGGGACAGCTCACCCCTTCCGTATGGATGGACAAGGCCGTTGGCGAACCGCTTTCGAACGAAGCAATTCTGAAGGCTGCTGAGGTGGCCATTGAAAAGCTGAAATAGGAAGCCTTCCCTAAACCACATTCTTATATTAAAAGTTGTTCGTTAGTAATGAATAAGGTTGTTTATTACTAATGGATAACTTAACTTTGAATAAAATAGCGGATATATTATGATTAAACAGTCTGATTTGAGAGGAGTTGTCGAAGATCAACAAAGTCGGTTAAATATCGGGGCTGATGACTTAAAGCGAAATTTGCTCGGCCAGTTACCAACAAATCTCGAAAATCATGCATTAATTATTTCAGGCATACGAAGATGCGGGAAGAGTACACTTTTGCGTCAATTAATTAAACAGGACGAAGGGAAAGTGTTTTTTATCAATTTTGATACCCCAAAATTATTTGATTTCGATCTGAATGATTTTGAATTGCTTGACTCTCTTATTCTTGAAAGTGGTGCATCTTCTCTATATTTCGATGAAATACAGGTCGTTAATGGTTGGGAACTATATGTCAGGCAAAAACTGGATCAAAAATACAGGGTTTCGATTACTGGTTCAAATGCCTCCTTGCTTAGTCAGGAGTTAGGTACAAAACTAACAGGTCGGCACATCAGCAAAGAATTGTTCCCTTTTTCCTTTTCCGAATTTTGTAGATTCACTCAAACAGAACCGGATGCAAATGCCTTCGCAAATTACCTTACAAAGGGTGGATTTCCTGAATATCTGAGGTCTGACAATCCTGAGATTCTAAGCTCCTTGCTCGATGACATCCTCTTCCGGGATATTGTTGTCAGATATGGTATCAGAGATGTCAGATCGCTTAAGCGACTGCTCATTTTTTTGATTTCTAACGTAAGTAATTTATTCACAGCGAATAAATTTACCCAGGTGCTTGGAATTAAAAGTTCAACAACAATATTGGACTATCTTTCATTCTTCGAGCAGGCTTATCTGATTAAACTAATGCCCAGATTTGCCTATTCATACCGGGCACAAATCGTTAATCCCAGGAAAATATATATTATTGACAATGGACTGATTGGTGCAATATCGGCTTCTTTTTCGTTCGATCTCGGAAGAAGACTTGAAAATGCAGTGTTCTGGTCATTGAATCAAATGCATAATGAGTTATGCTATTTTAGTGAGCAGAGTTTTGAATGTGATTTTGTGATTTGCCAAAACAAGCAGGCCATTGAACTCATACAGGTATGCAGTGAGTTGAACGCCGATAATCATGCCCGCGAGGAAAATGGACTTTGGGCAGCAATGGAATTTTTTAAACTTGAAAAAGGCACCATTCTAACTCTGGACCAATCGGATATTATTTTAAAAAATGGAAAACGAATCGAAGTTTTGCCTGTTTATAACTATTTTTCTTGAGTTTAAGTTTAACTCAAAATCAAAACGTATTCCGGCAAATTGTTTTAGCTAACTACAATGTAAAATGTGCGATTACAGGCATTGATTTACCAGATTTATTAGTCGCCAGTCATATTATCCCTTGGGCAAAAAACGAAGAAGAACGACTTAATCCTGAAAATGGAATATGTGACTCATTGTCCGTTGACAGACATTACTAAACTCACTTCCTTTGGCCAAAAAAGACCATGATTGAAGTAATTCGTTTTAATTATCTGCACCGTGATTTAGGAAACTGGAAAAAACACAATACAATAAATGCTTTTCTGAAAATTGTAAATACCCTTTTATCATTGAAGAAGATATATGAGCGCAGTAAGTTCAGGACATGCCCAGCCCCGCCACTTTCCGCACCCTGTTGACGGTCTGCAACAAAAAATTATCCTACATTTAAAGTAATTTCATCACTCATTCGTCTACCTGAATATATGGTAGATTTAACAGTACTATCGCCTATGGCCAAACAGCAAAGAGTTCTGGATGCCGTTCAGAATTACGGGAAGCGCCTGTTTCGATTTATTCGCAGCCGGGTTCAGAGCGACGAAGATGCTGAAGACATTCTGCAGGATGTCTGGTACCAGTTGAGCGCTGTGGTTGACCTTGAACCCATCGGGCAACTGAGTTCGTGGCTGTATCGGGTCAGTCGCAACCGCATTGTGGATCAGCATCGTAAACGGAAACCGCTTTCGCTCGATGATCTGGCTTATGAAGATGAAGACGGGGAGTTGAGCTATCCTGAATCGCTGCTTGCCGATGAGGCGAATCCTGAAACAGAATTGGAGCGGACGTTTTTCAGGGAGCAGTTGTTTGCCGCATTAAATGAGTTGCCACAGAAACAGCGCGATGTTTTTGTATGGAACGAACTGGAGGATATGACTTTGTAGCAAATAGCCGATCAGACCGGCGATAACATTAAAACCATCATATCGCGAAAGCGCTACGCAGTAGCACATCTGCGTGAGTGGCTTCAAAATCTGTATAATAAATAGTAATCCTTTAAAATGTAGAAATCATGATGTGGAACAATGAAAAACGTGGAAAGAACTTCTGGATTAAAAGAGCCGTGTTCATTCCAATTGCAATAGTAGCCGGTGTATATCTTTTCGGCAACCTGGTTATGTTCCTCTGGAACAGTATTCTTCCGGCCGTATTTGGATTCGGCACGATTACCTTTTGGCAGGCCCTGGGATTACTGGTACTTTCGAAAATCCTCTTCGGTGGATTCAGTGGCCATCATGGCCGGAGGCATTCGTGTCACCACCGAGGCGACCAATGGAGACACCTTACCCCTGAAGAAAAGGAAAAGATGAAAGAGGAATGGAGAAGCAGGTGCAGGACCCAACCGGAAGCGGAATAATTCTGATAAAGTCAGGATTCCATCTCTTTGAAAAGGACCATTTTGCTTTCTGCTGTTGTTTGTGGGGCGATTCTCTTTTCCTGCCAGAAAAATGAATCCGTTGAAAACACCTTATTACCTTTACACCTCAACTTGGTAACTGAAGATGCACAAAAGACACAGTTCATCGATCAAATGATGAGCTATGTGGATTTTTATTCAGCCATGGATGAAGCCAGTTTCCTTAAATCGGCTTCGATTGATTTGGGTTGCGCGATCGTTACCCGGACCAAAGCCGACAATACTATTACCTGAATTACACGCAAGAGATATTTTTCGATTCTAATTTTTACCAAAAAAGTTGATTTTATCTTTAAAATTTAAAATATGTGATTCTCATCTTACAGGATGCTTTTCGGTTACAATCTGAAATGTAATTTTTCAGGGCGGCATTTGTATAACATATTCCCCGATGCTTTCTGATTTTTTATTACTTTTAGATACAGATTTAAGGTATTTTTAATATGCAGGTCATTTGTCAATTCAATTATAAAAATCTTATCGTTTTATGGAAACGCTTCAACTGATCATATCCGATCAAACTGCCATCGTCACTTTTTCCCGGCCACAATCCTTAAATGCGTTAAACTCGCGGGTTTTTCAAGATTTAAACCGGGTACTTGATGATTTGGAAACGAACAACAACATCAGGGTTATTATACTGACCGGTGAAGGGAAGGCTTTTGTGGCCGGCGCTGATATCGCTGAAATGAAGGATAAATCGCCTGCCGAAGCGCTCCTGTTTTCGCAGGTCGGACACGATACGTTTAACCGCATCGAAAACTGTACGATTCCGGTTATTGCCGCGGTAAATGGTTTTGCCCTGGGCGGTGGCCTGGAACTGGCATTAGCCTGCGATTTCATCATCGCCTCCGACAAGGCCAAATTCAGCGCTCCGGAAGTAAACCTGGGGCTGATCCCCGGATTCAACGGAACACAGCGCTTGCCACGGGCTGTTGGGACAGGTTTTGCCAAATATATGCTGTTTACAGCCCAAATGATTGAAGCTCCGGAAGCCAAACAGAATCAACTGGTTCAACTGGTGGTTCCAGCCGAAGAGTTGATGGCCAAAACGATTGAAGTAGCTCATCTCATCTGCCAGAAAGGACCGCAGGCCATTTCATCTGTAAAAAAGGCGGTAAACTTTGGCCAGTTGAATGGCTATCAGGAAGGCGGCCACTTCGAAATGAATGAATTCTCGAACCAGTTCACCGAACAGGGAAAAGAAGGAATGACTGCATTTTTAGAAAAAAGAAAACCAAACTGGGAATAACCCGATCATACAATCACCACTATGACAAATACGGACAGAATTCAAAATGTGGCTGTTTTAGGGGCAGCAGGTAAAATGGGAAGCGGTATTCTTTATCTGAGTACTTTATACATTTCCCAAATTGCCCTTGCTCCTGAAAATCGCAACAAAACCTTCACCATTTATGCCATCGACCAATCGCAGGAACGATTAAACGGATTGCTTAAATATACCCGGGACCTTTTATTGAAATGGGCCGAAAAAAATACAGTTTGGCTACGCAGCGCATATCGCGAAAGAACCGATTTAATTGAGAATTGCGAAATCATTCAGGAATATATGGAAAATGCCATGGCCCTGATTAAACCGACGACAAGGATTGAGTCGGCCTTTGAATCCACGCTGATTTTTGAAGCGGTTATTGAAAATATTGAACTTAAAACCCACCTATTAGGCGCCATTAAAAAAAACAACCCGCTAAATCCATGGTTTTTAACCAATACCAGTTCAATTCCGATCGAAGTACTGAATGCAAAGGCTCAGTTGGAAGGTAATATTATTGGATGTCATTTCTATAATCCCCCGGCTGTTCAGCGGTTGATTGAGGTGATTGAACTTAAAAACGGCAACAAGGAATTAGTTGACTGGGTGAATGATTTCGGCCAAATGCTGGACAAAGTCATGGTACCGGCCAACGACATTGCTGGGTTTATCGGAAATGGTTTTTTTATGCGTGATTTACTCTTCGGAATTGAAAAAATAAATCAGTTGCAGCCTGAATTCACTTTTGCCGAATCGGTTTTGCTGATTGACACACTTACCCGTGATTTCATGCTGCGCCCCATGGGCATTTTCCAATTGACCGACTATGTCGGCATCGATGTTTGTTCTTTCATTTTAAAGGTGATGAACAACTATCTTCCTGAAGAACTACACAGTGAAATCTTACCGGAACTGCTGGAAAAAAAGATCAGTGGCGGACAAAACTCCGACGGCTCGCAGAAGGCCGGCCTTTTCACTTATGCAAAGGGCAAAATCGAAATGGTTTACGATCTACCTTCCGGAAGATATATTCCGGTGGTAGAAATCATACCGAAACTGAACACTTACCTGGGCGAATTACCAGAAAACCTGACATGGAAAAGCCTTTCAGGAAACAGGGATAAGGAATTGCTGATTAAGGGATTTTTTGAAGGAATGAAAAGAAGTGATAGTCGCGGCGCTAAGTTAGCGATGGAATACATGAAAAAGATGAAATCAATCGGTGAAAATCTGGTTTCACAAGGAGTAACCGAAACCGGAAATCATGTGAATACCGTGATGATTACCGGTTTCCACCATCTGTACGGCCCTATTAATGAATATTGCTAAACCGAACCTGTTATGAACCGAAAAGTATATCTGGTAGCCGGATACAACACCATTTCGATGGGTACCGGCCGGAGCGAATTTAATCCCCGGAAAGAACGTCCGGGACTTGAACACTATATTCAGGAGGCCGGAAGGGCAACACTGGAACAGATTGGCGGCGCCACGAATGTCGATGAAAGTGTCATAGGGAATTTCATGGCATCCCGCTTTAACAACCAGGCCCATCTGGCAGCTATGATCCCGTCCATTGATCCCGGGCTTCGGTATAAACCATCCATCCGGGTTGAAGGCGCTTGTGCTTCGGGCGGACTGGCTTTAATGACCGGGATAAAGTCCATCCTTGCAGGTACAGCTGAGGTGGTGCTTGCCGTTGGCGTTGAAGTGCAAAACTCAGTCAAAGCGATTTATGGCGCCGATTATCTGGCTTTGGCCGGTTGGTACAAGAACCGGAAGAATGGTCATGCCTATTTTTTCCCGGGAGAATTCAGTGACAGGGCAAAAGCTTATTGCGATGCTTACGGGGCGGAATATACCCGGAAAGGATTAGCCGCCTGGTATAAAAACGCCATTGAAAATGCCCGTCTTTGCCCTACAGCACAGGAATTTGAAAATATAGATAACGATCTGCTGGCTACCGGAATGACTCCCCCGAATGGAAAAATGTTTGTAGATCATTTGAATCTGTTTGACTGTTCAAAAGTTTCTGACGGCGCTTCAGCCATTGCTATTGTTTCAGAAGAAGGCCTGAAACGGATTGGCATACCTAAAAACCAGGCCATTGAAGTGGTTGGTTTTGCCCAGGCAGAAGAAAACTTACTGGAAGACCCGTTTAACCAGGCAGAGCTGACAACTACCAAAGTAGCCGTACAAAAGGCTTTAAGCATGGCAGGCATTACCATCGATCAACTGGCAACAGTTGAAACTCACGATTGTTTTTCTATTGCCGGAATTTTGGCAACCGAAGCCATTGGATTTGCTGAATCCGGGAAAGGAGCTGAATTTGTTGCCGGTGGAAATACGGCGCGAACCGGTAAAATTCCATTTAATACAACCGGAGGACTCATTGGATGGGGACATCCGACCGGAGCGACCGGGGTTCACCAGGCCGTTACTATTTGGGAGCAATTCACCAATAAAGCAGGAGCAGCGCAACTTGAAATTCCGGAATCGAAACCTTTTGGCTTAACTGTCAATATGGGCGGAAACGACAAAACGCTGGTTTCAGTGGTGTACAAAAAGCAATAAACATTCAACTAAATATTAAATTATGAATTTTGATTTTACAGAAGAACAACTGATGATCCGCCAGGCTGCCCGCGATTATGCCCAACGCGAATTAATCAAGGACGTAATTGAACGCGACGATAACGCGATTTTCCCTGCTCAGCATATCAAAAACCTGGCTGAATTAGGGTTTTTAGGAATGCTGGTCGATCCGAAATACGACGGTGGCGGCATGGATACGGTGTCTTATGTATTGGCCATGGAAGAAATCTCCAAAGTTGACTCTTCTGTTGCGGTAATCATGTCGGTAAACAACTCGTTGGTTTGTTTCGGGATTGAGAAATACGGTACCGAAGAGCAAAAAGAGAAATGGCTGAAACCGTTGGCCCGGGGGGAGAAAATTGGCGCGTTTCTATTATCGGAACCGGGTGCCGGCAGTGATGCAAGTTCGCAAAAAACAACTGCCATTGATATGGGAGACCATTACATTGTGAATGGTGTAAAAAACTGGATTACCAATGGCAACTCAGCTTCAAGCTATATTGTGATCGCTCAAACCCATAAGGAATTGGGCCATAAAGGAATCAATGCCATTTTGGTTGACAGGCATACTCCGGGTATTTCGGTGGGTGTGCACGAAAACAAAATGGGAATGCGAAGTTCAGATACCCACTCCGTGGAGTTTACCGACGTCAAAGTCCCGAAAGAAAACCGCCTGGGCGAAGATGGTTTTGGATTTAAGTTTGCCATGAAAACCCTGGAAGGAGGTCGTATCGGAATCGCTTCACAAGCGCTGGGACTTGCTTCCGGAGCCTACGAATTAGCGGTCAGATATGCCAAAGAAAGAAAAACTTTCGGTACTGAAATCATCAACCATCAGGCAATTGCTTTTAAACTGGCCGACATGGCTACAGAAATTGAAGCTGCCCGGTTCCTCTGTTTAAAAGCGGCATGGTTGAAAGATCAGGGCAAGCCTTATGGAAATGCCAGCGCCATGGCGAAATTGTTTGCAGCCGAAACGGCCATGAAAGTAACAACCGAAGCAGTTCAGATCCATGGAGGATATGGCTATGTGAAGGAATATCACGTGGAGCGCATGATGCGCGATGCCAAACTGACCCAAATCTACGAAGGAACCTCTGAAATCCAGAAAATTGTTATCTCACGGGCGATTGCCACAGGCGATTTATAGCAATTTGTTGAGAAAACCGGATTAGAAGTTTATTCCAAAGAAATTACAGTTTTGTGAAACCAATAGTTTCAAAAACAATATCCGTTATTTTCGATCAATTTGTCCGCGATATGCCTGCGGGCTTCTTTGGCGTTGAAAGGTTCGGTTTTTGTAAATCTTTTCAGCCCCAGCAGTAACATTCTTTGTTCATCGCCGCCTGCAAAAGCATTTATCGCTTCCTTGCCGTTCTTATTGATCCTGTCGGCAGCATCATTAACGAAAACACGCATCATATCCGTTTTTTCCGAATTTTCATTTTCGCCTTTCTGTGATACCAATTTTTCAAGCCTGAGTAAAAGGGATTCTGAAACAAACACATCAATGATCATGTCGGCGATATTCATCAGTATTTCCTGTTCATCAGCGAGTTTGTTCATCAGGCGCTGTGCAGCCATTCCGGCTATCATCAGCACTGCCTTTTTGAAATTGGCTATATATCTCTTCTCTTGTGCAAAAAGCGAATCTCCTTCAGGGTCCATAGCAGGAACTGACATAAGTTCCGACTGAATTTTCATAGCAGGTCCCATCAGGTCGAGTTCACCCTTCAAAGCTCTTTTTAAAATCATATCAACAATCACCATACGGTTTATTTCGTTGGTTCCTTCAAAAATCCGGTTAATACGGGAATCGCGGTAAGCTCTGTCCATCGGGGCTTCGGCAGAGTAACCCATTCCGCCGTATATCTGAACTCCTTCATCCACAACGTAGTTCAGTGTTTCTGAACTGAATACTTTCAGGATTGAAGCTTCAGGGGCGAATTGTTCAGTAGCTTTCAAAATGGCTTCTGGTTCAGTTTTGCCTGATGTAATATGCCTGCCGATGGCTTGTTCAATGTAGTCAGCAGTTCGGTAAAGCGCAGATTCTCCGGCAAAAATACGGATAGCCTGCTCGGCAAGTTTATGTTTGATGGCGCCGAATTCAGAAAGAGATTTTCCAAACTGATGGCGCTCGTTGGCATATTGCACCGAATTGCTGATGGCAGCCTTGCCTGCACCGGTTGTGGCTGCAGAAAGCTTTATCCTGCCTAAATTCAGGATATTTAAAGCAATCTTAAATCCTTGTTGCCGTTCAGAAAGTAAGTTTTCGACTGGAACTTTGCAATCGTTAAAGAAAATCTGGACGGTTGAGCTTCCTTTTATACCCATTTTATGTTCCTCTGGCATAACCTGAATTCCGCTAAAAGATTTTTCAACAATAAATGCGCTTAATGTGGTGTCGTCTTCAATTTTGGCAAATACAATCATTACATCAGCAAAACCTCCGTTGGTTACCCACATTTTCTGCCCTTTCAGGACATAATATTTGCCATCGTCTGATAATACCGCTTTGGTACGACCTGAATTGGCGTCTGACCCTGAACCAGGTTCAGTAAGGCAATAACAAGTTTTCAATTCTCCGCTAACAATCCGGGGAAGGTATTTTTTCTTTTGCCCTTCATTGCCATAATACATAATGGGAGTCATGCCAATTCCGGTGTTTGCCGCAAAAGAAACGGCAAAAGAGTGGGCGGTACCCATATTTTCGGTTACCAGTAAACTGGTTACGTAATTCATATCAAAACCACCATACTCACCAGCAACATGGATACCCATAAAACCAAGCCCGGCCGCTTTGTCCAGCAAGGAAACCATTAGCCCTTCTTCCTGGTTGTCTATCCTGTCGAGGATCGGTAATATCTCCTTTTTCACAAAATCGCTGCACGAGTCGGCAATGAGTTTTTGTTCTTCGTTGTATTCTTCAGGGATAAAAATATCGGCAGCATTACTTTCCGAAATCAGGAACTGACCGCCAGTTATTGTTTTATTCAGATTTTCCATGATAATTGTATTTAATGTTTATAATAATTCAAAGATTCCTGCAACTCCCTGCCCTCCTCCTACACAAAGGGTAACCATGCCATATTTCTGCCCTCTTCTCTTCATTTCATTCAATAGCTGAATGGTTAGCTTTGTGCCCGAACAACCAAGAGGATGCCCGAGAGCTATTGCGCCACCGTTCACGTTCACAATTTCATTGTTAAGTTGAGAAGTCCGGATAACAGAGAGAGCCTGCGATGCAAATGCTTCATTGAGTTCGATTTGCTCAATATCCTGAAGTTTCAATCCTGCTTTTTTCAACGCCAGGGGAATAGCTTCCACTGGTCCGATGCCCATAATTCGCGGGTCAACTCCCACAGCAGCATGGCTGATCAAACGCGCAACGGGATTAAGGTTCAGTTCATTTACCATTCTTTCAGACATGATCATCACAAAAGCTGCTCCATCGGAAGTTTGCGATGAGTTTCCGGCCGTAACACTTCCTGTGGCAGAGAAAACGGGTTTCAGATTGGCAAGCGCTTTCAAGTTGGTATCTGCGCGCGGACCTTCGTCTGTGTCGAAAATAAATTCACGCGTTTGTTTCCTGTTATTCCCATCAACAAATGTTTCCCGGATAGGTACAGGAACAATTTCATCTTTAAAATAGCCCATCTTTATTGCGTTGATGGCTTTCATGTGCGAATGGTATGAAAACTCATCCTGATCTTCGCGACTGATGTTGTAATCAGTAGCCAATGCCTCGGCAGTTGCTCCCATACTTGAATACCAATCAGGATTTTTGGTTGCAATTTCATAATTCAATACTGTTTTCCAACCAACCGTAGGAACAAGCGACATACTTTCGGCACCCCCGGCTATGATGCAATCGGCCATGCCTGCATGGATTTTATACGACGCCATAGCAATTGCTTCGAGGCCTGAACCGCAATAACGGTTCAACATCATCCCGGGAACTTTTATTGGAAGGGACAATAGAGAAATCATACGCCCCATTTGCATGCCTTGTTCTGCTTCAGGAACAGCGTTTCCGACGATAAGGTCGTCAATCCTTTCAGGGTCTAATTGAGGTACTGAGGCAACAAGCTGCCTGATAATTACAGCCGCAAGGTCATCGGGTCGTGTAAAGCGCAAAGACCCTTTTTTTGCTTTTCCCACAGCCGAACGGTAGGCTGCTACGATATATGCATCCATGTCAGTTTTATTTTTAATTTCTTAATGGGTTACCTGTTTTAAGGGTATATTCAATTCTTTCCAGTGTTTTTCTTTCACCACATAAGGAAAGGAAGGCTTCCCTTTCGAGGTCAAGCAGGTATTGTTCAGTCACATTCTGGGGATACGACAGGTCGCCTCCACTCATGATATACGCGAGTTTCCCCGATATCTTTTTATCGTGTTCTGAAATAAAATGCGCTGTTTCCATGGAATGGGCTCCAATATAGAACATGCTGAGTGCATCTTTCCCAAGAACACGAATATCGGAGCGCGGAATGGGCTTTGTATAACCTGCAGCCGACAGTTCGATAACACGCTCTTTGGCATCGGCAAGCAGGCGGGATGGATTGATACTGACCCTGTCTGATTTTCTCAAAATCCCCATATCGAATGCCTCATAAGCCGAGGTGGCTACTTTTGCCATGCCAATATTCATGAAAGAGTTGAGGATGTTGTTTAGTTCAATGTCGCCTTCTTCAAAGCGGTCGGAAGCGCGAAGCGTCATTTCCTTGGTTCCTCCGCCTGCGGGGATTAATCCAACTCCGAACTCCACAAGCCCGATATAGGTTTCGGCTGCGGCCTGAACAGCATCGACATGTAAATTCAATTCACATCCTCCACCCAGGGTTAATCCGTGCGGTGCGCCAACAACCGGAACAGACGAATATTTGATCCGCATCATTGTATTCTGAAATGCGCGAACCATCATATCTATTTCGTCAAATTCCTGTTCAATGGCATACATTAAAAGTAAGGCAAGATTGGCGCCTGCCGAAAAATTTGGACCATCGTTACCAATCACCAGTCCGCGGAAATCCTTTTCAGCAATGTCAATTGCCTTGTTCAATCCCTGGATAACTTCGCTTCCAATGGTATTCATTTTAGTTTGAAACTCGAGGTTCAAAACACCATCGCCAATGTCAATAATGGATGCTCCCTCGTTGCTCCAAACGGTTTTGTTTTCGCGAAGGTTATTGAGGATAATAAATGACTCATAACCGGGGATAGGTTTGTATGTTGCAGTTTCAATATCGTAATAATTTTTAATGCCATTTTTTATCTTATAAAATGATTCCATGCCTTTGTCAATCATTTCATAAACCCAGGTTGCCGGCTTGTTTCCCGTACTTTCCATTTGCTCGAGACTCTTTTTCAAACCAATCATATCCCAGGTTTCAAAAGGTCCGTAATCCCAGCCGAAGCCTGCGCACATAGCAGCATCAATACGGTAAAGATCATCCGAAATTTCGGGTATCCGGGAACTTACATAACAGAAAATTTTAAAAAATGTACTGCGATAAAATTCAGCGGCTTCATCCTTTCCATTTAAAAGAACCGTCAGCTTTTTGGCCACGTCTTCAACCAGCCTGGAAGCCTCCAGCGTTTTGAATTTTACTGGTTGTTGAATGCCATATTCCATGGTTTTAAGGTTTAAGGAAAGGATTTCCTTTTCGCCTTTTTCATTGATTGTTTTTTTATAAAATCCCTGCCCGGTTTTATCGCCCAAATAATTTTTCTTCTCCATTTCAGTTGGGAAACCGCCCAGTTTAAATATCTCAACCGATTCATCATCTTTCAGCGCTTCGAAAAGGTTATTGGCAACTTTTATCACCGTGTCAAACCCAACAATGTCGATGGTGCGGAAAGTGGCTGATTTTGGCCTGCCGATTACGGGGCCGGTAAGTTTGTCCACCTGTTCAACAGAAAGGTCAAGTCTTTGCGTTGCCTGAAAGACTTCCAGAATGGAATAAATACCAATCCTGTTGGCTATAAATGCGGGAGTGTCTTTGCAAAGGACAGTGGATTTCCCTAAAAACAGGTCGCCATAATGCATCAGGAAATCGATCACTTCCGGATTAGTTTGCTCCTGGGGGATTATCTCCAAAAGTCTGAGATAACGCGGGGGATTGAAAAAATGAGTTCCACAGAGATGTTTTTGAAAATCTTCGCTTCTGCCTTCGGCAAGCAGATGAATGGGAATGCCGGAAGTATTCGAGGTTATTAATGTGCCCGGACGTCGAAATTTTTCGACCTTTTCAAAAAGCTGACGTTTTATTTCAAGATTTTCGACCACCACTTCAATCACCCAGTCGGAGCTGTTTATTTCAGGAAGGTTATCTTCGAAATTACCGGGTTTTATTCTTTTTAAAAAAGATTTGTGGTACAAGGGCGATGGATTTGCCTGCACTGCACTGGCCAGTGATTGATTGACGATCCTGTTGCGAACCTCGGGGAGCTCCAAAGTAAGACCTTTTTGAGTTTCATCTTCTGTCAGATCGCGGGGGACCATATCCAACAGCATTACTTCAACCCCAATATTGGCAAAATGGCAGGCAATGCGCGAGCCCATTATACCTGAACCCAGTACACTGACTTTATTTATTTTCCGATTCATTTTAAAGAAAGTTTAATGATTATAGTTTAAGAATGCGTGCACCTTGATGAGAATACCTTTTCTTCCATCCTCCATCGCCTTCTGAATTTCCAGCTTCTTCTTTCTTCCTTCCGGTCAGGAATATATTTTTTCGATTAAGTCCTGATATTTTTTCAGGACTACCGTTCTTTTTACACTCTGTTTTGGTGTAAGTTCACCTGCGTCAATGGTCCAGGGGATTGAGAGAAGCTCAAATTTTTTAATCATTTCGTAGTGGGAATGCTTTTTATTCACTTTATCAACCTCTTTGGAAATCCTTGAGATGACCCTTTCATGTTTCGACATTTCCTGGTTAGTCGTAAAACTGATTCCCTTCCGGCGACACCACTCTTTTACAAACACATAATCGGGAACAATTAGCGCTGCAGGGAACTTCCGAAACTCCCCGATAACCATTACCTGGTCAATAAAACGCGATTCTTTGAGAGCGTTTTCGATATTTTGCGGGCTTATGAATTTTCCGCCAGAGGTTTTAAAAATCTCTTTCTTGCGGCCTGTTATTTTCAGGAACTTGTTTTCAACCATTTCGCCCATATCACCGGTATAAAACCATTCATCTTTTATTGCTTCGGCGGTGGCTTCAGGGTCCTTATAATAACCCAACATAACATTAGGTCCTTTAACAAGTATTTCCCCATCGCTGGCAATTTCAACTTCCACATCTTTAATCACTGGCCCGACCGTTCCGAAACAAATTGAGTCCGGCCAGGAGTTGTTCACTGCTACTACGGGAGATGTTTCAGTTAAACCGTATCCTTCCATTACCGGAATTCCTGCGGCATGAAAAATTCTTGCCAAACGTGGTTGCAAAGCTGCTCCACCCGAAATAATGCTGATCACATTTCCGCCCAGGGCTTCACGCCATTTGTTGAAAATAATTTTGTTGGCGATTTTCAGTTGGAACTCATACCACCATCCGTTTTTTCCATCCAGTTCATATCTAAGCCCCAGGTTCAATGCCCAGAAAAAAAGCATTCTTTTTATTCCTTTCAATTCTCCCCCCCTGGCCACAATTTTGTCATAGATTTTTTCAAGCAGACGGGGAACAGTGGTGAAATAATGTGGTTTCACTTCCCTGATGTTGTCGCTGATTTTTTCCAAACTTTCGGCATAATAAATGGAAACCCCGCTATAAATGTAAAGAACAGTTAACATAGCTTCAAAGATATGATTCAGAGGCAGGAAGCTCAAAATACGATGAGACACATCAAATTTAAATGGAATTGAGCAGGCTAAAGCATTGCTGAGAATATTCCTGTGCGACAACATGACTCCCTTCGGATTAGCAGTGGTTCCTGAAGTATAGATAATAACTGCCAGGTCTTCTTCTTTGATGCTTTGTTTTGTTTCTTCAAGTAAATTGATGTTCAAAACACTTCTCCCTGATTCGGTGATTTCAGACCAATGTTTTGCTCCATCCACCTGATCGAATGTGTAAATTTCACTAAGGGAAGGCAACTTGCTTTTAAGCTTCGAAATTGTTTTGTAAAGCGAGGCGTCCGACACAAAAACATATTTCACCGAAGCATGGTTGAGTATATATTCCAATTCTACATTAGAGGTAGTGGGGTAAACGGGTACATTAATTCCTCCGGCTTGCAAAAGCCCCATATTTGCTATAACCCATTCAGGACGGTTATTGGATATAATGGAAATTTTATCTCCTTTCTGCAAGCCCATCTGAAATAATCCATAACTCAGAAGGTTTGCTGTTTCAAGTACCATTTCAGAACTGAAAGGAAGCCAATTACCGTCAATTTTTGCAAGAAGCATATCAGGCTTATTGTAATTAGCTGAATACCGGGGAAGTAGGTCAAATAATCTTTTAGGTTCCATAGGATTGCAGGGATTTAGTTGGGTTAGCAATAAAAATATAGGTTGAATGCCAATAAATATTGACATTTATTACTTAATTCCACTTTTCCGTAGTATAATTAGTTAAATTAACAAATTATTTATCCGATTTCCAATAAAATCATGCAGTTTTTCAACTAATAATTTGATTATCTTCATGGAATTTTGATTTTATTTTTTGTATGCCATTTATTATTATGTGGATAAAGCTTATTGAAAATTATTTCTTTTATAAAAACTAAAGTATATTTGAAAAGAAATAGACTCTTAAACCAATAGATATTTCTCATGAAATTATTAGTTTGCATAAGTAATGTACCTGACACTACCACTAAGGTCAGGTTTGCCGACAACCAAACCCGCTTCGATGCAACAGGTGTGCAATGGATTATTAATCCGTGGGACGAACTGGCTTTAACCCGCGCCGTTGATTTAAAGGAAGACAGTAACAATCCGGTGTCTGAAGTCGTCGTAATTAATGTTGGCTCCGTTGAAACCGAACCTACCCTCCGGAAATGCCTGGCTATTGGAGCCGACAAGGCAATTCGCATTGATACGGTTCCAAAAGATGCTTTTCAGACAGCTAAACAAATTGCTTCACTGGCACAAAAAAATGCCTTCGATTTCATTATTTGCGGAATCGAATCGGGCGACTACAACAGTTCGTCGGTAGGTGGAATGATTGCCGAATTTCTGGACACGGTATCCGTCTCGTCGGTATCCGACATTCAGTTTCAGGAAGGAAAAGCGATCGTTGAGCGCGACGTTGCAGCCGGAAAAGAATACATTCAAATGGAAGGAAACGCTGTTTTAATCGTTCAGAAAGGATTTGCCAAAGAGCCTAAAATACCGAATATGAGAGGAATTATGATGGCGCGCCAGAAACCTTTGGAAGTTATTCCTGCCAATGATGCAAATGCTCTGACCGAATATATCGGTTTTCAGTTGCCTGAACCCAAAGCCAAAGTAAAAATGGTGAATGCCGATCAAATGACCGAACTGGTTAATTTCCTGAGTAAGGAAGCTAAAGTGCTGTAAATATTGATAACTAACTAAAATCAGAAACATGTCCGTATTGGTTTATATACAAAACTTTGGAAGCAAACTCAAAAAGCAAAATTTTGAAGTCGCTTCCTATGGTTCAAAATTAGCTGAATCGATGCAATGTCCGGCAATTGCGGTAGTGATGGGAACAATGGAAGATTCGGAACTCGAAAAACTGGGTAACTATGGGATTTCCAAAACGCTCAAAGTCACTGACGAGGGATTTAATACCCTGATAAATAAACTGTTTACCCAGGTTGTTCAGCAAGTGGTAGTTCAGGAAAAGGTTACCACGGTAATTTTTCCAGACAACAACGAAGGAAAAGCCATTGCTCCCCGGCTATCGGTGAAACTGAATGCCGGTTTTGTTTCCGGAGTAGTTTCGATGCCTGTTACCTTGGAACCTTTTATCATCTCCAAACGGGTTTTCTCCGGAAAGGCTTTGGCACAGGTTCAGATTAATTCGCCTCTGAAAATCATTTCGCTTGCCATTAATTCTTTTGGCTTGCACGAAGCAAAAACGGTCAATCAGATTGTTTCGTTTGAACCCAAAGTTTCCGTTGACGATCAATCTACAAAAATAGTTGACCGCAAAATACATTCAGAAGGTATTTCATTGCTGGATGCCGACCGGGTAGTCAGTGGCGGACGGGGAATGAAAGGACCTGAAAACTGGAAACCGCTGGAAGAATTGGCCAAAGTAATCGGCGCTGCTACAGCTTGCAGCCGTCCGGTCAGCGATGCAGGCTGGCGTTCGCACGAAGAACATGTCGGGCAAACGGGGAAAATTATTGCACCAAACCTTTACATTGCCGTGGGAATTTCCGGAGCGACACAACATGTGGCAGGAATAAGCCGCTCAAAATGTATTGTTGCCATTAACAATGATCCCGATGCTCCAATTTTTGAGGTTGCCGATTATGGCGTAATAGGCGATGCCGCCCAAATATTACCCAAACTAACGGAAGCTGTTAAAGCATTTAAAGGCGAATAAACAACCCGATTCTATGATAAAACAAATCATCTTCTCAGGTATTCTGCTCATTACCTTACTCATTTTTTCATACACTCTCAGGAATCTGGGATTACTTTTTCGACTGACCCGAAAAACGAAACCCTTTGGACAATGGAGCAAACGTCTGACTTTAACCCTTGAAGTTGCTTTTGGGCAAACCAAGATCTTGCGAAAACCGCTGATCGGCTTCCTGCATGCCTTGGTTTTTTGGGGATTTCTGGTCATTACATTGGGGAGTATCGAAATGGTAGTTAACGGAATTTTTGGAACTGAACGCCTGTTTTCCAAAACCGGATTCCTATATTCCATCGTTTCAGCTTCGGGCGATGTGTTTGCATACGTGATATTCCTTGGAATAGCAATATTTCTGATTCGAAGAAAGTGGATGCACATCAAACGGTTTTCAGGAATAGAATTATCTCCCCGGAATAAAAAAGATGCCTTTCTCGCGTTATTTATGATTCTTTTCCTGATGGTATCCTTAATTGGTATTAACTTTTGCTTTATCTCTGCTTCTCCGGATTATACCGCTGGAGTTTACCCGATTTCAGCACAACTGGCCGGTATTTGGAAAATATCGCCTTCCCACGCTCGACTATTTTATGAATTGAGCTGGTGGAGCCATATTCTGCTGATTTTCATTTTTGCCAATTACCTGCCTTATTCCAAGCATTTTCATGTGTTCATGTCGGTTCCCAACGTATTTTTAAGTAACCTGGAGCCACTGGCAAAATTACCCAACCTGGATGCCGTTACCAGGGAGGTAAAACTCATGCTAGGTGGAAATGCATTTCAGGATTCTGGCAGCGAAGCCCCTACCCGGTTTGGTGTAAAAGACATCGAAGACATCAGCTGGAAAAACTACCTCGATTCGTTAACATGCACCCAATGCGGAAGATGCACGGAAGTTTGTCCGGCAAATATCACCGGAAAAAAACTTTCTCCGCGTAAAATCTTTGTGGACGTTCGAAACCGGATGTACGAAAAAGGAACACAATTGATCAAAAACAAATCATTTGACGACAACAAGTCGCTGGTAAGCGACGATTTCATCAGCTACGAAGAACTTTGGGCCTGCACCACCTGTAATGCCTGTGCACAGGAATGCCCGTTAAACATCAGTCATCCAAATCTGATTATGGACATGCGTCGCTACCTGGTACTTGAAGAGGGTAAAGCCCCGTCAGGAGTTAACAGCATGTTTGCCAATATCGAGAACAATGGCGCTCCCTGGCAGTTTTCGCCTCAGGACCGTTTGGAATGGACCAAAGAATGAACAAGGTTGAGATATAGAGCCATCGGCTCGAACGGTTTTGTAACAGCGGATTTTAATCCGTTGTTATGGAAGCTGGCAATAAAAAGAGTGCAATAAGCACGGTACATAAATATGACATGTACCGAACCTACGGTTCTGACTTTTATTTTCTATCCCTTTTTCAACGGATTAAAATCCGTTGTTACAATATAAACCGAGGCTACGCCTCTTGCCAAGAATTAATTGATATTTGAAAAACTATGCCTCAGATTAATGTTCCAGTAATGGCCGAATTGGCCGCTCAGGGTAAAAAACCTGAATACCTTTATTGGGTAGGATGTGCCGGCGCTTTCGATGAGCGATATCAGAAAGTAACCCGTTCGTTTGCCAAAATATTGAATCATACCGGAGTGGATTATGCCGTCCTGGGCACAGAAGAATCGTGCACCGGCGACCCGGCCAAACGTGCAGGCAACGAAATGCTTTTCCAGATGCAGGCCTTGGCAAACATTGAAATCCTGAATGGGTACGATGTAAAAAAAATTATCTGCACCTGTCCACATTGCTTCAATACCTTAAAAAATGAATACCCTGATTTGGGCGGAAATTATGAGGTGGTTCATTACACCAGCTTCCTCGAAGAATTGATTGACCAGGGAAAACTCAAATTAGACAAATCCGTTTTAAGCGACCGAAGGATAACCTACCATGACCCATGTTACCTGGGCAGGGGAAATAACATCTATGATGCTCCCCGGAATGTTTTGGATAAACTGGGAGGAAACTTTACAGAATTGAAACGTTCGAAGAGTTTTGCCCTGTGTTGTGGCGCCGGTGGCGCTCAAATGTTTAAAGAAGCCGAAAAAGGGAACAAAGAAATTTATGCTGAACGTACCGATGATATCATCGAATCTGAAGCTGAAATTGTGGCTACAGCATGCCCCTTTTGCATGACCATGCTCACGGATGGAATAAAATTTCGGGACCGGCAAACGGAAATCAGGAATCTTGACCTGGCTGAACTCATTTTGGAAAACCTGGGCATCTGAAGCTTTATTACCACTTATTTTTCCATAAAACATTCGTTTATGAATTCCAATACACAGTTCTATCAAGTAAAAAACAAGATCAGGATTGTAACGGCGACCTCTCTTTTCGACGGACACGATGCCGCAATTAACATCATGCGGCGAATTCTGCAATCATCGGGCGCCGAGATCATTCACCTGGGGCACAACAGGTCGGTTATGGAAATTGTGGATTGTGCCGTACAGGAAGACGCCCATGCCATTGCAGTCACTTCATATCAGGGCGGCCACCTGGAATTCTTCAAATACATGTTCGATTTGTTAAAGCAAAAAGGTTGTGGTCACATTCAGATTTTTGGCGGCGGTGGCGGAGTGATTCTTCCCGACGAAATTGAGGAACTCCATCAATATGGGATTGCCCGTATTTACTCGCCCGACGACGGACGATCCATGGGACTTCAGGGAATGATTAATGATGTACTTGAAATAACAGACCACCCGATCATTCAAAAAGAAGAATATCTGGACTGCTTACCCAAAACCAGCGAACCCGAAAAAATAGCCCGTTTCATTACGATTCTGGAGAATAATTTACCGGGAATAGATCGGGTAAGACAATTGCTTGCTAATCATCAGACAGGTAAAACCATTCCGGTTTTGGGAATTACAGGAACCGGAGGCGCGGGAAAATCGTCATTGGTTGATGAACTGGTACGCCGGTTTTTGATGGATTATCCTGAGCTTCAGATCGGAATTATCAGCATCGACCCCAGCAAACGGAAATCCGGCGGAGCCCTTCTGGGAGACCGGATCCGTATGAATTCCATTAACACTGCCAGGGTTTATATGCGAAGCATGGCCACCCGCGAAGCCAATTTGTCGGTTTCCAGGCACATCGATGATTCCATCCAGGTATTGAAAGCTGCCGGATATGATCTTATCGTATTGGAAACATCCGGAATTGGCCAGTCGGATACGCAGATCGTTGATCACAGCGACCTTGCGGTGTATGTGATGACTCCTGAGTTTGGCGCCCCGTCGCAGTTGGAAAAAATTGACATGCTAGATTTTGCTGATTTGATCGCGCTGAACAAGTCGGATAAAAAAGGAGCGCTGGATGCTTTACGCGATGTGAGCAAACAATACCAGCGCAATAAATCACTTTGGCAGGTTGAAGCCGATCAAATGCCGGTATTTTTAACCCATGCCTCCCAGTTTTTCGATCCGGGCGTGAATAATTTTTATAAAGCCCTGAAAACTTTGGTCATCGGGCTGTTTCCCGATGTACTCAGTGAAACGAACAGGACGTTTTTTGCTTCAGAAAAAAACCAGATCATCCCACCTGAACGGGTACGATACCTTTCAGAAATAAGCGAAACTGTACGAAAATACAATCAGAAAGCAGAGGCACAATCTGATATAGCGGGTAAAATACAAGCTATCACAGATTCAATGGAGCTGTTAAAATCCCGCAACGCCTCGACTCAGGAGCTGGAAATTGTCTTCAAAGAGTGGAATGAAAAGTTAATCCCGGAGAACCGGTCATTGTTGGAATTCTGGAAAGAAAAAAGCCAGGTTTACCGGCAAGACAAATGTTCATTTCAGGTGCGGGGAAAAGAAGTTCGTGTGCAGACTTACACCGAATCGCTTTCGCATACGCACATCCCCAAAATTGCATTGCCTCATTTCCGGAACCAGGGCGACATTTTAAACTGGTTGCTCAAAGAGAACTTCCCCGGGTATTTTCCTTATGCTGCCGGAGTATTTCCGTTTAAGCGCGAATACGAAGACCCAACCCGGATGTTTGCCGGTGAAGGCAGTCCTGAACGCACCAACCTGAGGTTTCATTACCTGTCGCAAGGACAGAAAGCCAAACGCTTATCGACCGCCTACGATTCGGTAACCCTGTACGGTGAAAATCCTGACCTTCGTCCGGATATTTATGGCAAGATCGGAAATTCCGGAGTTTCGGTAGCCACCCTGGATGATTCCAAAAAACTGTATTCAGGGATCGACCTTTGTCATCCATTGACATCGGTCAGTATGACCATCAACGGACCGGCATCCGTGCTCATGGCCATGTTCCTCAATACCGCTATTGACCAGGCCTGCGAGAAATACATCTTTGAAAATAATCTGACCGAAACGATTACAAAGCTTATTCAGCAAAAATTCCGGCAGAAAGGTCTGAAAACCCCGATTTACCAAGGAACCTTACCGGATACAAATAATAAATTAGGATTGACTTTACTGGGAATCCATGGCGATGAACTGTTACCACCTGAAATTTACGAAAAAATTAAAAGACAAACCCTTACGGCAGTCAGAGGAACAGTACAGGCCGATATTCTAAAAGAAGACCAGGCGCAAAACACCTGTATCTACAGCATCGATTTTGCCCTGAAACTGATGGGTGACGTACAAGCCTATTTCATCCGGAACGACATTCGAAACTTTTATTCGGTCTCCATTTCAGGATATCACATTGCCGAAGCTGGTGCCAATCCCATTACCCAGCTGGCTTTTACGCTGGCCAACGGTTTTACCTACGTCGAATATTATCTTTCAAGGGGAATGAAGATTGATGATTTCGCTTCAAACCTTTCTTTCTTTTTTTCGAACGGAATTGACCCCGAATTTGCGGTGATCGGCCGTGTAGCAAGGCTCATCTGGGCGAAAGCCATGAAATACAAATACAAAGCCGGTGAAGGTTCGCAAAAACTGAAATACCACATTCAAACTTCGGGTCGATCATTGCATGCACAGGAAATTGAATTCAACGACATCCGCACCACTTTGCAGGCCTTGTATGCCATTTACGATAATTGCAACTCGCTGCACACCAATGCTTATGACGAGGCTATCACCACTCCGACCGAAGAATCGGTCCGCCGTGCCATGGTTATTCAAATGATTATAAACCACGAACTTGGACTGACGAAAAACCAGAATCCGCTGCAAGGTTCATTTATTATTGAAGAATTAACCGAACTGGTTGAAGCTGCCGTGTTGCTGGAATTCGACCGGATTACTGAGCGGGGCGGCGTATTGGGCGCCATGGAAGCCAATTATCAGCGCAGTAAGATTCAGGATGAATCGTTATACTACGAAAACCTTAAAAACAACGGGGAACTTCCGATTATGGGCGTAAATACATTCTTATCGGCGGAAGGTTCGCCCACCATTCTGCCACGCGAAGTGATCCGTAGTACCGAAGAAGAAAAGCAAAACCAGTTGACTTCCTTAAACAATTTTCATGAAGCCAATAAAGAGCAGGCGCCCATCTATCTTGAGCGGCTTAAGAAAGCAGCGCTCGAAAACCGGAATGTGTTTGAGGAAATGATCGAAGCGGTGAAATACTGCTCGTTGGGGCAAATAACCCAGGCACTATTTGAAGTTGGAGGAAAATACAGGAGAAATTTATAGGGAAAACTAAACCACAGATTACATAAATTAGCACAGATTTAAAACCTAAGTGTTCTATTTGTCTGTGTGGTTTTCTTTTATTCGAATGCATGAGATGCTGAATCAAATTCATGGTCTGCCGCTAGTAACCTGATCAAAATTTATCGACTTTGGATTTTCTCTCTTTTTGAAAGATGGAATTCTTTCATGATTAGTATTTACGGTATCCGATGGGAGTTCTTGGTTTTTCTACCTCTTTTTTACTTGCCAATTCGGTAAGCGCCTGGTAAATATCATTGAATTGCATGTTGGTTTCGATCATAAAACTTTCCAGTTTTTGATTGAGTTCGGCATAACCAAGGGCATATTGCCGTAGCGCAATAAATGCCCGAACAATGGAAATATTAATCTCAATTGCTTTATGACTATTCAAAATGCTTGCAAGCATTGCCACACCTTGTTCGGTAAAAGCAAAAGGCAAATACTTACTATACTTACCTCTGCCAGGTTTTTCTAAGGTCGCAATTTGCGTCCTTAGAAAATTATATTCTGCCGCATTCAGTTCAAACATAAAATCAGAAGGAAAGCGATTGAGATTGCGCCTGACCGCTTCTTTTAATCGCTTAGTTTCGGTCTCATACATTTCTGCCAAATCAAAATCGAGCATGACCCGGCAACCGCGTATCTCATATATTTTATTCTGAATAATATGCAATTCCATACCAATAAGGATTAAGGTTGCGATTTATTGTAAACTGTAAAGTAAGTTACGAAAAATCAGAAAATAAAAAGCTTCCCTTCAATGGACTTATGTTACTGATATTGTTTCCCATAACTGTTCAAACTAAAAACGGCTGAACAACGGATTTTAATCCATTATTCAGCCGCTTTCAGGTGTGATGTTTTAGTGGCGTCACCCGAGGATTCCATCTCTTTTTGAAAGATGGAATCCCTTACTCTTCAAGTTTTGTATCTAGGCCAAAATATCATCCGGGTGATGACAATTTATTATTTCGCTAATTGCTCTTCCGGCACCTTCAACCGGTCGTCGGTTCCCTGGATCATGATGCGTTCCCAGTCCTTGCCGTATCCGGGTTGTGACGGCATTTTCGGTATGTTTTTACCGTTGCCGTTTTCGAGCAACTGGTGTCCTTCCGAATTTTTAATGTTACCATCAATGTATTTCATAAACAGGTACTGGTAAAAGATTTTCCAGTCGCTGACCAGTTTGTTTCCTGTTGATACTGAATAACCGGTGATGTATTCGTTTGCAGCGTCAGGATTCTTAGCATATAAATCGGAAGCTCTTTGGTCAGCAACGCTGACTTCGGCAGTAAACTGGGTTTCGAGTTGCTGCTGATATTTTTCAATTTCAGGATGAATGACATTGTACCGCGTATAAGCCCAGTTATTCACCATGCTAAATGTCCAGTAGGCCGAAGTCTCCGACCAGGAAACCATTGAACCATTGCCAACAGCATAACTTTTTGGGATTTGGCTGATACCGCAATACATAGGCGCATACACGCAACCGTCGGCATCGTCGACACCAAACCAAAAAATACCGCCTACAGGATCGGGAAGCCAGCTGCGCGATTGGGCCACAAAACTATAACCCGTTTGCTGAGTAGCGACAGCCCGTTCGTTGAGATACTTCACGCCGTCAACCTCAAATTCCATGGGGCGCCAACGATATGGCAATTTATAGGGGCCGGCACCGGGATCATTGCGCATATCGAGCGGAGTATCTTCGTAATGATCTCGCATGGCAGCCATCACCTTTTCACGTGTAACCAATGTATCAGGTTTGACCCACAAAGGGATGCGGTTCGACACAAATCCGTTCGGATTCGAACTTCCGTCCATCAGAACAGGATTTCGGGAAAGCTGACCCTCTGCATAGTTGGTGTAATCGGGATTTTCACGGATTTCTTTATTGATCTTCCTGAATAAAGACCAAACCCTGGCATCACAGAAACGTGCACCACCGAAATCTAAGGGATTGTACACATCCGAAAAACTGAATGACTCATCACTGCCCTTGTAGAAGTTGTGTTTTTTGGCAAAACTGATCACATCAGCCGAATGATAAACGGTCTGTTTCGTATCGTTCCATTTATTCTTTTTTTGAAAGGGGAAAGTTGTAATCCGGGCATGGTTGGCATGACCACTCACAGATCCATCAGGAATGAGACGCGCTACCCAGACTGCTCCTTTTTCGTACCGGCCTTTACCAATCAGCTCCATAATCCAGGCCTCATTGGCATCCGAGATCGAAAACGATTCGCCACTGGTGGCATAACCGTATTGTTCAACCAGTTCAGTCATCACCCTGATCATTTCACGAGCCGTTTTGGAACGTTGCAGTCCAATCCTCATCAGTGATCCGTAATCGAGTATGAAGCCCGGCTGGCGCGTCAGTGAGTCGAGACCGGTAAAAGTGGTTTCACCTACAGCCACCTGATGTTCGTTCATAAACTGGACAACCGAATAGGTATGGGGAACTTCAGGAATTTTGCCAAGTAGTTTCCCGTTTTCGTAATGATAAACTTCGCACATGTCTCCGGATTGATGATCGGCAGCAGGATAGAAAGCAATAGCGCCGTATCGGGTATGTGAATCGGCCGCATAGGTAATCATGACCGAATGGTCGCTGCTGGCTCCTTTGGTGATAATAAAATTGGTACAGGCAAAAACATTGGAAATGCCACTTGTCAAAACAATCAACAGAATGAATGCAGGAAAACGGTTCTTCATGAAAGTATTTTTTCCTGTAAAAATAGAAAAAATACCTTGCCCGACACGAGTTTATGTCATTGAAACAAATCCTGAAAAATTGGGCACAAGCCAGAAGAAAAAAATGTGGAACAATGATTTACCGGACAACAAAAAGCATCAAATTAATCATCATCCTTTCCACTTTATTTACCGGGGTATGGTTCTTTCCCTTTCATGGCAAACCAGATGATCCGGTTAAACAATTCGTCATTACCCTGGTCGATGTGGTCAAATTGTGGTTCAAGGCTTCTTTTGGCATAATGAAGCTCCGTTCCTTTCAGCGCCGACAGCGGCTTGTTCATCTCATTTAAGGGAATTTCATTGGGAACTGAATAAAAAGGAGAGAAATCAGGAGTTGCAGAAAAACAATTGAACATCGGCATAGCAGTGGCATCGCTGATATTCATTGGCGGGATTCCAAGAATCTGCTCGATGGTGCGTAACAAGGAAACCTGATTGTAATTCGTTTTGACTGTTTCCTTTAATCTCGAGTACGGGCTAACTACTGCTCCGACTGTCCGGTAAGCCGATACATGATCCCAACCATCCTGAGAATCATCTTCGGTAATGAAAATTACGGTATTTTTCCAGAAACGGCTTTTGGAGATGGCTTCGATCATTTGCCCCAGCGCAAGATCATTATCAGCAACAAAAGCACGTGGTGTGGGCAATCCGGGACGGGTTCCGGAAGTATGATCATTTGAAAGAGCCATTACCATGAGCTCCGGCCACTGGTCTCCCTCCATTTTATCATAGGAATTCAACTCGCCGATAAATGCCTTTGCCCTGAGTACATCCGGAATACGATGATCATCGGAACTGGGGAAATTCTGACTCAGAATTTTTTCAACAGGCTTTATGGTTGTCTTATTTGTAAAATTGAATTTTTCTCCTTTTAAAAATCCATCATAGATCGAGGTCCAATTCAGATGTTCATCGAATTCAACATCACAGGCTTCCCCATAGATTCGCACACTTTTCCCAGCCCTCATCGCATGGTCCCAGATAAAACCGGTTGGCGCATAAACCAGCGCATCAGTCTGAACATGCGGATAACTTCTGATCCACGCCCTTACATTTTTCTCCACGTAATCGGTAACAATACCCATATCGGTCCATTGATGTCCCTCAGCAGAGCACTTCCCCGATGCATAATAATTGTCTAATAACTGAAATTCATTGACTATTTTATGCGTATTCGGTGTGATTTTTTTACCAAAAACACAAAGACTTGAATCTCCGTCTCCGGCTTTGACATCTCCGAGCACCTGATCATAGGTCCTGTTCTCTTTGATGATATAAACCACATGTTTAAATACCGAAGGTTCACCAATACGGAGCGGAACAGGTGCCGGCGCGGCATTTTTTCGTGGCAACTTTTCAGTGAGCGCCAGTCTGAAAAGCTGATTGCTCTTTTCTACTTTCGCGGTATATTTCTGTAAAGTCGATTTTTCCGGCACAGGAATAACCGAAACCGATGCCATCAGCCGGTGAGAATTATAACTGGCCTTTCCTGTTTTTTCAGAAATAGTAGGGATACTGGAACCTTCCGCCTCAATATTGGCCACAAACAAAAGCGCATCCCGATAAATGGCAATTCCTCCCGGATAAGCGCCAGTAGGTATAAATCCGGAGACTTTACTTTGATCTTCGGTGCCGGATAACGAAGATAGTTTACCCAGGCTGACAACTGCCAACGCATTATCCATGCCGTTTGCAACATAAAGCGTTGCATCATCGCTGGTGAGGGCGAGACCATTTGGAGAATCACCGAAATAGTTATTTTTATCGGGAGATAAGCGCACCGAAATCTGCTCACTCAGCTCATCCTTTTCGGTATTGATGACCGAAACCAAATCACTGTTTGCATTGGCGACGTAAACAAATTTTCTATTACCACTTGCAATGATATCATTCGGATGCAATCCAACAGTAATTTCTTTCAGGTGAGCACCTTTTTGACAATCGAATACCGAGACGGTCCCTTCGCGGGTTGCGCCGGTCTCCGGATCAACTTTAGCCAATCCCCAGGGAACACCAGCGACATCGGCATCTCCTTTTTCCGGAACCGATCCGGCCCAGTTGGTGACATAGAGTTTGCCATTTGCAGCCGTAATGCCAAACGGCGCAACGCCTGCCGGGGCAGACCATAAAGTTTTACCCGTAGTAATATCCAATTTTTCAACGGTATTATTTCCATTGAGTACGACATAGAGAACCGCTGAACCCGATTCTTCAGTCACGAGCGCTTCATTGGGCAAAGCCGTTCCAGCCGGTTTAACTGTCTCAAACGAAAAGGTTTTTAAAACACTTATTTTCTTTTCATCCCAGGCGGCCTGAACAACAACGGATTTGGTCTTCCCTAATGCACTCCAATACAGTTCGTATCCATTTCCTGTTTTACGCCAGGAGATTCCGGAATAGGTATTTATTAAACCATCATTGGTAAAATAGCTTTTCAGGATAAACCGGGTTGCCACTTTTTTGGTCGCCGGATCGATAATGACAACAGAGTAACGCCCTTCAACGGCAATCCATTTTCCATCGGGCGAAAGAGCACAGTCGAGGGCATGATTTTCCAAATCTTTATCGCCAAAATAGAGCTGTTCTCCTGCCGGATCAACCCATCGGTTATAAGGCATTAAAACGGGCAGATCATTTCCGGCAAGAGTGTTTTTCTCGTAGGAAGTGAGATATTTTTGCTGTTGCCGCAAGTCTTTTTTAGATTGCGAAAATGTCTGGGTTGCAGAAAAAAAACTTACTGCAAACAAGATTATAAAAAGACTACGTTTCATTTTGGCGAAGATATAGGATTAAATATTTTTGAATAAAAGTTAAAACATTTTCAGAAAAGAAAAGTTTTTATAGTCTGTCAGAAAACCCGCTGTGTGCTTAGACCTGACAGGTCTTTTCTTAAAATTTAAAAGAAACAACCTTTATCGGAATAATCTGAACAGGCCCAATCAAACCCGAAGCAGGCAAAGGCTTAAATCCGAATTCCCTGGGAATCTCGTACTTGACAGCACCACGTCCAAATTCAGGGACTAAATCTTCGGAAACTGGCGGCGCTTCTTTCATCGCCGAAATCAGGTTGATCAGGGTATTCGTCACCAAAACTACGATTTTATTTTCTCCTTCTTTTACCGCTTTGGTTATATCCAGTTTTTGCCCACGCATCCATGTGGTTCCTACGTTTTGATCATTCAGAATCACTTCAGCCACATTCCCCACTTTTCCCAAATCAAGAAATAGTTTGAGCTCTTTTCTGATGTATTCTGACGGAACTTTAAAGCTAATTTCATACCGTCCTGTCCCGCTGAAGTTTCGGGTCAGGGGATCGTCAACCCAGGAATACAGGTAGTCGGTTTGCTTGCTGAAAAGTGGAAAGTCCACCCCTTTTAACTCCATCTTCCATTTTCCTGAAACCTGATAAGCAGCCGGAATTCCTGAAACTACCGTACTTATTTCATTTTCACTTTTACCTGAATGAACTGTTGAAAAGTAAGTTCCGTTGTGCGTGGCAGATGCCGTAATTTCACTCTTTCCGGCTTCAGTAATCTGTTCAAAATCGGTTTTATTGACATACGTTTGAGGTTCTCCGGGCGAAAATTCAAGAAACAGCGATTCATAAGGAGCAAGTTTGAGCGGAACTTTGATTCCGTCCTTCACCTCGCTAAAACTGAGAACCGGAGTAATTTCACCGGTATATGGATTCCACTTCCGGATCATTTTATTTTTTACCCGGAATGTTACCGGTATTGCGCTTTCTATCTCCTGAATATTGGATACAAAATAAATGTCCCTCTCTCCCAGTTTCCGGTGAATAAAGGTCAATCCTTCGTTTTTCCGCAAGCCTTCAGCGGCAAAATCGATTCCGAAATCAGGAGCAAGATGGGTTCGGATTGTTTCCAGAAAAGGATCGAGTGTGCTGCTTCGTTTATCCCACCAGATGGTACGGTCGATGACATTGTTTATTTGATAGGTCCGTCCCTTCCCATAAGGATTCATACTAATTCCTGCTTCCATCTTAGGCTCTCTGAGTCCGTACGGATCAAGGATGTTCCCATTTTCCCGTTTAGGAATCTTAAAGATATGATTCGAAAGCGCTCTGACTTCTTCATCGGATTGCATATAGTTTGCAAGGCCCGTGGACTTTTCAGGCAGGCGTTCCAAGGCAATGACGATTCCACCCTGATCTACATATTTCTCAATAAACTGAAGTGTTTTCAGTGGGATGGTCTCGACATTCGGAAGGATCAGTACTTTGTATTTCATGTTACGGATGTGAATATTCCCGTCATCGATTTTGGCCAGGTTCTGCAAAGCATCATCATTAATCAAATCGTAGTTATATCCGTTTGAAATCAGAAGTTTACCCAATTCGCCCCAGTCAAATTCGCGGGTCCATTTTCGTGGGTTCAAAACATTGATTGCCCATTGGTTGGCCAAAGGGGAATACAGGGCAATGTCGGGCGCAAAATCCCCCTGCCTTAACAAATACGAGCAGCGGGCAATGTATTCGGCCAGTTTTGGATAATAGTTCCACCAAACATTTTGAGGGTGGATGTATGCAGCAAAACCGATCGACCGGGTCGGGGAAACTATCCGTTCAGGAGAGTAGCTAAAACCGTGATTGTAAAACTTTGTGGCTCCTGCCAGAAGGTAACCATCACTGGCAATCTTTAATTCTTCGAGGGTTGCGCGATACCGTTCCCAGTGTATGAACGTATAAACTTCGGCAGAAACAACTTTTCGACCATAGATATGAGCTCCGGATGCCACATATTGCTTGGGCCCGATCCGTGTGTCAAACCAGTCAGCAGCATCTTTCTCTCCGGCAGTAATCTCCATTTCCGGAATATGTGTCATTCCTGAAGCTTCAATATTGTCCGTATTAAATCCGTAAGCCTGAATCCGCCCCTGAATATGATGAGCCTCACACCATCCCAGGAATGTTTTGAAGAAAACATTCATTCCTGTATGATGCAGAAATTCATTTACATCATACCTGATTTTTGGTGATACATCGCCGACTTCCCACCAAATGGCCGGAAGATAAGGTGTCAGTTCGTAACCCTTCTCTTTTTTAAACTCTTCCAACAAACCGGTTGACCAGTTCATGCCACTGGCCAGGTTCGCTAATTCAAAGCTGTCGGCAAACAATGATTCCACCGTTTTCCCAAATTCATCGCCAAAAGCGCTGTAAAATTTGCCACCCAGATAATTACAATATTCTTCCATGGCTTTTTTACTGAAATGATCAACGGCATTGCTGATTCCATTCTTCTTCAGCCAGAAAGCGATCAGGCGCCATTCACCTTCAGGAACTTTCCACGAAATTTTATTCCCTGAAACCAGATCAGTGAGGTTAACCAGCGATTTTTCATTGATTTTTCCATCCCGTTCAACCTTTCCGGCCATAACTGCCAGCAAGGTTTCAGTCCCATCCAGTTTGGGTTCGTAATGCTCCCACGATCGTTTGGTCTTGGTCAGTCCATTCGGTAAATTTCCGCTAAATAGTTGATTTCCTTCCAGAACGACAGATGTCGGAACCATATCTTTGCTCTTATCTTCTTCCTTCACCCAATTTCCGCCGATGATCCAGCCCGGTCCGCCAAAATTCAGTGAAACTTCCATGCCCAGGCGTTTGGCTTCTTTGACGGTATGTTTCAACATTTCCAGATATTCATCCGACAGGTATGGAATATTTCCTTTTTCGAAAACCGGGCCCATCGTAATCTGTTCCACCCCTCGAATTCCATGACTCCGCATTTGCTCCAGTTCCCAGGTAATTTCCTCCTTCGAAACCGGATTCCCGGGCCACCACCATCGGGTATGTGGCCAGCAATCGATGGGTGGGTTCCTGAATTGTATCTCAACCGAATCTGTTTCAGTTCCGGGAATAGGTTGAGCTTCAGCAACAGACATGATTAAAAGTAATAATCCCAGAATTATGACAATTTGTTTCATTGGTAGCAAATTATAGAATTTAGATGCAGGGCCTCCTCAATATTTAAAGATAGTCAGTTTAAACAAAGAATGTGATTTCCGGTTTGGAAAACTTCTGGTATTTTACTCATTTTCTATGGTTAATTAGCCAATATTAGGTTTGACAAGCATGAAATTTCGTTGAATCTGTTAAAATTCCATAATGAATTGATAAAAACCCATTGAAACAATCCAGGCAATTTCGATAAGTTTGGTTAATTAAATTCAAACAAACATACCAGTTTATGAAAAAAGTTGCTTCGAATAAAAGCTTATCCAAAAATGCGTACAAAAAAAGGTTTCCAGCCGAATCTAAAAGATTAAACTTTTCAGGGTTTCATATCCGTTTATACAGTCTGATTCTTTTTTCAGGATTGCTGAGTCTTTCGGCATTTTCACAAACTCCGGATCAGCCCCGCGACGGGAAACTTCTCAGGGGTGAAAAATGGCAAAAGTTTGTACCTGCTGAAAATGCTGATTTTTATGTGGCCACAAATGGCAACGACCAATGGTCTGGAACAATACCGGAGCCGAATACCAACCACACCGATGGCCCGTTTTTGACCATCCGCCGTGCACAAAAAGCAGTGCGGGAATTGAAATCGAAAGCCTTTTTCCCCAAAGATCCACCGGTAGAGAAACGCTGGATTGGCTCGCCTCACCCATTGGGAAAAGGAAAAGATATTCTGATTTGTATCCGTAAAGGAAATTATTCGCTCAGGCAGCAACTTGTTTTTGGGCCTGAAGACGGCGGCGAACGGGTAGAAACCAATCTTCCGACCGGCGCTTTCGAATACCACAAACTGAAAGACCACTATGTAACCTATGCTGCCTATCCGGGCGAGAAACCGGTTATTTCAGGAGAAGTTCCTGTTTCGGGCTGGAAGAAAAACGGCAAAATCTGGACGGCCAAATACGACGCTGACTCAGTTGCCATGCTCGTTGTGAATGGCAAAAGGCAAACACTTGCCCGTACACCGAATGAAGGCTATTTTGTTCCTCCTGCGATATCAAAAACTACCGGTGAACTTTATTTTAAAAAGGGAGAAATCAAATCATGGAAAGAAATGGAAAACAATCGTGTGGTTATGTTATTGCGCTGGCACACGGGCATTAATTCCATCATTAAAGTGGATGAAAAAACCGGAATAGCTACGTTTAAATCCCCTCAGGAGGGAGTTGTAATTGTTCCTCCACGTTATTACGTCGAAAATGTAAAGGCGCTGCTAGATGCCCCTGGAGAATGGTTTTTCGATAAAAAATTAAAGGAGATCAGCTACATACCGGCAAACGAAAACATGGACCCGAATCAGCTTCAGGCAGGAGTTGCAACACTCAACCAATTGATCGAAGTTCGCGGAAAGTTGGGGCAACCAGTCCGTAATTTGCGATTTTACGGATTAACCTTTGAGGGCGTAATTACAGGGAATAGTGGAAAAAGTTATAATTGCGATAGCGTTGATGGTTCAACCGGAGTTATCGAGGCCACAACAAACTCGAATAGTGTCGTCATTGCCACGCAATTTCAGTCGATATATGAAACAGGAGTTGCCGAGGCTGCAACAGCCACGAATAGTGCAATCAGCTTTGAATTTGCCCATGCCTGCGAATTTGTCGGAGGTGAAATTCGTTCCTGCAGTGGTATAGGGTTGCTATTAAAAAATGGTTGCTATCAAACCCGTATTCTCAATAGCCGTTTCGAAACTATAGATGATGGTGGCATTTATGCAAACGGCCTTGCAAAACCAGACGATGGAAGGAAAATAATCAGGGAGACCATCATCTCGCATAATAAGCTTTACGATTGCGGAGGCGTCAATATTTATGCGAATAATACCTTAATGACCACCATTTCGCACAACTACATTACAAAAACCAGGGGCCGTTACGGAATCGATGTTGGTGGCTGGATGAATCAGGAAGAGGCTATCGATGGCGGTTACGTGGTTGAATACAACCATCTTGACGATGTTCAGCGCGATGCCGACGATTCGGGAGCGATCAAAACTGCCGGAATGACTTTCAATTCGGTCATCCGGAGAAACCTGATCCATGATGTACGTGCAGGATTTTTTAACGACAATGTTGGTTTCTGGTTCGACAACATGTCTTCCGGATGGACTTGTGAAGAGAATATCTATTACAACCTCGAACAAGGTGAGTGGAAGCTGTGTGCAGCCCTTATTGAAGACAACATCTACCGGAATAATTTCAAAATTGAAGCCCCTGTTATTGCTCCTGAAACTATTATTGAAGGTGAACCTGAATTCGAAACAAGTAACCTGAAAATTGATGCTGCATCAAAATCAGCATCTGGCGCGGTGCTTGCCGGAAGTGTTATTCATCTTTCTTCAGATGTGTTTAACCGCGGTGCAAGCGGAATAGCGCCGGTTGAACTGTACCTGGATGGTAAAGTTTATGAAAAAAAGTTGTTCCCGGTGGTCAAGAGCAACAGTAGAAAAATAGAGTTTGAAGTCCGGATTTATGATGCCGGGGAACATCAGCTAGCGATTGGTTCCACTCCTTACCAATCCGTAAAAATTGAAGGAAATAAGCCATCGGTTGTTTTTGAAAATTTCAAAATCTCAGACATCCGCATGCTGAAGGGTGAAAAACTGAAAGCAAATGCTACCGCTAAAAACATGACTTCAGATTCACAAAAAATGACGGCCACACTTTTCATCGATAACTTAAAAGCAGAAAGCCAATCCATTGAACTGAAAGGCAAAGAATCGCGCGAAATTGGCTTTGTATTGGAACCGCAAGTCGGAAGCCATGCTGTGCGCATTGAAAACAGCGCTGAAAAAAGTCTGACGGTTTTTGAAGCTGTAACCCTTGATATCTCCCGGATGGAAATTCATCAATACTGCTCAGTAAAAGCAAAACCCTACGAAATTGAAGCAGATGCCAAAGCCAACCGGTTTAAAATAACGGCCAGCGGTTCTGATTTTTACCATGCCGAAGATTCGTATGCCGCTGCCTATTTGAAAGGAATAAAAGGCGACTTTGTTGCCACCGTTAAAATCAATCAGTTTGGAGATCGTACGCACGAATGGTTCCGTTCGGGACTGTTTGTGCGGAACGATATCGCGCAAAGTTTTGATGTTCAGCCCGGAAGTAAAGGTTCGGTACTGGTTTTCGGAACTCCGGGACGCGCCGGAATTGAATACGACGAATTCGCGAACGGCTGTATGCACAAGGCCAGCAGCCAGAACCTTCCGGAGCATTCGAAAACACCCATTTACCTGAAAATTGTACGCCACGGCAACAGTTTTAGCGGGTATATCAGTATGGATGGGAAAAACTGGATAATCGAACGGCACACCGCCGATATTCCGGGAATTGCTGATGTGGTTGACCTTGGCCTTGCTGCCGGTGGACCTGACAAACGGCCATACTGGGTTGAATTTACCGATTGGAAAATTGAAGTTGCGAAATAATTCTTGCAATGAACACAAATTGAAGTTGGAAATCCTATATACAGAAAACAATAAACAGGAGTCCTTTGCAAGAAGTTAATAGAAAGAATCCTTTTATTGGACAGCTTTTTATGAAACCAGAGGTTTCACATATTTATAGAAATCAATAAATTAGCACCATGTACGACTCCTTCGGAGTCGAATTTCGCGACTCGACATCTTTTCTATAAACATTTAACCTCTCTGAGGTCGAAAAAATCACTTTTCGGAGTGGTCTTAAACATCAATATTCAACAGAACTATCAAAATATGAAAAAAAACATTTCGGGGCTCGTTATATCATTTACCATATTATTTCTGCTTTCAGTCGGTTTGTCAGCTCAGCCCAAAGCTTCTTCGAATACTGATCAGATCGAGTCCGTCAGGAAAGATTTTTCCACCCCTCCTGAATCTTCCCGCCCCTGGGTGTTTTGGTTCTGGATGAGTGGTAATGTCACCCGAGAAGGGATCACAGCCGATCTTGAGGCCATGAAACGGGTTGGTATCGGCGGTGTTTTGATTATGGATATTGACCTGAGTTCAATGGATAATACACCCCTGGGCCCTGTTAAATTTATGAGTGAACAATGGAAAGATTTTTTCCGGTTTGCCGTTCAGGAAGCGAACCGTTTGGGACTGGAAGTCAACATGACAAACGATGCGGGCTGGACCGGGAGTGGCGGTCCATGGATCACACCGGAATTTGCCATGCAAACAGTGGTATCCGGTGAGACGCCTGTTTTGGGTGGTGGGTTGGTTAATTTGGTTTTGCCACAGCCTCCGACAAAAGGCGATTACTATCGCGACATAGCCGTGATGGCTGTCCGGAACCCGGATTTGAAAGAAGTACACATGATGGATGCCCATCCTTCCCTAAGCATTTCGACTGCTGAAGGCGTGTCAGGCCCCGCTTTTCCAACAGATAAAAATCCCGTGAGCTTATCGTTTCGCAACGCGGATAAACTTCCTTCGATGAGCGTTCGGTTTGATTCTTTATATACAGCCTGCGTTTTAGATCTGACGGCCAGTGGATTGCTTTTGGATGGTTGGTTCGATGCCGTTCTTCAGGTTTCAGATGACGGAAAAGAATATAAAAACGTAAAATCTTTTTTGCTGAGAAATGGAAAGAATTCCATCGTGTTCAATTTGGCTACAGCCCGTTGGTTCAGGATACAGCTTGTGAAAGCTTATACCGATCAAAAGGAATTTATGATCAACAACCTGGAGATCCATCCCCGTTACCACATCGAAAATTTTTCCTTTAAGGCATTGTTCTCAAAGAGCGGCATTTTTGGGCAATTCGGTAAACCCAGTGAAACCGCTCCTGCCAGTGTGATCCTTTCGCAAGAAGAAGTGATTAACCTTACCGGAAATATGGATGTCAATGGTCGTCTTCAATGGAATGCCCCGGCAGGGAAATGGACAATCTTGCGGTTGGGGCATACCTTTACCGGCGCTAACAATGGGCCGTCACCAATAGAAGGCAGAGGGCCTGAGTGCGACAAGTTGAGCAAGGCAGGAATCCAAAAGCATTTTGATGGCATGATGAAAAAACTGGTGGAACTGGTCGGGCCCAATGCCGGAAAAACATTAGTATCCACCCATATTGACAGCTGGGAAGTCGGTCCCCAAAACTGGACAAAAAATATGCCCGAAGAATTCAAAAAAAGAAGAGGATATGATATCACGCCGTTCCTTCCTGTTTTAACTGGAAGGGTTATCGGCGACTTGCAACAGACCGAACGATTTATGTGGGATTTGCGCAAAACCATTTCAGAATTGATGGTTGAAAATTATGTGGCAGAGATGCAAAAGCTTAGCCATGAAAACGGGTTGAAGTTTTCCTTTGAATCCTATAACACCATAGGAAACGATCTGGATGCCGCTAACTGGACGGATGAACCCATCAGCGAATTCTGGACCCGCAATGGCGGTGATTGGTATTTTGACAAAGTGAAAGCCATGTCATCCGCGTCCCACCTGAATAATCGTCCCGTTACAGGAGCTGAAAGTTTTACTTCCGCAGAGGAAGAAAGATGGTTGTTGCACCCTGCCAACATCAAGGCTACCGGCGACCGGTTTTTTTGTGATGGGGTGAACCGGTTCATTTTTCATCGCTACGCCATGCAACCCTGGTCTGACCGAAAACCGGGCATATCCCAGGGCCCCTACGGACTCCATTATGAACGGACCCAAACCTGGTGGGAATATTCTTTGCCCTGGCATACTTACCTGGCCCGTTGTCAGTACTTGTTGCGACAGGGGACCTTCGTGTCCGATGTACTGAACCTTCAACCTGAAGAACCCATTTATCGCTATAAAATCCTTCCAATTACCGGGTACGATTATGATGCCTGCAGCCCCGACGCGTTTCAACGGGTTAAGGTAGAAGACGGGAAACTGATTGACGGTTCAGGCAATTCACACCGGATGCTGGTACTGACCCATACAGGAACCATGACAGAACCCATGCTGAGGCGTATCCGCGATATGGTAGTACAAGGGATTTCTGTTCTGGGTGAACCTCCATTGGCAACACCGGGCTTGACAGATTATCCCCGGGCGGATGTTAAGCTGAAGGCATTGGTGGAAGAACTTTGGGGAACCGGAACAGAACCTGTTAAGGAACGAAAAGTTGGGAAAGGCCGGGTATTCAGGAATATTTCACCTGAAGAAGCGCTGAACCGTATAGGTATTGTTTCAGATTTTATGTCCGACAAAAAACTGAGATACATCCACCGGAAAATCAATGAAACGGATGTTTATTTCATATCCAATGGCGCTGACTCCACGGTGGTGGCCAACTGCACCTTTCGGGTAACCGGGAAACGTCCCTATTGGTGGGATCCTGAAACCGGGCAAACAAAGGCAATTTCAACCTATTCTTCCACCGGAAAAGGCACAATTCGCATTCCTGTTTTACTGGATCCTGCGGGTAGTGGTTTCGTGGTTTTCACTCCGGAAAAGGATTTTGATTCAAACAGGATCGTCAAAGTCACCCGCAACGATGAGTCGCTTGTTCAGGATGGAATTGCCTCAGGAACATCTGGGAACGTTAAAAGTGGTGTTTTTGATTTTTTAAACGGTGAAATCTCCTATTCCGGAAATTATGTTTTTACCAAGGCTGATGGAAAAAAACTTACTGAAAACATTTCCTCCGAGCTGAAACCTGATGAGGTTTCAGGCCCATGGAAACTAAAATTTCCGGAAGGAAATGGCGATTCAACCGTAATAGAATTGAATCAGCTGGAATCATGGACCAGGCTTCCGGAAAAGGAAATAAACTATTTCTCCGGAACAGGAAGTTATTTCAAAACGCTTGTCATTCCTGTCCATTCAGTAAAAAAAGGGACTCAGCTTTTTCTTGATCTGGGAAAAGTGCAGGTGATGGCAAATGTGTTTGTGAACGGAAAAGATGCTGGGATACTATGGAAACCTCCCTATCGGGCCGACATTACCTCGTTGGTACATGAAGGTGAAAACAGCCTGAAAATTGAGGTAGTCAATTTGTGGGTAAACCGGCAAATTGGCGATGAGAACCTGCCCGAAGACAGTGAACGCAATCCGAATGGCACCCTGAAACAAAATACCTGGCCAGATTGGATATTGAAAGACCAGCCAAGTCCGACGGGTCGGTATAGTTTTACCACCTGGCGCCTTTGGAAAAAGGATGAACCCTTGCAGGAATCGGGTCTGATTGGCCCGGTAACGCTGCAACAGGTAAAATCGATTCGGTGATAAGAGATTTGTATTGTCCGGTAAAAATTATAGTTTATCCGCTACGCGGAATATCGGAGTGGCATCCTATTGTTCTACAACACTTTATCCGCTACGCGGAAAGTTCTCCGTAGGAGATTAAGTATTATAGAAAAAACAATCCACAGGGAAAGATTACCTCGTAGAGGTTAAACTAGATTAACATTTTCAGGAGCTTTACCAAATTTAAACTAAACGCTAATGATAAAATTTAAACTAGCAAATTTTCGAATGGCACAGAATTTTTTTACATTAATCACGATAACAATTGGACTGTTTGTTTGCTCCATTTTAACAAATCTGGCTGCTGACAAGGTTGATAAACCGTTTGAGGCAACCCTCAATGGATTGCATATTGTGATTGATGGAAATACCGGAAGTATCCTGAAGATAAGCTACCCTGGTGTTGGAACAATTCTGGAGTCAAAACCTGATCAGGCAGGAATGATAGACATCGCCTATCCAATCCAGGAGTTTGAGGTTTTAAGATTGGCATCCCGGTATTCGCAGGGAGCGCATGTTTCCATTTATCCGGATTCGGTAGTGATATTTTGGGATAGGCTTGGAATGAGCAGGGAGAACTTTAAGGTAAATGGAAAAGTTTCGGCAACCGTTAAGCTGACGGCAGCCCAAGATGGCCAATCGGTGATCATGACTGCAAAAATCGTAAACTTATCCGATACCGATGTGCGCCAGGTAATTTTTCCTGATTTCCAGGGAATGCTACCTTTTGTCGGAGAAAACAATACCTACTTCCGGACAGGCAATTTTGCAAACCTTCCGTTCATTGAGCTTGCCAAAGACGAGACGAAAGAAAGCACGCCTTTCATGATCGATGCCGCCTTTTACTCTGCGCAATATGTAGGAAGCGGAATGATGAAAAACAAGGATATGATTGTTCGGTGGATGGATTTGGGAGGTCTCAGCGGTGGAATCAGCCTTTTCCCGAAACGTTGGGGCTGGGATCCGCAGGTTCCGGTTCGGTTACGTTTATCAGAACTGGAACCTAAGTTACGGATGATGTGTCTGAATGATACGCTGGTTAAAAAAGGGGAAACCTGGCAAAGCGGGGAATGGGCGCTGACCCCGCACCAAAACGGTTGGGCTGCCGGAATCTCACCTTATAAGGCATGGGTAAAACAAAACTACCATCGCTATTACCCGATGCCAAAACATGTGCGCGAAGGAATAGGTTTCAGGAGCGTATTTATGAGCCAGTACCAGCCTGCCGATCCAAAAGATGCAATTTTTACCTTTAAAGACCTGCCCAGGCTTGCGGCGGAGTGCAAAGAGAATGGCCTGGATGAAATAGTGATTTGGGCCTGGTGCGAAGCTTTTACGTTACCCTTGCCAAAACCATTCGCACACCTTGGAACCGAACAGGATATGATTGATGCGGTGAAAGCGTGCAAGAAGCTGGGGGTGAACCTCGTGCCATTTATCACCGTTCTTCAGGCCAACCCGAAAACAGCGCCACGCTACAATATGAAGGTCATCGGCACCAAAGGCTGGACCTACCATACCGAATTGATTCCCACCCGGAATCCGGGATATGCAACTTACATGTCATCTGTACAGGCTGGTCCCACCAACAAGCTTTGGCAGGAGGACGTACTTTCGGGTCTGAAACATTTGGTGGATATTGGTATTCCTTCGTTTTGCTGGGACCAGTTCTACACGACTCCGGATCCCGAACCCAATATGATTTCGCTGGCCAAACAAATCATGGACTACGCCAAAAAGACCGATCCGGAAAGTACATTCTCAGGCGAGGAACTCCTGAACTTTGAACTGGATGCGAATTACCTGGACTACACCTGGAACTGGGACGGGTACATGGACCGCAAAGTGTTGACCAGCACATTCCCATCCCCGAGGATCAATTCCTGTATAAGTTCATCGCCACTGGCTGTAAAAAAAGCCTTTGCAGACAACCTTTATATGAATATTTTCCCCCGAAAAGCGGAATCTATCAATGGCTCCGACTATATTTCCAATTATCCGGATTTGAGCAAGGCGCTGAAGCAGTGTGCCAAACTCAAGAAGCAGTTTTTGCCCTATTTTACCGATGGAAATCTGGTGGGAGATTGTCTGTTAACCAAGCCGGTTAATGGAACTCACATTTGCGCCTACACGCTGCCAGACCGGGCCATTATGGTAATAATCAATACTGCTTTGACCAAACAAGCGGTAGAATTTGATGTGAACCTGGCACCATGGATAAAGTCGTCTTCCGGACATTTCGAGGTCAGACATTACGACGAAAACGGGAACCTTGTTTCTGCAACAAATACAAACGCTATTTGGCATGGAAAATCAAAAAAACTTGAAGCCAATGAAATGACAGTGATTGAATTTTTGGGGAAATAAGACTAAAAAACTGTTAAAAAATTAGTTTTTCAATCCCGTTAGGGATTTTATATGGGTAGAAAATAGATTGAAATGCAAGGTTCCGTCCCGTCCGGGACGGAATATTTAGCGATAAATTCTCATTCTACCCATATTTTATGCCTACGGCACTATATTAATAGAATGATGTCCGAATAAAAGCGAAATATGAAATTTAAACAGTCTCTAACCATTATGGAAATAAAATATGAAAAAAGCATTTCAATCATTCGCTTTATTTGGCGCAATTGCAGCCCTGGGTTTGTGCCTTCAGTCCTTCAGTCCTTCAGATAATGACAAGCTAACTTTTAAGTCAGGAAACGATATCTGTATAGTGGAACTTTGTTCAGCCAACATTCTAAAAGTTGACTACCGGCCAAATGGAGAGGTTTCTCCCGGTACTCCGGTAGTTGATGAAACTAAAAAATGGGAACCGGTAAAGGCATCGATCAACCTGCAAAAAGATCCGGTGGAAATTCGCACTTCAGCCATGCTGGTAAAAATTTCAAAAGCTTCGATGCAGGTTTCTGTGTATGACATAAAGGGGAATTTATTGCTTGCGTCCAAAGAAGTTGATCCGGAAGGAGGCATTACTTTTAAGCACGAACCAGCTGATAATTTTTATGGAGTTTATACTTATGGCAGTCACTCCAATGACGGTACGCTTCTCCGGAATAAAACTTCAACCATTCAGGCATTTCCGCAGGGTGGATCGGGCGCTCCGTTTATTTGGTCAACGAGTGGCTACGGTATCGTGGTGAATACGAACGGCGGACAAATTTCAAACAATAATGGAGAGCTATCTTTTTCAAATTGCTCGCGAAAGAATACGGAATATTATATCATACTGGGAACTCCAAAAGAAATTATCAAAGGAGCAGGCAATATTGCGGGATTGCCACCCATGTTTCCAAAATGGAATACCGGTTTTGGACAACTGGAATGGGGTATTGACGAGGCTGAGCTCAAAACTCACATCAAAAACTACAGGGAGAAAAAAATTCCGTTTGACTGGTTCATGCTTGATTTCGATTGGATGGCCTGGGGTGAAGATAACTTCGGTGAGGTACGCTGGGGCAAAAAATTTCCCGATGGTGCTACCGGAGAACTAGGTAATTGGGCAAAAGCCAACGGGCTGAAGATGATTGGCATTACCAAACCCCGCATTATTCTGAAAAATGCTGACAGTACTGATACTCAGCAAGGCAAATACGCAGAAGAACATCATTTTGAGTATCCTGAATTAAATATTGGCATCGACTATTTTGTCCAACGTCAATGCAGGACCCTCGATTTCAGGATTCCTGAATGCCGCGAATGGTGGGCAGGGCACCTGATCGAAGGAGCTTATGAAAAGGGTATGATGGGCTTTTTGAACGATGAGGCAGACCTGAGGAATCCCGGAAAGTTTGGTCTGGGAAATCTGAACAACCACTATATGCAACGGGCTATTTACGAGGAGCAGCGAAAGGTTGGCAACGAGCGGGTTTACTCCATTAACCGTACGGCCTATATGGGTTCGCAGAAATATGCTTATGGTTTATGGTCGGGCGACAACTATCCGACCTTTACCGATTTGAAAGCGCAATGCCTGAAACTTATCGCAGCAAATAATGCCCTTATACCGGTTTGGGGATTTTGCTCAAGCGCTTTCGGAAATAAACCTAAACTGAGCAACGAACTCTATGTCAGAAGCCTTCAACTGGCAGCATTTTCTCCTTTATTCTTCCTGCATGGCACTCTGAATGAACAAAAGCAGCCCTGGTTTTTTGGCGAAAAAGTCGTCAACCTTTCCAGGGAGATCGTCAATTTGCGCTATCAGTTGATTCCTTATGCCTACTCTTACGACAGGGTGAAGCATGAAAGTATGCTCGGAATCGCCCGCTCTTTGGCTGTCGAATTCCCCAA
>JAUXUF010000048.1 GCA_030684645.1 Bacteroidota bacterium | reverse complement strand
ATCACTTTTCAACTTTTTATTGATCATGGCTGCAAGTGAAACCGGAAATTTATCGTGTGAGAGTGAAAAATTAGAGGCAAAATAATAACCATGTAAGTTATCCATTTTTAAATAAAATACTTGTGGAGTAATGCTTCCATGGATGTGTTCTGTGATTCCCAAGTTAGAGAAACTACTGATTAATGCTAAATAATGTGAATTGCGAATACCCGGATCGAATCCGTGGCCAACAAGGTAATAAGGTTTAAAGCTAATGTTTTTTGTAATTTGAAAACTGGGTGCGACTTCGGCCGCAACAAAACGGCTTGCCTTTAAAACTTCCACAGGATTTCCATCCTTGTAATAAGTAGGAGTAGAAAACAAAAAGGCAGGATGTGCACCAATGCGAAGTTGAAATTTTTGATTTTCAATCATTTTGTAACGCCACCAAAAAACAAACGACCATGGTTTTCCTTCCATGGCGAACCGGAATTGCGGATCAAAACTTAGTTTATCTCCTCCAATCGACAGTTCAAACATAAGAGCAGGTTTTCCCAACGAAAAAGATGGAATCAATGAAATTCCGTTATTGGTAACAGATATTGCTCCACCAAACTGGCTGGAACTCTTTTCATTATCTGTATTTTGTGAAAAAGTAAGATAATTCAACAGTAAAAAAACAAATAACAGCGATGCTCCCTTCATTAGGAATTTTAAATTTTCAATGGCTTTCATCAGCAAGTATGTTAAAGATTTTCAGGATGTAAAAGTATTTGTTTCCTAAAAACCATGCTAACGAAATTCAAATCAATAATTACGAATTTCAAACAATTTTGACTTATCGCAGTTCACAAGTATTAAAACATCAAAAGCTGGGAAGTGATAGACCGAATTGTATTTACCCAGGCTATTTTATTTGACTACCTATACAATAGAATAGAATAGATTTTCCAAACTTCACAACCAGATGCATATAAGACACAAAAACCGACAACGTGACATTGACCGTTTCTATAAAAATAGCAATGACTCTTAAAGTCTAAAAGTAGAAATAGTCAAAGGTGAGCTTTTTTCTATCTGTAAGTGTTACATTATTTTAGCGAAGACTTACACCATTCACACATTCTGGATTATACAGAAATTGCTGAGGAAAAATGATCTGATCAGAAAAGATATTATCAGTAAAAACAAAATGATCTACGACAGAAACTTTTGCAGATAATTATTCAAATGGCGTGTATTCAAAGACGCCGATCGCAATGCAATATGCATATCAGGACGCACAAGGTAATAGCCAATGTGTTTTATCCCCAATTGCTCATATAACTTTTCTGTTCCGGATTGATGCGAAATTAACTTTACTGCCAGATTATAGTTGCCTGCCAGAACTTTAATTTCTTCCGTTAATTCATTTGCCAGGACAAAAAGGGTGAACCCGGTGACATCCAATATTTCCAAAGTATTTGTGTTTTTCCCCATGTAATAGAATTCTAAGTAAGGGAAGCGATCTCCCGGCTTTGGTGACCCTGACAAGAAATTTCCTACCTGAGTCCGGTCAGACAAAATGCTTTTACGATAATGAATGCCGGTCTGGGAAATTGACTTAAAAAACTTCTGCTTCACTGACTTTCGGTTTTCAACCAGCGGAAACAAAAACTTAAACACAAACCTCAACAGATATAAGCGGAAAAACTTCACCACAACATGAGTACTGGTTACGAGTTTAAAAACAGTGTCGGCATAACGTGCAAAGTCCCTGGAAATTCCTGATCGTTCGGTTGAGTAAGTATTCAGAAGTTCCGGTTTTGCCTTGTGCCTGATTACGAAAGCAAGTTTCCATGCCAGGTTAAAGGCGTCCTGCAAGCCGGTATTCATGCCCTGTGCGCCAACAGGGGTATTTATATGAGCTGCATCGCCTATTAAAAAACAGTTCCGAACATGAATAGTTTTTGCATACTTTTGGTGTGAATGGGCTACCGAAAACCAATCATAATCCTGAAATGTAATTTTCATTTTGGTCCATCGATGAAAATCTTTCTCAATATCCACAAAAGTTATCCTGTCAAGCTTTTCTAATTCAGGAGGAATATCACTGTCAATCCGCCATCTGGAACCTGGTAACGGGAAAAATCCTGCAACAGATGAATTGGAAAATGTGAAGCTAATTTCACCAGGTAAAAGTTCCGTTTTGGCCTTAACATCCAAAATAAAAATGGGTTTCAGATAGGTTTTGCCTTCAAACGGAATATTCAGAAAATTCCGGATTGAACTGTTTGCTCCATCAGCTGCAATGACGTAATTTGAGATGATGGACTGTTCTGATCCGTCGGGTAAAACAACTACCGAAGTAGTTTTTTCATTTTCCTGACTAAAACTTTTAAACCGGATACCTCTTTCAATTATATGTCCATGGTCGATGATAAATTTCAGCAATAACTTTTCTGTTTTGGATTGTTCAAGCATCAGGAGAAATGGAAATCTGGAAAGGTTTCCGCCAATATCATTGATAACCGTACTTGTGATTTTTTTTCCGTTGTAAATAATATTCAGCTTACCTGCAACGATTCCCTGTGTTAAAGCTTCGCTGGCAATCCCCATCTGTTCAAAGATTTCGAGGCTCCGTGCCTGAACAATCAGCGCTCCGGAATTTTTCGACGACGACTCATTTTTATCAATAATCCGAAATGGAATCCGATGAATTGCCAACTGACAGGCCATCATAAGCCCGGCAGGACCTGCACCGACGATCAGAACTTCAGTTGGTTTATCGTTCCGGTCTGTCATGATTTTTAGATTTTCCAACGATTAAAAACCGAAACAGCCATTCTTTTTGAATGGTATAATTCCTGATATCCGCTTCATCAATCAGATCGACAAGTTCAACCTTTTTAAACCCGCGAAGAACAGAGATCGGACCATCGTTTTTTGCCAGTTTCGTACCATTCAGCAACCGGGGAAAAAGCCAGGCGCTGTAATAGGCCAGCCATTGCCTGTGAAGGTCGTTAATAATAAAACCTGTTTGGGTATTCAGTCTGAAATAATTGAAAAGACGCAGTAATTCATCGTTTTTTAAATGATGACAAAATAAGGAACAGTGCACAATATCAATCGATTCATTCCGATTGAGATATTCCTGGTAGTCTGCGGTAATGCCAGTGATTTCAGGATAATCAGCACAATGAATTTTCAAATAGTCAATGGCATCGGCATTCATATCTACGCCGGTAAGCTTCACCTTGTATTTGTTTGACCGTGTCCAATCAGCCATTGCTTTTAAGGCATCGCCACTGCCACAACCAATATCAACCACGTGATATATTTTCTCTTGATCAGTTATTAATTGCCTAATACCTTTTAGCGAAATTGCATGACCTCCTGTTGTCCGGTTCAGAATATCCAGTTCCCGGAGGTTTTTGAAAAGTAATTTCTTAGGAATATCAGGCTCATCAAGCAATTCCTTTTCACCGGATCGGTATGTGAATTTATTCGGCATAAGTGAACAAGGCCGTTTCAATACTTAATCCGGGGCCAAAACCAATGGCGAATATAGTCTCATTCGGTTGATGCTCAGCTTGCATAATTTCATTCAGTACGAACAAAATGGTTGGCGACGACATATTTCCATACTCAGCCAATACCTGGTACGAATATTTCATATCGGTCTCACTCAGTTTTAATTGTCTTTTGACCGTATCCAGTATTTTTTTTCCACCCGGATGAATGGCCCACCTGTCAATCACCTCTGGTGAAATATTTAATCTCTTCCCAGCTTTTGAAACAATTTCATTCACTTCATCGCCAATAAATTCGGGAACTTTAGCATCCAAAACCATTTCGAAATTTACGGGAGTAATGTTCCAGCACATTAAATCTTTTCCTTTGTCCAGAAGCAATGAATAATTTCCGTTGATGGTCAGTCCGCTTTGATGATTCTTTTTTGCCGCGTTATCAGAAACCACCACTACTGCAGCAGCCCCGTCACCAAAAATGGTATTGGACAAAAGATTATCGTGATTATTCTTTGGCTGAAAATGAATGGTGCACAGTTCAACGCAAACGATCATCACTTTTGCATTTTCGTCAGTTTTGGCAATCATATCGCCCAGTTTTAAGGCATGAAATGCTGCATTGCATCCCATGAAATTAATGGAGGTATGAAAGATATCGTTCGGTAAATCCAATTGTTCAATGATGGCAGCATCGAGGCCTGGCGCATAGATTCCGGTACAGGAAACGGTAATTAAATGAGTGATTTCAAATTCATTTATTGTTGTATTCAATTTTTGGATTGAATTCTGAATGGCCTTGGTGGCAAGCGAAACAGCATTTTCCTTATATACCTCCAGCCTTTTTTCAACACCAGGGACTTTTTGATTTTCATATAAAAGATTGTTTCCCGATTTGCTTTTACCGAAATCAGGAACAATTGAATACCGGGTGTTTATTCCACTTTGGTGGAACAATATTTTTAGCTTTCGTGAGGTGGTATCTTCGTTATAAGCTACCTGCATGAAATCCAATATTTTATGCTGGCTTGTTCCGTATTCCGGGACTGCTGTTCCAATGGAAATAATTTTACTCATCGTTAAAACCAGGTATAATGATTATTTAGAATCAGGATCAAAAAATAAGTATTCATGCAGGAAGATGTCAGCAAATTCATGGTCATCGTATTTTCAAAATTTGCGTGTGTGGTATCCTTACGAACTTTATTAAACCAAACCGATAATTTAGCTACAACCGGCAGCATGATGAATAAAAATAATACCAATGCTATTTGCTGATGTTTGATATAGAAGTAGTAAAATAAGAATAGGCTTGCCAATGAAAATAACAGGGCCGAAAAAACGAAAGTTCCAATATATCCAAGTTTGTAGCTGATGCTGATTACTCCATCTTTCCTGTCAGCTTCATGCTGATATATTTGGGTGAGCGGATAAATACTGCCAATAAAAAAACTTGCCACACTCATACAAATCACGTTATTAAGCGTAAAAAATGTTTCTACTGAAAAAGCAGTAATTGCCGCAGAAGCCATCAGGTAAACAAATGCCCCCTGGAACAGAAACACAGTTAAAAATCCGATGACAGGATATTTTTTCAATCGCACATTCCGGTAACTGTATGCCCGTGACATCAACACAAATATTAAAACAAACAAGGAAAAATATGCGGAAACAAGCAGGGCGCACAAAATGCCTGCAATATCAAGTAAAAGTGTTGCGTAATATAAATTCCGGGTAACTTTCGGTGGATGTTTTAAGCCGCCAATGCTGGTTTCGTCACGGTCCTGGTAACTGTTATAACCATTACTCGATGGGAAAACAAATAGGTGTAAGATCACAAATGCAAGGATTGTCGTTTCCCAGTTAATCGAACTAGCCTGGCTTAATGCGAACAAAAAGACAGGCATCAAAAAAAACGAAAACGGTAACCGAAGGTGTTTCACCGTACTTTTATCAAACCAGGATAAGATGAATATGTTCTTCATTTGTTTTTATTGATTAAACAAAACATATTCAAAATGGTTTTGATAATTGTAATTCAGGCAGCTGGGTTTTCGGCGCAGTGATTTCAACTCTGAACGCTTACTTTTCCTTATAAAATATTAATCTGGGGGAATTCGTCTTTCCATTAAAGAATTGAAATTATGCCTTATTGCTTTGTCGGGCCAATAAACGAAATAAATTAGTATAGCCTTATTTTAAAGGTATTTTTTTATCACGGCTGCTAAATCATCGTAACTGATAATTCCGCTTTGACTCCAAACCTTTTTCCCATCTTTAAAGAGAACAAAACCGGGTATCGTCTGCACCTGATAGGCATTAGTGATTGCTTTATTAGCCTCAATATCAATTTTTTCAACCTTTGCTTTTCCTTTGAAATCGGCAGACACTTTATCTATTACCGGAATCATGGCTTTGCAGGGTGCGCACCAAACGGCATTAAAATCTACCAAAACCAGTTTATTATCTTTCAACATTTGACCAAAACTCTGTTCTGTAAAGCTTTTGGCTATGGCAGCAACCACCTGGCTACTTTGTTCCAACTCATAACCACATCGATTCCAGTCCATAAGTCCTTGTTGCAATGCATATACTTTCTTAAATCCCATCTGAGCCAGGTAATTGGCACCAGCATTGCTTCGACTTCCCGAAAGACAGTAAATTAATATGGTTTTATTTTTCTGAAGCATTCGAAACTTAGATTCAAAACTTGGATCCGTAATATCGATTGCTGTTGATCCCTTGATGTGTCCACGCGAATATTCTCCGGGAGTGCGTACATCTAAAAGAAGGGCATCTTCCGTGGCTATCAACTGCTTGAATTTAACAGCATCCACATATTCAACTGTCTGGGCTTTCATTTCAATCAGGAGCGAAACGAAAAGAATGAATGTTAAAAAAACTTTTTTCATATCTATAAATACATATACGTTTATATAAAGCGTGCGAAGATAAAAAAAGTTCACCCCATCTGAAGAAAAATTGATGTATTTTTTCTGTTGATGTTTGGTGTGGGTAAGAACTTGCATTCACTTCAGCAAAATTATTATACAAAAATAAGCAGTGCGTGGTAGCTGAGCCTGCCAAAACTAATGAAAACCTTATTTTATATTTGGTCAACCTTAGTACAGATTATACTTCCCCATGATTTAAACCTTATTATATCACCTGTAAATCAACAACATAATAAGGTTAGCTTACATTGAGATCAAAGTCCTACTAAGGTTTCTTTGACAAATAAGGTTTTAAAACAATTCATTTTTCCGTAATCCAAATTGCATGTGGCAAATACAGACAAAATTTAATTACCCACTATATCCATAATAGAACCTATTTTTCTGCTAAAAAAAAGCCGTTAAGCAGTGATTCTAAATCATTACATAACAGCTTTTTATTTTAACCGATAACCCGGCAACTGATAACCGACAACAATCTTTCAAAAATCAATATCATACAATCCTTCGGCATCAATTTCAAACTGCTTCACACCAATATCGGTCATCGGGTGTTTGATGAGCTGATAAAGCAATTCAGTGCTGATGGTCGCCGAGTGAGCCCCGGCCATGCTGGTACGGTAAATCTGATCGACCGTTTTGAAACTGGCCGCCAGCACTTTACCATGAAGTCCGTATTCAAAAATATTCTGAACAATATCACTCACCACTTCTATTCCGTGAGATGAAATATTATCAAGACGACTTACATACGGAGCAACAAAATCAGCACCGGCTTTCATGGCTACCAGAGCCTGCTGCTGTGTAAAAATGGCAGTCGCGGTAACATTAACGCCAGCATCTTTCAGTATTCGCATAGCCCTGAAGCCATTGGCTGTCACTGGAATTTTAGCGTAAAAATTATCCCCGAAATCAAAATAACTTCGGTATTTTTTTGCTTCGCGAACCATATCCTCTGAATCAGCCGAAATCATTTGTACATGAACCATTCCGTTACCAACCAATTCCTGAATACCTTCGATGGCAACAGACAGTTTTAATCCGGAGTGATTTAAAATGGTTGGATTGGTGGTAACACCTTCCAACGGGAAGAATGTGTACAGCTCCCTGAGTTCGTCCAGGTTAGCCGTGTCGGCCATGTATATCATTATTGAAAAATATTTGTTTTAAAGTAACCACAAAGACACGAAGGCACAAAGAAATTTATTACTTAAAACTGTTTAAAAATTTCCCGTAGGGAAAATCTGTCGGGAGAAATGTCGATTTACGAGCCATGGATTGTCCCGTACGGGACAAAAGACATGCACATTTCCATTAATTCTACCGGCCTTAAGTTCCTAACGGAACAAAAAAAAACAAAATTTTAATAGTTCTACTTAAAAAAAAATGGCCTTCGTGACTTCGTGGTAAAAGAATATCCATTAAACATTAAACTATCCGAGCAGATACTCCTCAGCCTCAACCGACCACAAACCCTGGTGACGGTCGCAAATTTCTGTCAGTTTCGCAAACAAAGGATCAGTTTTTCCCTTTTCGGCAAAATCAACAATGGCGGTCAGCGGCATTTCCAAATGGGTGTATATCAGCTTTTTTCCTCCGGGAATTTGTGGCAGATGAAGCGTTGTTTCAATCACAGCATTCAGTCCGCCGATGTGAGTCACCAGTCCGGCCGGATCAAGACCTTTGGTCATCACGTCCAGCGCTTCTTTCATCTCGTCGGTATTTCCTCCTGAAGTTCCAACAATGTGTGTATAGGCATAATGAACATTGTAAAAATTCATTTTAGCGCTCAGTGTCGGATCTGATGGTCCGGCGAAAAAATTGAGACAACCGTCGAAAGCCAGGATGGCATCACCCTGCTCAATAACCGGTGGAACTGGAGCAAAAACGAATACATCATCGTACCCGGTATCTCCGGAAATGCGCCGAAGTTCTTCAACCGGATTACTTACAGAAGTATTCAGATAGATTAGCTCAATACCTCTCCCAGCAGCTTCTGCAACGGTATAAATCGAAGCAGCGCGATCGAGCCGGGTCTGATCGATATCGGTTACCACGCACAATTTCGGTTTTCTATCGGCACGGTGGATCACATAATTGATAGCTGCCAAACCCATGGGACCAACACCAGCCAGGATAGCCATTTTACCATCAGCTACAATTTCCATGTTGTGAATGTACGAACCCGGTGTAGTATGGTAGTTGGCATGAATGGCGCCAATTACGCACGAAAGCGGCTCTGCCAGCGATGCCGGATAAAAGCCAGGGCCATCATATGCCAGCAGACAATCCTGAACCAGCACATCCTTCGGGATAATTACATAGGTAGCATCGCCTCCGATGAATGGATACGAATATCCAGGAGCGCTCAATACGCCAACCGGACCATCTTCATAATAGATAGCCGGTTGAATGGAAAATTTCTGTCCCACTTTAAATTTGTGTTTCCAGTTGGCGCCAATCTCCATCAACTCACCACTAAACTCATGACCAATAATGATCGGATTTTCAGCCACATCATTTGGAATACGCTTGTGGTCAGCAGCCTGCTTGGCCGCTTTGTATGACGACATGCAAATGCTGTCGGAAACAACTTTTGCTAATATTTCATCAGCATTGATTGCCGGAAGTTCAAACTCTTCCAGTCTTAAGTCTTCTTTCCCGTATAAACGAACTGCGCGGGTAAAAGCACCTCCCTGCCCTCCCCGAAGTGGAGGGTTCTGGGTTCCTGAATTATTATCATTTTTGTTCATTCAATATCCTTATTTAAAATCAATAAAAAAGTAATCATTTTCAAATTGGCACTGCCCAAAAGTCCTCCCCTTAGGGGAGGGTCGGGTGGGGCTTTTAATTCAGCATATTTTGCCCACCGGTTACAGGTACTGCCTGGCCGGTTTCGTATTCCTGTTCGATGATGTAATACACGGCGCGCATCACATCGAGGGGAGTACAACCCCGACCTGCCGGTACCTGCGCTTCATAAAAACGCTTCACATCTTCCAAAGTTGTGGCACCCGGAACTTTCCCGGCCCGGAGGTACTGCACAAACAATCCGTTCTCCGGATCAGCCCACAGTGGGCCATCGAAAAAATTTCCCGGGCAAATTGAATTGACCTTGATTTTAGCCGGCATTAATTCCATGGCAAACGACTGTGTCAGGCCGATCCCGCCAAATTTACCACCGGCATAGGCAAAATTTCGGTTACTGCCCTTCAATCCTGATTTGGAATTGATCTGGATGATATCGGTAAAATGATCGGGCTTATATTGATTCTGCAATTTCAAAACCTCTGAAGCATATTTCGCACAAAGGAAATAGGCTGAATAGTTCACCTTGGTCATCAGTTCGAAGGTTTCCGGAGTCATTTCATCCAGTCCGCCGGCACGTAAAATACCGGCATTGCTGATGAAAATATCAAGCCCACCGAATTCGCATACAGTCTGAAGGATCAGATTTTCAACCGAAGCGGCATGCGACACATCAGCTTTTACAAAGTATGCTTTGTTTTTACCTTTGCCAACATTCAACGAATCGGCAAATTCCTTTCCTTTTTCTTCGTTCAGATCGGCAATCACCACATTGGCGCCATTTTCCATCAGGTTTTCAACGATACCAGCGCCAAAACCCTGAGCGCCTCCGGTAACTATGGCGATCTTACGATCTACCCGTCCGGCAGTAGCTCCCATAGCAATTGCACTGCGGTATTGTTCCACTTCCCAGGTGTCGATAAACTGAACCTGTTCCGGAGTCATCGGGCTTTGTCCGCCAAATTTTTCGGAGTACAAACTCACCAAACAAGTATCCATCATCACATCTTCCAAAGTTGCCACTCCCTGGGCATTGTCGCTGGCCAGAATACAGCCAATTCCCTTGATGCAAATAATCTTTGGAGTTTTTGGCTGAGTTTCGATATAAGCTTTTATTTTTCCTGAAAGTTCATTCAGCAAAACTTCCACATCACCGGTATATTCAGCATAAATGAAGGATGAATTGCAATACACGATGACATCCGGAATAAAGGGCAAGGCAATATTGTAGAATTCAGCTTCAGATGAAAGGAATCGTTCGTAGTATGAATTATTAACTACTTTGAGTGTTTTCAATCCGTTTGCAGACAACATCATGCGGATTGCCGGAATAATTTTTACGGCAACCGGATCAACCGAAAGGCCAACTAACTGTGGAATCTCTCCAATAGCGTTGTCCAGCTTGGAAATTACCTGATCGTATAATCTTTGGATTTCAGCAATTGTATCGGCAGCCACAAAAATACCGTGGTTCTGCAATAGAATGATTTTGGGTTCGGCATTGGTCCGGCTGCGGAAAGCATTGATGCGATTCTCCACTTCCTTGTATAAAATATACCCTGGATCGGTGTATGGAACAAAAACCACTTCGTCGTCAAACAGATCGGCAGTGCGCTTTTCAGCATCTTTGCCACACATCAGCCCGTTTACTTTGGTGCTGTGGGTATGAACCACAAACCGGAAATTAAGCAAGTTGTGAAGCGAAGTTTCGACCGACGGGCGTTGTCCTTTTTCGGGATGAACACGGGCGTTGAGCAAATCATTTTTGATCTGATTTTCGCGTTCCATCACATCTTCGGAATAGTTTTTTTCTGTGATTACCTGCAGCGCTTTGCGGTCGAGCTGGGCAAATCCATCCTCACCGATAGTAGCCAGGCTAAATCCGCTGGCTTTGATGTAAATATGGTTTTCGTCTTTATACGAGGTATTTCCTCCTCCGGCAATGACAAAATCTTTCTGCCTTCCGTAATGTTGTGATACTTCGATTAATTCCTGAAGAGCCTCCCCTACCCCCTCCAAAGGAGGGGAATTAAGAATTTGCTCCTTAATAACAACGTGTTCAGAATCTTCATTGACATGCTCCCTTCTCCTTTGGAGAAGGGTTGGGGATGAGGCTCCTATAAAATGTCCAATCACTGCCTGCCCCAGTTCAACAAACGCATCGTATTGGCTTGTTTTGGCACGACCATAAATATCCAGGTATCCTTCTTCTCCTTTAGCAACCAGGTACTGATGCGCAGCAATGATACAGGCCCCTTCGTAGCCAATCCGGTTGAGTTCTTCATCCAGTTCAACACCACCGCGGCAACTTACTTTTACGGGATCAAGCTGCGGCGTGTTGTGTTCGGTTCCAAACGATATCAGGAAGTTTTTCGAGCGGAAGAACTTCACAAAATCTTTCAGGATGGCAAAATCATTGCGACCTGGAATCAATTCAATACTAAAGATTTTCTTTTCAACCAATTTCCGGTATAGTTCTTCTTTGTCGCCTTCAAAATCAGTAAAATTCCCCTTCGGATCATCGAGTAGAACCGGGTAACAGGGAATGCCACCGGCACTAATGATGACCTCCCTGACTTGTTCCAGGCTCAAAAATGCTTTCGGATCTTCAGGAACAAATGCCCGACCTCCTGTTTTTAGCAGATTCCCGCGGATTTCATTTTCCAGACCTGTCGCGTCATTCAAATCCGATTTTGCATCTTTTCCGGAGAAAACCAGCGTATAAAATGCTTTCTTTTCTTCCAAAGTACTGAATTTTTCGTCGATAGCTTCACGCAAAGCTTTGGCAATGTGCCGCTCGCGCAACATGTTTTTGGCATATTTTGTTTTCAGTTCATCAAAGGTAAAATTGAAACCTGCATGGATTTCATTCAGAAAAGCATTCAGTTTTTCAACCATTTCGGCAGTCTGCACATTGCTTTCGTGCTGAACTTGCTCGAGCAATGCTGATTGAGCTTTGCCAATTTTTAGCGGATGCGTCAAACCTTTTCCACTCATGTAGGTACGGCCCGGATTTGCCGGATCATTTACCCGAATACCTTTGGCCTGCTCATCGCTCTGCAGGGCCATAAACTCGATGTTGAACAGCGGGAAGATTTTGTATTTCTTCGAAAGATCAGCAAATTCGGTATATCCATCGGTGGTATAAAAATCGTTAATTCCAAGGACCTGAACGCCTTCCATTTTAGCCATTTGAAAAAGTTGTTCGATTTCGGTGAAGGCACTGAAGGAATATGGAGTGTGAAAATGTCCGTTTACTAATAGAACTTTCTGTTCGCCTTTATTTTTTAATTCATCCAGCAAAACCTGTCGTCCCGGAAAGATTTTAAAGAGATTTTGATTGTTCATTGTAGAATGTTTTTTATGCAATTCCTGAATTTCGATGTAAAATAAGTCATTGCTGATGGGTTTTGTATCCTTTGGTGTCCTGTAATTCAAAATTCTGAATGTTGGCAGATTTCAGGAAAAGTAATACCCTGCTATCTAAACCAAGACAGGGCTCCACTTGAAGTGAAACCCTTTCTCCCATTAACTTTCAGAATTATATTTTTGACTCTACCAACTTCAGAATTTCTGCTTCTTTGGTAAGGGTTTTCTGAAGCAGGCTGGCTGCTTTTTTCAGAATATCTTCAGTAAATGCTTTGTCGGCAAGTCCTCCGGCATTTATCCTGATATTGAGGTATGCTCCGTAAACCGCGGTTCGGGCACACAAGGCTCCGACACCAGCATCCGAAACTGAATTGGGATTGCCGGTTTCGGCCATCGCACCAATAACTTCCAACGATTGAAAAGCAGTTTGCATCACCTCGAAAGGTACCTCCATGGCACGTTTGGTTGCATCCTGAATCGTAGCCGATCGTTTCTTTTTCTCCTGATCGGTATTCTTCGGAAGCGAAAAAGCATCCATTATGGCGTTGAAAGCTGAAGTATCTTCATCAACTAATTTCAGTAGCCGGTCATGAGCAATTTTCCCTTTTTCGGCCCAACCTGAAAATTCGTCCCAGCGATCGTCCCAGCCTCGTTTGTGGGCCGATAAATTAGCTACCATGGTGCCCAGTGCAGCACCCAACGCACCTACATAAGCCGACACAGAACCTCCTCCAGGCGCGGGTGATTCAGACAAGGTTTCGTTCGAGAATCCGGATAAGCTTAGATCAGCCAATTTGTTCTGATCATCCTCTATCAGGTATTCAATGATTCGTTTCTTCGGATCAAAAGGCGCCAGCTCATCCAAACCAAGTGATTTGATCGCTATTTTCAGGATTTCATCATCAGGAATACCCACCGAACGCTGCTGCTTCCGGAGGAAATATTTACCGGCATCGAGCATGGCCTGCAAAGGAATTACTCCGATCAACTCTGAACCGGTTACCCGGATTCCTCGCTCACGGGCTTTTTCGACCACTTCGTCGAATGCCTGGTGCATCGAAGTTACCGTAATGTCGGTCAGGTTCATGGATATTTGTGCCACTCCGTATTGCTCAATAAACCAGCCAATGGCACGCACTTTCCGGAGTGATCCGGGAATCCGCAAAGGTTCTCCATTTTCGTTGTTTACAATTTTGCCAGTTACCTGATCGCCTTCACGAACTACACGACCCGCCTCGCGGACATCAAAAGCAATGGAATTGGCCCGACGTACCGAAGTGGTATTGAGATTGACATTGTAAGCAATCAGAAAATTACGTGCACCAACGGCCACTGCACCCGATTTTTCATTCAGCATAGCAGGGCCAAAATCAGGTTTCCATTCGGGTCTGACCAGTTTTTCTTTCAATCCTTCGTATTCGCCGGCCCGGCAGTTGGCTAAACTTTGGCGGTCTTCGGTTGATGCGGCAAACTCGTAACAATATACCGAAATGCCGAGCTCCTCTCCTATTCGTTGAGCCAGTCTCCGTGCATAAACTACGGTTCCTTCCATCGAAATGTTGGCAATTGGCACCAGCGGACAAACATCTATTGCCCCAAAACGAGGATGTTCACCTTTATGTTTGCTCATATCGATGAGTTGGGCAGCCATTTTTGCGCCCTGAAAAGCGGCTTCAATCACTTGTTCGGGTTCACCGGCAAATGTCACCACGGTTCGGTTGGTATCGCGTCCCGGATCCACATTCAGTAATTTAATTCCATCAACACGTTGAATCGCATCGGTAATTTGCCGGATTATATTTTCATCCCTTCCTTCCGAAAAATTTGGAACACATTCGATTAGTTGTTTCATATAGCGAAGATAATTAAAGCCCCCTAAATCCCCCACAGGGGGGACTTCAGAACGGCTCAATGCTAAAAGTATTTCATTTTTTTAAATAACTCTCATTTGGAAAACCTTGAATTTGGAACTTCGAATTTGGAACTTTGAAATATCCAATACTCAAAATTTAATAACCAAATTCCATTCAAGTACCCACTTGGAATTTGAAATTTGGAACTTGGAATTTATTGTATTTCGCCATTGAGTATTACGGTTTCGATGAGGTTTGAGCCGAAGGAATACGGAATTACGGCATACGATGAAATCTCTTTGGTAATAAACAGATTGGCAACCTTTCCGCGGGCAATACTGCCGTAACTTTCACTGATTCCCATGGCATAAGCCGAATTGATGGTGGTGGCATGAATCGTTTCTTCAGGAGTCATCCCGTATTTCAGACAACCCAGCGACTGAATAAAATTCATATTTCCGGAGGGAGACGAACCTGGATTATAGTCGGAAGCCAAAGCCACCGGCAAACCGGCTTCAATCATTTTGCGCACAGGAGCCAGTTTCAGGTTCAGGAAAAATGCGGCACCCGGCAAAACTGTCGGCATGGTTTCACTGTCCATCAAAGCTGCGATTTCCTCATCTTCTATATGTTCGAGGTGATCTGCTGACAGGGCGTTGCATTTTACCCCAACCTGAACGCCACCCGAATTAGCCAGTTCGTTGGCATGAACTTTTCCCTTCATTCCAAGCTTACCGCCAGCCAGCAGAATCCGTTCTGTTTCTTTGATGGTAAAAAATCCCCGGTCGCAAAAGACATCCACATAATCAGCCAGTTCATCAGCAGCAATAAGTGGAAGCATCTCGTTGACCAGCATATTCATGTATTCTTTCCGTTTATTCCTGAATTCCATCGGAAATGCATGTGCCAGAAAAGTTGATTTAATCATTAGTGGCGAATGCTGCTTCATCCGGTGAATCACCCGCAGCATTTTTAATTCCGACTCAGTGGTCAGCCCGTAGCCACTTTTTATTTCAACAGCGCCGGTTCCCATCATCGCAATTTCCTCCAGCCTCACCATCGCCTGATTGAATAAAGCATCTTCCAACATTTCATGCAAATGCCTGGCCGAATTCAGAATTCCGCCACCGTTCTGTGCGATTTCCTCATAAGTCAATCCTTTATTTCGATCTGTAAATTCATTTTCGCGACTGGCAGCATAAACCAGGTGTGTGTGTGAATCACAGTAGCTTGGGAAAACCATTTTTCCTGAACAATCAATTTCCATGAGCAGATCGTCTGCCTCAAAATCAGACTGACTGAGCTTTTCCATCGGGCCAAAATCGCTAATCTGCTCATCCTTAACAATCAGAAAAGCATTTTTTATGGTCTGAACTTCAGACATTGATTTTCCAGCTACCCATAGTCGTCTTTTTGGATCAACCTGAACAAGTTCTTTTATATTCTGGAGAATCAGTCTCATTTTCTTGTTTTTAACATGGATAAATTCCGGTCACAATTTAAAGAAAGTCAGGATAGGATTTGTATGTATTTGATCATGAAATCTTAATTACCCGCTATGCAAAAAGGATTTTGAACCGGCTATTTGAATTCGGTTTTCTCTTCCTGAAGTTTTATGGTAATGGGTTTGCTGGTTTCGCCGGCATAAACGCTTACATGCGGAAAAGGTATTTCGATTCCTTCACGATCGAAGGCTTCCTTAATTTCGATGAATACACTGTTTTTTACGGCCAGGTAATTGGCTTTTTCGAACCAGACCGCAAAAATAATCTCGATACTGCTGTCGCCAAAAGTTTGGAAAATGATCAACGGTTCAGGTTCTTCCAAACAAAGCGGATTGTTTCGGGCTACAGTTTCCAGCACAGTTTTTACCTTTCTCAGATCTTCTTTATAAGCCACTCCAATCCGAAAGTCGAGCCGCCGGATCGGAAATTTGGTCACATTCACCAGTTCGGTCGAAATTACCGTCTGATTCGGAATCCGAATTAATACATTATCGAATGTTCTTACTTTAATCGACAATAAATCGATGGAATGAACGGTCCCGGTTTTATCGCCGATTTTTACTACGTCTCCCAGTTCGAAAGACTTTTCGCCAACAAGGAAAAGTCCGCTGATGATGTTACCTATACTGGTTTGCGAAGCAACACCGATAACAATACCCACGACTCCGGCAGCTCCAAACAGCGCAGTTAAATCATAGTTCAGTTCACGAATGACAATCAATACCAGCCCGATGTAACCCGTATAAACAATGGTGCGGATTACCAGCATCATCGATTGCCGTGAAAGTTGTTTGTAAAGCGACCGTTTCACCATATACGAAATCAGGTGAATGGAACTGCCACCGGCAACCAGGATAAACAAAATCCGGAAGAATTTATCGACCGTTTCGGTGTTAAAATAAGTTGAAAGGCCTAAATCCATAACTTAGTTTTGATACATGTTTTTGATAAAGAAGAAACTTCGGCGCAAGAGATTTTTAGTATCTGAAGAGCGTGGTTTGGCCGCCAGAACTGGTTTTTCACCATGAATATCCTTCCGGAATCCCAAATTTACGCTTCCTGCCTGTTCCTGACCTTTGAATTCAATCGTGGCATGACTGGTCAGCAGCTGATTGTTTTTCAGGTAGATATTAAAATCTTCAACCCGTAAAATCAGGCGTTGAAGTTCGAGGACACCGGCCGTATTGTTAATGATCCCGACCGAAGAAACGGCTTCCCAAGCTGTTGCCCGAATCTCAGAAAATGACTTCTCGTAATTGCTTCCGATTGAATAGGCTGGTTCTCCGCTGTCGATTTCGCCAAACCAGGTATCCGACAAACGTTGCAGTGGCATTTCCATCAGGCGGTTTTCATCTTTTACTTCCTGAAAATAAAATTGCATAGTTAATGGAATCCGAAAGAAGAGGTTGGCCGATTCGCCTGCACTTATTTTGATATTCCTGTTGTTCCTGAAAACCACTGCTTTGTTTGGCAATGCAGGCACGACAATCAATTCGTGCGATTTTCCGGTGTGAAAATGGAGTACATCCGAGTCGTCAGCCAAATCGGCAACTTCCTCAACAATCAATTCATCGGATGCCTGATCATTCAGTTGACTCTTGACCAACCAGCCATTTTGAATGTGTTTTATGAAAACTTCAGCATATCCGGCCTTATAATGCAGGGCCTGATTCGCAGTAAATTGATATTTTTTCCAGAAACTCTGAGGATTCATTTTTATCGGTCTTATTTCAGAACTAAAAGTAAAACAATTTTTGGAAGGAAAGATAAAAAAGAAAGCCCCGCTCCAGACCTTCCCCATGATTCGACAGGCGTTCGACTGAGCTCACGCCGAAGTCTCATCAACCGTGGGAAGGGAGTTTGGACAGAGCAAATTATGAATATTTGTTTTTCAAGTATAGAAAGAACTGGGGTTGCACAATTAAAAAGTCCTCCATTTATCTACCTGCCATAGTTAGAAAGGGTTTATGGGACTTTTTAAAACTTCCGAATGTCGGTTCTTTCTTCCCTCCTTCGGTGGTTACTGAGCCTGCCGAAGTAAGGGGTCGCCTGCCAGCCGCAGGCTGGGGGGAGGCTATTATTTGGTTTTAATCCCCATGTTGAGTGACCCGGTTAGCTTTCCGATATCATCAGGATTAATTACTCCTCGGATGCTGATCAATGTGTTACTGCTACCGCCAACCACAAGCAAAAGCTCCGAAAGTTTTCCGTTTGCGCCACTTCGTCCATAAAACCGAACAACTTCATTTTTATCCGTTACTTCCATTAAAACTTCGTATTTGTTGTTTTTGAAGAATCCATCGGATTCCAACTCCTTATAAAAATTGAGATTTTTGTTTACAATTGAATCATCGGCCGACAATACCCGAATGCCGCTGATTTTATTCAACATTTCAATTTCGTCATTTTTCGAATCAGCAAAGCTGTTGGCTAAACTCAACAATTTACCGCTGATATTTACGGTGGTAAACCCTTCTTTATTGGCATACTTATTAAAAAGCTTGTCTATCGGACTGCCTTCCTGGGCCATCACCATCAGAGGGATGAGCAAAACCAGGGTAATTAAAATTCTTTTCATAGCTATTCTTTTTTAAGTTTTTTGTTCAATGTTTCAACTTCTTTCATTTGCCTGAATCCTTTGTTCAACGTATTTATTCCTGAATTAAAAGGACTTACAGCACTTTCAATTTTACCGATCGGCTTAAGTTGTGCCAAACCCTTGTTGTATTTGCCGGCAACAAAATCGAGGGTTTTACTGGCTTCTCTATATGCCTGATCAGGATTGGTAAACGTGTCTTTCCATGTATTTTGATTGCTGTAAAAATTTACAGCCAGCATCACCAGAATCACAGATGCAGCCACTCCGGTCACAATTTGCCACATCCAGCGGTACTTCAGTTTTTCTTTGTGCTCCGATTCGAGAATATAGTTCATCAAATCGTCGCCCAAATCCTGATTCCCGCTAACCGAAAGCGCTTTCAGTCCTGAAAACACAGGAATGTATGATTTCAGTTCTTCATCCACTTCGTCCGAGTTAAAATAAGTGATCAGTTCATTTTCCTCGTCAAGGGTGGTTTCGGCATCAAAGTACTTTCGAAGCAGTATGTTTATTTTCTGTGATTCCATAGTTTTGAATTTTTAAGATTTCATCCCGCACTTTTTTCCGGGCACGCGATAAATTTACCCGGATTGCATTCACATTCATCTCGGTAGCTTCAGCTATTTCATCGTATTCGAGTTGTTCGATGTCGCGCAACTGAATAACGATACGCTGTAAATCGGGCAATTCGGTAATGATTCGTTTGACAAGAATGACTGAATCAGTATTTTCCAGATGATCTGTATTTGTCCAATTTTCATCCGCCAATTTGATCTTTTTTATCCCTTCCATCGAAACAGTTCTCCGTGAGCGGATTACATCCAAACAGCGGTTTCGGGTCATTCGTAAGGCAAATGCTTCCAGGTTCTCCACCTTCTCCAATTCATCACGTTTTTGCCAGAGTTTCAGAAAAATATCCTGAAGTACATCTTTTGACTCTTCCTCATCCTGAAGGATTTGAAGGGCAAACCGCAACAACTTGTTGCTGATCGGAAGTACATCGGTTTTAAAATCTCTGGCTAACATTCGAACCTGTTTCTGTGTGTTTTCAAAGTTAAGACGAAGTGAGTTGGAATTCATTACATGAGGAAAGAAAAATATTAATGTCCGTTCACTAAAGTGAACGGCAAACTCGAGTTTGGCTAATTTCTCATGTAAAACATAGCGGAAGTACATGGGTTTGCAACATTTCTCTGGCTTTGTGTTTTTAATTCGTGATTCACGAAGCCGGAGAAATTCATTCCGATTGCTTTGGTCCATGCCTGAGCTTTC
>JAUXUF010000047.1 GCA_030684645.1 Bacteroidota bacterium | reverse complement strand
GGGACCAAAGTGTTTGCCCTGGCTGGAAAAGTCAACCGTGGCGGGCTGATTGAAGTACCGATGGGAATTACCGTTCGCCAGATTGTCGAAGAAATTGGTGGCGGAGTCCAGAATGGCAAAAAATTTAAAGCGGTGCAGGTTGGCGGTCCATCCGGTGGTTGTGTTCCTGCCGAATTGTACGACACGCACATCGATTACGAATCGTTACTCGAAGTGGGCGCCATGATGGGTTCGGGCGGATTGGTCGTGCTGGACGAAGACGATTGCATGGTCGATATTGCGCGATACTTCCTTTCATTTACGCAAAATGAATCTTGCGGGAAGTGTACCTTTTGTCGAATCGGAACCAAACGAATGCTCGATATCCTGACCAAAATTACTACCGGAAAAGGAACTCTGAAAGATCTGGACGAATTAGAATACCTGGCAGGCTGGACGAAAAAGGGAAGCTTATGCGGATTGGGAAAATCGGCGCCAAACCCTATTCTGTCCACATTAAAATATTTCAGGGAAGAATACATTGCTCACATCAATGGCAAATGTCCGGCAGGCAAATGTCAGAGTATGATCAAATATCAGATCAACGATTTGTGTATCGGATGTACTAAATGTGCGCAGAAATGCCCCACCGATGCGATTCTGTTTAAGCCGCATGAAAAGCACGAAGTCATTACTGATCTGTGCATCAAATGTGATGCATGCCGGGTAGTTTGCCCGGTTGATGCGGTGGAGATTGTTTAGTGTTGCGGGTTGCGGGTTACGAGTTTCGGGTTGCGAGATGAGGGTTTCGAGTTCCGTGTTTCGGGATACGGGTGCAGGATACAGCGTTTTTGTAGTTTAGGATGACAAATGAAATAACAAAAAATAAGAAGAGATATGAAAATAAAATGGAGTATTTTGAAAATTGGATTTCGAAAGTCAACTCGCAACTTATAACCCGTAACGATTTTTTCAACTCGTAACCCATAACCCATAACCCATAACCCGAAACTCGTAACCCTTTTACAATGAACAGTTACAAAGACTTGGATATCTACAAATTGGCTTATCGATTGGCTCTTGAAGTACATCGAATGACTCTTACATTGCCAAAATATGAGCTTTATGAACAAGGAAGTCAGGTTAGAAGATCATCAAAAAGCATTAAGGATAATATAGCAGAAGGCTTTGGTAGAAGAAGGTATAAAGATGAATTTGTTAGATTTCTAATATTTGCCCATTCTTCTTGTGATGAGGCTATTTCTCAGCTGACTATGATCAATGAATTACATTTTGATAACAAAAACCTGATAAGTTTACTAGACGAATATGAATTATTAGGTGCTAAAATCAATAAGTTTATTCAGTATGTCGAAGAAAACTGGAAAACAACACGTAACCCGTAACCCGTAACTTGTATCCCGCAACAACTAAGAGATGATTAAACTCACAATAGATAACCGCAACGTTGAGGTTGAACCCGGTACTTCGGTATGGCAGGCAGCCCAATCCGTTGGCATCGGAATTCCAACCATGTGCTACCTGGAAGGCGCCGAACATTTTACGTCCTGCATGATTTGCCTGGTAAAAGATGCCAAAAGTGGCCGATTGTTTGCCTCCTGTTCAACGCCTGTTGCTGAAGGTCAGGTCATTATTTCTGATGATGAGGAAACCACCGAATCGCGGAAAGCGGCTCTCGAACTGCTGCTCAGCGAGCATGTAGGCGATTGCGAAGCGCCTTGCCAGTTGGTTTGTCCGGCACACATGAATATTCCGCTGATGAACCGGCTCATTGCGAAAGGGGATTTTGCCCAGGCATTGGAAGTTGTCAAACGCGATATTGCCCTGCCATCTATTCTTGGACGCATTTGTCCGGCTCCGTGTGAGGCTGGTTGCCGCCGGAAACAAGTGGACGAAGCGGTTTCAATCTGCCTCCTGAAACGATTTGCGGGCGACGAGGATTTGAAAAGCGGAAACCCTTATTTGCCCCAATTGGCAGCGCTTTCAGGCAAAAAGGTAGCCATTATCGGTTCCGGACCTGCAGGATTGGCTGCTGCTTATTACCTTCAGCAAAAAGGACATCAGGCTGTAATTTTTGAAAAAAACAATCAGGCCGGAGGTGAATTACTTCAGATTGATCCTGAAATTTTACCTGTTGAAGTTATTGAACAGGAGATAGCTACCATTACAGCAATTGGCGTTCAAATCAGGTTCAATGAAATGATAGATGACAGTCGTTTTGCAGAATTGCAGAAGGAATATGATGCGATTGTTGTTGCCCTCGGAACTGTTCCTGAAGGAAGTCCGGTATTCGGACTAAAGACTGCCAAGGCAGGAGTAATTGTCGAAAAAACCAGTCATGCTACCTCTATCCCAAAGGTTTTCGCTGTTGGTCACTCAGTTCGGACCTCGAAACTGGCTGTTCGATCGGTTGGTCAGGGCAAAGAAGTGGCAACAGTCATCGATTCATATTTAAGAAGCGGGGAAGTTTCGGGTTATCCCGAACGGTTTAATTCCAAATTTGGAAGACTGGCTGAAGTTGAGTTTATCCAATACCAAAAAGATTCAGAAAACGCACCACGCCAAAAAGCAGAAAGTTCAGGATTTACCCGTGAAGCAGCCATTCGCGAGGCCAAACGCTGCATGCACTGCGATTGCCGCAATCCGGAATCCTGCGTGTTACGGGAATTGTCAGATCGGTATCATGCCATTCAAAAGCGATTTCAAAGCAACGAACGCATTAATGTGGAGAAGTTTATTCACCGCGAAGGAATTGTTTATGAACCGGCCAAATGCATCAAATGCGGCATCTGCGTTCGGTTAACCCGCCAACATCAGGAAGAATTTGGCTTTACTTTTATTGGCCGTGGCTTCGATGTTAAGGTAGGAGTTCCGTTTAACGAAAGCATTCAAAAAGGACTTGAAAAAACAGCTGAAATTGTTGCCAAATCGTGCCCGACCGGGGCACTTGCGTTGTTTGGGGTAGAGGAACAAATCAAGTAAAAGAAGATTTTGTTCGCAAAACATAATTTCTAATCAGGGAAAAGGTCTGTGCCAATTTTCCCCCGGAATTGGTTAATGAAATTTATCAACGGTTCTTTAATAATTTGTATCATCGATAATCATTTAGATTTGATGTTTTGAAAGTGGTTAATTTTTAATTCCTTTACGAAAGATTTTCTCCGAGTTATTTTTTCTAACTGCTCCTGCACACGAAAGGGTAACCGATGGGTATCAATGGAAACGTTTTTGCCTCCCGAAGGAATACATTCCTGAATTTGGAAAGGAGATACAGATGCTGCTTAGTTTTGCGCACTTCATCGTTCGGTGAAGGCTGTATTCGTGTTTTTTCGGAAAATGAGAAAGATAAAATTCATACTATGGAATATCTGTTTCTTATTTCTCTTTTCGTCATTGCATTCCTTTATTCATCGGTGGGTCATGGTGGTGGTACCGGTTACCTGGCGCTTCTGGCGCTATTTGGCATTGCCCCCGTTTTTATGAAATCAACCGCATTGACCCTCAATGTTTTTGTCTCTGCCATCTCATTTTTCAGCTATTACAAGGCCGGGTATTTCAGATGGAAACTGGTTTTCCCTTTTCTGATCACCTCCATTCCTTTTGCCTACCTGGGCGCCATGACTAAAGTAAATCCCTCTACCTATAAAATCATCCTCGGGATCTTTTTATTGATCGCTGTTGCACGAATGTTGTTTGTTCCGAAGGCAATTACCGAAACTTCAGAAAAGGTTCCAATTCTTTTGGCGCTTGCCATTGGTGCACTTCTGGGTCTTTTCTCCGGAATGATTGGCATTGGAGGCGGAATCATTTTGAGTCCAATCATTATTTTGATGCACTGGGCCAATGTGAAAGAATCGGCTGCAGCTTCGGCATTGTTCATTTTCCTGAACTCCATATCGGGCTTGTTTGGATTGGCAACCAGCGGTTTTACGCTTGAACCTCATATCGTAGTTTGGATTATCGTCGGAATTGTTGGTGGAATTTCCGGTTCCTACATGGGAAGTTTCAGTCTTAAATCGGATAAACTTAAATTCGTTTTGGCGGCAGTCTTGTTAATGGCAAGTATCAAACTCTTTATTTTTTAGCATGGAACCCATTATTATTCCACAGCTGCTTTTAATTGCCGGTACCGGTCGAAATACAGGAAAAACAACCTTGGTATGTAATATCCTCCGGAAATTCAGTTTGGATCATTCCATTATTTCTCTGAAAATTACGCCTCATTTTCATAGAAATATCCAAAGCGGGAAGGTCATTATCGATGAGAGCAACTTGTATCTTGCTGAAGAGACTGATTCCACTACAGGAAAGGACAGTTCCCTGATGCTTCAGGCAGGCGCCCTGCAATCATTCTTTGTGATGGCAAACGATGAACATCTGGATACCGCTTTTCAGGAAATTGGAAAGAGGGTACCTTCCGGTTCATTACTGGTTTGCGAATCGGGAGGATTGCGCTACCACGTAGTACCAGGTTTATTTTTCATGATGAGCCGTTCAGAAAACGCAATAATAAAACCGGCTTCCGAAAAACTGAAGTTACTAGCTGACTGCATGATTACATTTGATGGTGAAAAGCTTAATTTTGACTTGGATTCCATTGAAATAACAGATAACAAATGGACCTTAAAACACTGATTCCATGATACCATTTGACGAAGGACTTAAAATTATAAAAAGGTTTGCGCTATCTTTAGGTACCGAACGGGTGGATTTGTTTCGTGCTTTAATAAGGACGCTTGCCGAAGATGTGTTTTCGGATATTTCAATGCCCCCGTTTAATAAATCGGCCATGGACGGATATGCCTGCAGGAAATCGGACATCAAAAATCCATTGCAGGTAATCGAAGAAATTCCGGCAGGGAGTATTCCCACGAAAATGATCGGGGCGAATCAATGTGCCCGCATCATGACCGGGGCAATGGTTCCTGAAGGAGCAGATTGGGTGATTATGAAAGAACACATCGAAGAGCTTGGACCAAATCAGGTGCTGTGCAACCGTGAAACCACCAACGCAAATATCTGTTATGTCGGAGAAGATGTAAAAGCCGGTGAACTGGTTCTAAAAAAAGGGGATGTCATTACACCGGCGCACATTGCCATTTTGGCTTCAGTTGGCTATGTAAATCCTTTGGTTTACAATTTGCCATCTATAGCGATTCTTTCAACCGGTGACGAATTGGTCGAGCCCAGCGAAATACCTGGAATTTCAAAAATCAGGAACAGTAATAGTTGCCAATTAATTGCCCAAACCCAACAATTTGGAATTACTCCTGATTATTTGGGCATTGTGCCTGACGATGAAACTGCATTAAAAACAGTGTTGGCACTTGCTCTGGAGAAATACGATGTCATTCTCATTTCAGGCGGTGTATCTGTGGGTGATTTCGATTTTGTACCGAAAATTCTGAAGCAGTTGAATGTCAATATCCATGTTCACGGGATGGAGGTAAAACCAGGCAAGCACTTGCTTTTTGGCGAAAGGAATAGTCATGTTGTATTTGGCATGCCGGGCAATCCGGTTTCTTCATTTGTTCAATTTGAGGTGTTGGTCAAACCCTTTTTAACTGCAATGATGGGAAAACCCACTGATGAATCATTTCTGTACCTGCCTCTTGAAGTGGATTATATACGCAAAAAGGGGGATCAGCTATTTTTTGTACCGGTTACCCTGACCAGACAAGGAACAGTAATTCCGCTCGAATATCATGGTTCGGCACATATTCATGCCTACACACTTGCACACGGAATTATGGAAATACCTCAAAATAGTTTAGAAATCAAAAAAGGAGAAATCGTCTGTGTACGACCGCTTTAACCGACATATCAATTACCTGCGTATTTCAGTGACCGACCGTTGCAACCTTCGGTGCAGCTATTGTATGCCAGAAGAAGGGATTCACCTGATGAATCACATGGATATTCTTTCGTTCGAAGAAATTACCGATTTGGTCACGGTGGCAGTCAGTTATGGCATCGACAAATTTCGGATTACGGGTGGAGAGCCACTGGTACGAAAAGATATTGTGACCTTGGTATCACAACTGGCTTCCATCAAAGGCGTCAATGACCTTTCAATGACCACCAACGGAATATTTCTGGAAGAACTCGCCCAACCCCTCAAAGATGCTGGTTTGCGGCGGGTGAACATCAGCCTGGACACCATAGATCCGGTAAAATTCAGCAAAATCACCAGGGGAGGAGATGTAAACCAGGTTCTTCGTGGTATAAAAGCTGCCAGCAATGCGGGCCTCGAACCGGTAAAAATAAATTGCGTGGTGTTTAAATCGTCAAACGAAGAGGATGCCCGGGAAGTCAAAGAATTTGGCCGGATGAATAACCTTCAGGTACGGTTTATCCGGCAAATGAATCTTGAAAGCGGAGAGTTCTCGGTTGTAGAAGGCGGAAACGGAGGAAACTGTAGTCAATGCAACCGGTTAAGGCTCACAGCCAACGGCATGGTAAAACCCTGTTTGTTCGACGAACAGGAATTTTCGGTACGCGAACTTGGAGCCGAAAAAGCATTGCTAAGTGCATTAAATTGTAAACCTTTAAATGGTTGTTTTAACCGCAAGGGAAGTTTTTATAATATTGGAGGATAAACCGATGGCCAAATTAACACATACCGATGATCAGGGAAATGCCCACATGGTGGACGTTGGAGACAAGATGGTTCAGTTGCGCGTGGCCAAAGCATCAGGCCACATCCTGCTTTCGCCGGAAACCTTGAAGCTAATCGCTCAAAACCTGATCAAAAAGGGCGATGTGCTTACAGTTGCTGAAATAGCCGGAATTCAGGCGGCCAAACGTACGGCTGAACTCATCCCGCTTTGTCATAACATCGTTTTGAACAAGATCCTGGTTAAAGCAGTTCAGGATGAAACAGGAATCAACATTACCAGCGAAGTTCGCTGTACCGGTATTACCGGGGTGGAGATGGAAGCCCTTACTGCTGTCAGCGTAGGACTGCTGACTATCTACGATATGTGCAAAGCTGTTGATAAATCGATGGTTATTGGTAATGTACAACTCATTGAAAAAACAAAAACAAACCTTCGGGAATAATTATGGAAAAGATAAGAATACTGTCGGTGAATATCTCCGAAAAAAAAGGAACGATTAAAATACCTGTTGATAAAATTAAACTTTCCAGCACCGGTGTAAAAGGTGATGCGCATGCCGGTTTGTGGCACAGACAGGTTAGTCTGCTTGGGCGGGAGAGTTTTGAAAAGATGGAGACATCCGCCGGACGTAAACTAACTTATGGCGAATTTGCTGAAAATATTACTACGGAAGGATTTCTGCTTTATCAAATGAAACCATTCGACCGGCTCATCTCCGGAAATATCGTGCTTGAGGTCACTCAGATTGGAAAAAAATGTCATGGTAATAATTGTGCCATCTTTCAGGAAACAGGGAATTGCGTGATGCCCAAAGAAGGCATTTTCTGCCGGGCGCTTGAAGGTGGTGAACTTCAGGAAGGAGACATTCTGGAATACCATCCCAAAGTCATCAAGGTACACATCATCACCCTCAGCGACAGGGCCAGCCAGGGAATTTATGAAGATCTAAGTGGTCCCCTGCTGAAAAAGCTATCGGAAGATTTCTTTACTGGAAACGGCAGGCATGTTGAGATAAAAAACTCTATAATTCCTGATGAGGAGGAGCAATTAAAAGCCTTGATGAAACTGTTGATTAGCCAGAATACAGATATCATCTTCACCACGGGAGGTACAGGAATTGGGCCACGCGATATGACTCCTGACGCGATCAAATCGATACTCGACAAGGAAATACCCGGCATCATGGAAATGATTCGGGTGAAATATGGCATGCAATTCCCAAATGCCCTGATCAGCCGGAGCATTGCCGGTGTGGCTGGAAAAACCTTGGTTTACGCACTACCCGGAAATCCAAAAGCTGTGAAAGAATATTCCGATGAAATATTCAAAACAGTTGAACATTCATTCCGGATGCTTTATAATATCGATGAACACTAAATCCATTACCGGAATTGTACTTGCCGGAGGCCGCAGCAGCCGGATGGGCTCTGATAAGTCGTTGATGGAGCTGAAGGACAAATCATTGGTCGAATATGCGATTGATGCTTTAAAACCCTTGTGCAGCAAGGTGGTCATCAGTTCGAATAATTCTGTTTACGGGTTTACAGGCTGCGAAGTCTGGCCCGATGAACTGCCCGATGGCGCTCCAATGATTGGCATTTATTCCTGCCTGAAACGGTCGGAAACGGAGATCAATATCATTTTATCGTGCGACATGCCTTTAATGAGCACAGCAATGCTCGAATACCTGCTTGCCAATTCTGAAAATTACGATATTACTGTACCAGTACATAGCGATGGCTTTATCGAGCCTTTGTGCGGTATTTACAAGCAATCGTCCATCGAAATTCTGAAGGAATTTATCGACCGGAGCAATTTCAGGTTGAATCAATGTATTCAGGCAGCATCCAGCCAATTGGTTCCTGTTGGTCCGCAATTGTCCTTTTTTTCTTCCAGCCTTTTCTCAAACATCAATACTCCGGACGATTACCGTAATCTCCAGTCATTCCAGCAGCCAGTTACCTGAATTTTGTTGATATCAACAAAATTCGCTGATCTTAGTTAAGAGTCAGCTTCAAATTTGAAATGACTTTGGCAAGGAACTGTATCAGAAGTCTATTTGAGACAGTTTCTTGCCAATATTCATCAAATTAAAGTGAAATTATACAAAAATGATTTGCGATCCTTCGCCTCCCGACATGGCATATAAATCACCCACGGTAATGATTGCCTTGGTATGCTCGCTTAAATCTTCTATCGTTAGTTTAAACATATCGACAGCCAATTTACAGGCATAAACCTCACCACCTCCAGCAATTATCATTTCCAGGAATTCATCTACCGGAGGGATATCAAGCTCGTCCATTTGCTTTCTCATCATGGCCGATACTCCTGCTTCAACTCCGGGAATGACACCCAAAAGACTTGGAAAAGCCAATCCTCCAGGCATGCGCATGGCCGGATTTCCAACTGTCGCGGTATGCAATTTATTCATGTATTTCTTCGTAATCGCATCAAGTCCGAAGAAGGTAAAGAACAATTTTGCTTCAATTCCTTCCATTACTGCGCCATTAGCCATGATCAGAGCTGCATACACATCCTCAATGGTGCCTTTGGCACAAATGATCATCAGCTTTTTTAAAGGTGTTTCTGAATTTTTCTCAGTCATTTTGTTAAGTTTTTAGGTTAAACGCAACTAGCTGGTTTGGGTATTCCCGCATATTTGGAAGAGTATTTCAGCGGACCTCCGGGGAATAACTCATACAATCCTTTAATATCAACAATCCCTGATTTTCCAACTTTCCTGATGGATAATGCTGTACCGACTGCTTGTTCTTTGCGCAAATATTCCAATACTTCGAAATGTTTACCGGTCAGGTCGATTCCACCTTCTTTAGCCATTTCAACGGCGATTTCTTTCGACCAGTCTGATACGTTTAACAAATATCCTTCTTCGTTAACTTCTATTGTTTTCCCAGCATAAGTTTTTTGTGCCATAACTTTATGATTTATAATTGATTATTTATAATTGATTATTTGTTGACAGTCAAATTGTTTCCTGAAAGGCTTTTCATGTAGGTGATCATAAATCCAATCGTTTTTTTCATTTCCGGCTGGTTTATTTCACGCATCAACTTCCAGACTGAATATTCAGGAACATCAGTTGTGTTTAAATTTCCAAATACTTTGACTGCATTGTTGACTGCATTCATCATTTCGGGTTGGGTCAGTGTTTTAACTGTTTCCAGAATGGTGACCACATTTTCGGCCAGATGATGCACCTCTTCCCTCGAGAAATGTGTAATGACGTTATCAAAGATTAATCCTAATTCTTTTAAGAAGTAGAAATATCCTTTTTCATCCAACACATTCATTTTTTTTGTAGTGTCAATAATCACCTCATTTACAATCGGCATGACATCTTTTGCCAAATCAGACAGGCTTTCAAAGAGTTCAAGCGCTTTATCAATATTGTCAATATTTGATAATAAGCGCAATCCTATATTCTTTACCTGGTCCGGATCAATTTTTACCATCCGGTTATTAAGTTCCTCAACCGAAGTGTCATAAACATCCTTTCCAATGATGGAAAGGTCAGAAACCAAATCTTCCAGTTGATTGGTCTTCAAACGCTGCTCGTTGACATATTCGAGCAGGATATCAACCTTCTGATTTAATTCTGTTATTTGAACCTGCATTGATTTTTCTTCCATAACCCGATCTAATTTTGAATTTTTTCTTTCCCTGCCATGCTCATCAATGCCTCAACCGGGAGTTCTTTTCCTTTTAATAAAATGTGCCAGTAAATCCAACGGAAGATGACTTTTCCATAGTGGTTCATTTTGGTGTTTTTCAGCAATCCAAAAGGTCCGATTCCGGGTAAGGGGAAAGTTCCTGGCAGAGGTTCTACGGTATAGTTAAAATCGATTAATAAACCTTTACCAAATCCGGTTTCAATATAACAGTTCGCATGTCCGTCGAATTCGGCAGTTAAAGGACGGCCTTCAATAGCGCTCATCATATTCTCAAATAAAATTTCACCTGCAAAGTGTGCAACACTTCCTGCTTTTGAAGTGGGCAGGTTTGCAGCATCGCCGATCACAAAAATATTTTCGTACTGGTCAGATTGTAAGGTGTATTTATTGGTCGGAACATAATTCATATCATCGCCCAATCCACTTCGTTCAATCATCTTAGAACCTATATTCATTGGAACAATAGTCAGTACATCAAACGGGACTTCAATTTCATCGTATGATACCAGTGTTTTTTTATCATTATCAATTTTTTCAATATAAAAATCGGGAATTACCTTTATATTCTTCTCTTCCAGCATTGCACCCAGTATTTTTGTTGCAACCGGTTTGGTGAAGGCGCCAGGTAGGGGTGTTACAAAAGTAATGTCCACTTTATCGCGAATACCTCTTTTGGTAAAATATTCATCGGCCAGACAAACAAATTCAATGGGAGCAACCGGACATTTGTACGGAAGTTCAGTAATGGCCATTACCAGCTTTCCGCCTTCCCAATTTTTGAAGAATTTATGAAGCGCAAGAGCCCCTTCGTAGGTATAGAAATCAAAAATTTCCTTCTGCCACAATTTATCTTTTAGCCCTGGAGTTTCTTCCGGTGCAGTATGTGTTCCGGTGGCAATCAGTAAGAAGTCGTAGTTTAAAACTTTTCCCCCCTCCAGCAAAACTTTATTTTCTTCAGCAACAATTTTATCAATATCCGCATAAATAAGCTCAACTCCTGTAGGAATAAAGTCTGATTTAGGTTTTACGACATCATGTTTTCCATATATCCCAAAGGGAATAAACAAAAATCCTGGTTGATAATAATGGGTACGGTGTTTGTCAACAATGGTAATATTCCACTCTTCCCGGTCAAGCGCTTTTCTTAGTTTATTGGCCATCATTGTACCGGCAGTACCAGCTCCTAAAATTAATATCCTCTTCATAATACCCTGTTTATAAAATTTTGCACGAAATTACCCTGCTAAAATCTATTCCACCAGAAAGCTGATATGATAATTATCACATTGTGATAATTATCATATCTTTGCGCCAGCGTCTCATAATTTCTGGTTAAAGAAGAAATAAAAGTAGAAGTTTCGTATTATGAAGAATGATTGTAGTTGTGAACATTGTAAGTTAAGGTCGCTGTTTTTTTTTCATACCAGCGCCGATGTTTTAGAACTCATGTGTGAAAATAAAACTGAACGCCAATATGATAAGGGAGAAGTTATTATTTGGGAAGGGAGCGAAATTAAAGATTTCATCTATTTAAAATCGGGATTAGTTAAACTTTCAAGAAAAGGGACAGATGGTAAAGATCAGATTATCAGTTTTGCCAAGCCTTTTGATTTTGTCAGTTTACTCAGTGTTTTCTCATCTTCAATTTATAATTATACCGTTACAGCGCTTGATTCAACAATTATCTGTGCGATTGATCTTGAGAAATTAAAGGCTGTAGCCTTAAAAAACGGGGAATTTACCATGGGTTTAATGAACCGTGTAAGCGAAGCCACCGACAGAATTATCCTGAACAATTTGGATATCAGACGTAAAAACCTGAAGGGTAGGGTAGCACATGTCATACTTTATTTTGCCCATTACGTTTATAAAGATACCCGTTTTGAACTACCTATCTTGCGTCGTGAAATTGCCGAATACATTGGGATGACAACTGAAAATGTGATCCGGACAATGTCAGAATTCAGAAAAGACGGCATTTTGAAATTTGACGGAAAGGAAATTGAGATTGTGAATGAAAGATTATTGGAAAGTGTCTCCGAACACGGTTAACCGTGTTTCTTTGACCTAAACAACAGTTGTCAGGAATCCGCGATTCATCAGCCAAAATCACTGATACGTTCCAATCGTTCAATATCCAACAACTCTATATTCTTACCATGCATATCGATCAATCCATCTTTTTTAAAATCTTTCATCATCCGGATAACACTTTCGGTTGACATACCGGTTAAATCGCCCAAGTCGGCACGTGAAAGCGGGAGCTCAAATGAATTGCTTTTAAATATCCGGTTCGATAAACAAAGCAGGATATCAGCCAGCCGTCCGTGCAACTGCTTTTGTGACAAGGAGAAAAAACGGCCATAGATTTGTGCGGTTTTTTCGTTTAGAAGATTGATAATATGATAAGAAAATTCGGAATTCTGCTTTAAAAGTTGTTTGAATATCTGAATGTCAATCATTCTGACACTCGAATCGGTATAGGTCGTAACGGAGTAAGGTAATTTATTATTTCCTTCGAAAATAGCCGCCATACCTAACAAATTATTTCTGATGGCGAGCATAAGGATCAGGTTCTTATTCTTTTCTTCCAGATATACTTTTACCAACCCATCTTCCAGATAATAGATGTGTGTTGCAAAAGCGCCACGTTTACAAACTGTTTCTCCCTTTTTAAAGCTTATGCTAACAGAATTCTGATCGATGAGCATTTTTTCATCTTCTGTTAAAAAATTGTACCAGCTTTTTTCAGAATCAAAAACGGAACAATGGCTTATCCCTTTTGTATCTATGGGTTGGTTCATTTGCTATTTTAATAAATTTAATTGTCACAAAAATAATAATTTAATGTCAGTTATCTCCTGACCGATATTAAAGCTGCTGTTTTGTATGCGGCCCCCTAATAGAAATTGCCAGATTCCAGAATTTACGGTCTTATGCCGGAGCTTAGGGCAACTGGGCTACTATTCCTGAAAATCAGGTCTTTCAATTGGTAAATCTTCATAGGTTAGTCAGAAAGCTGCCAACCTGAAGAATCCGTTTTTGTTCGGCCACTGGCTGGAGTCTTTGCCTGCTTCGATTGGATGCTTTACATTTTACAAAACTTTTTTTTAGTGTTAAACATTTGTAATTATATTCGCTGTATCGATACATATGTTACTTCAAGAACAAATACAATCATTTCCGGCCTATTATCAATTCAGAAATAGAACAACAGGTTGAAAAACAAATTCTTAAATATTTATTAATGAAGTTAACCATGAAAAAAATCTTAATTTTTGTAATTACACTTTTTATGGTTGCTTTTGGGAAAACATCCCAGGCAACTGAAATCGGGTTTAAGGAGTTTGACCTCCCCAACGGCTTGCACGTTATCGTCCAGGAAGACCACTCTGTGCCCATTGTTGCAGTTTCGGTCATGTACCATGTAGGATCAAAAAATGAACAACCTGACCGGACCGGGTTTGCACACTTTTTTGAACACTTGATGTTTGAAGGGACCAAATACATCGAACGCTTTCAATACGATAAAATTGTTGAAAGCGCCGGGGGAACCCTTAACGCCAACACAAGTAACGACAGGACTTATTATTACGAAATACTTCCTTCGAACCAGCTCGAGCTTGGGCTTTGGCTCGAATCGGAACGTATGCTCCATGCAAGGGTTGATTCAATCGGTATTGCCACACAGAAAGGTGTTGTTATTGAGGAAAAAAAGCAAAGCTATGACAACAGGCCTTATGGTTCATTACTTCCGGAGATACTGAAGCACGCATTTACAAAACATCCTTACCAATGGTCAACTATTGGAAATGCTGATCACATTAAGGCTGCCAAAGACGAAGAATTTAAAAAATTCTACGATTCGTTTTATGTCCCGAATAACGCGGTACTCGTATTGGCAGGTGATATCAATTTTGCAGATGCTAAAAAGCTGGCTGAAAAATATTTTACCGATATTCCTGCAAAAAAAGGGGAAATTTACCGCCCGGCCATGACTGAAGAAATTAAACATACGGAAGTTAGGGATACCATTTACGACAATATCCAGTTGCCTGCCATATTCGAGGCCTATCACATCCCGGCAATGGGGAGCGATGATTATTATGCTGTAGAAATGCTGAGCCAGTTACTTGCAACCGGGCAAAGTTCAAGGTTATACAAATCATTGGTCGATGAGCAACAACTAGCCATTCAGATAGCTGCCATCCCTCTTCCATTCGAAGATCCGGGATTGGCAATTATTTTAGCTTTGCCAAATATGGGGCTGGATTGTGCTACGCTTGAGGCTGCCATGCAAAAAGAAATTGAAAAAGCACAGAATGAATTAGTTCCTGAAAAGGAATTCCAGAAATTAAAAAACCAGGTAGAGAACCAGATTGTCACTGAAAATTCGACCATAGCGAGTAGGGCAAATACCCTGGCTGAGGATTATACTTATTACAAGGATGCCAACAGGATTAATACCGACCTGAGTAAATACATGGCAGTAACGCAGGAAGACCTTAAACGTGTTGCCAACGACTATTTCAGGAAAGACAACCGGGTAGTTTTATATTACCTTCCTAAATCATCAAAAAAGTAATCCTCAATCAAAAATATATGATCATGAAAAAAATAGTCTATTCCATATTTATTATCTTACTAACCTTAACAGTAAATGCACAGCTCGACAGGAGTATCCGTCCCAATCCGGGGCCGGCGCCAAAAATACAACTTGGCGATTACAAACTTTTTACATTGGATAATGGGTTGAAAGTAATCGTTGTCGAGAATCATAAAATTCCAAAAATCACTTACCAGCTCAGCCTTGATATTGACCCGGTTCTTGAAGAAAGTCAGGCTGGCTATGTATCAATAACCGGCGACCTTTTAAGGGCTGGCACAACAACCAAAACAAAAGCAGAAATCGATGAAGCCATTGACTTTATCGGGGCATCGCTAAATACTTATTCGACCGGAATTTCCGGATCGGTGTTAACCAAATTCAGTGGTACCCTTCTTGGTATTATGAGCGATATTTTGTATAATCCTTCCTTTCCGGCTGAAGAGTTGGAGAAATTGAAAAAACAAAACATTTCATCCATTCAGGCCTCAAAGAATGAAGCTAACGCCATTGCAAACAATATTAATTCGGCGGTTATGTTTGGGAATAAACATCCTTATGGTGAAATCACTTCCGAAAAAAACCTTGAAAGTATCACTCTGGATAAGTGCAAAGAATATTACAAAACTTTTTTCAGACCAAATGCAGCTTACCTGATTATAGTCGGCGACATTACTTTAAAAGAAGCACAGTCGCAGGCTAAACAATATTTTGGGAAATGGGAAAAAGGTGTTGTACCGACTCATTCATATAATTTTCCTGAAATGAATAAATCGCCCAGGGTGGTCATCGGCAACAGGGATGGAGCTGTACAATCAGTAATCATGGTTAGTTACCCGCTTGAATTTAAACCCGGAAATCCCGATGCAATTAAAGCCAGTGTCATGAATTCTATACTGGGCGGCGGAAGTCTTTCCTCATACATTAATGCCAATTTAAGGGAAAAGAAGGCCTATACATACGGCGCTTATTCTTCGTTAAGCCCTGATAAATTGGTGGGTTCATTTAATGCCTCGGGAGAGGTAAAAGGCGAAATAACCGACAGCGCCACGATTGAACTGCTTTATGAAATTAAGCGGATGATCAGTGAACCGGTTGATAATAAAATGCTGGAACAGGTAAAAAACAGGATGAACGGTTCGTTTGCCCGGTCTCTTGAAAATCCTTCGACCATTGCCGGATTTGCCCTGAATATTGAAAAATATAAACTGCCGAAAGATTATTATGCCACCTACCTCGAAAAACTTAGCAAAGTTACGGTTGCCGATGTCCAGGCTATGGCTGGAAAATATTTAAAACCTGAAAATGCAAATATCATAGCCGTTGGAAATGCCGACAAGCTTCAGAAAACAATGGTCAGGTTTTCAAAAGATGGCAAGGTTGAACAACGCGATTTTTATGGCAACCCGGTGAAAGCTATGGAAACACCTTCAAACCTGACAGGGCTGGATGTTATTTCCAACTATATAAACGCTATTGGGGGTAAAGATAAATTATTAAAAGTCAACGATATTGCAACTAAGATGGGAATGTCGATGCAGGGAATGAATATTGAAATCATCAACAAACAGAAAGCTCCAAACAAGATGAAAGTCGAAACCTTGATGGGTGGAAATGTCATGTCGACTCAAGTTTGTAATGGAGTAAAAGCTATGGTCAAAAGCCCGATGGGAAACCAGGAGCTGACTGGCGCCCAATTGGAAGAAATGTTAGCCCAATCAATCCTGAATGCCGAATTATACCTTGACAAAATGGGGGTCACTGCTGAACTGAAAGGCTTAGAAGATGTGGATGGCCAGCCTGCGTGGAAGGTTCAGATGACTTCACCTTCAGGAAAAAATACGGTTGATTTTTACGACCAGAAAAGTGGGCTCAAAGTTAAATCAGTTGCCCAACAGGGACAGATGAGTGTAACAACACTATATTCTGATTACCGGTCGGTTGAAGGTGTTTTATATCCGTATAAAATGAAACAGTCGGCTGGCCCTCAATCATTTGATATTGTTGTATCAAGCGTGGAGGTAAATAAAGGCATCGACGATTCGGTATTTGAATTGTAATATTCCTGATATGCTATTTGAGTGATACCCTTAACGCCGCGTTAGGGTATCACTAAATAATCAGGTAAGCTCTTCTTTTGAGGAGCTTTTTGTTTGATCGTTTTTCTCTACATGATTGACTACCTAAAACAAATTGCCTTGTTGATTCATCTATTTAGAATACTGCCCAGAGAATTAACAACTTGAAAAAAAACTGCTAAAATTGATATATTTGTACTATGGACTTAGTCGAAAAAAATATAGATTTAATCAGGGATTTGTGCAAAAATCACCATGTAAGTCAGCTATTTGTTTTTGGTTCTATTTTGACAAACAGATTCAAAAAGAATAGCGATATTGATTTTATCGTTGATTTTCAAGGCATTGATATATATGACTATGCCGATAATTACTTCGATCTTAAAAATTCTCTGGAGCATTTATTTAAACGTGAAGTAGATTTACTGGAGGATAAAGCCATAAATAATCCTTATCTCCGTCAATCAATTGATTCCTCAAAACAACTCATTTATGGACATTGAAATCAAAACTTGGCTATTTGATATTCTTCAATCGATAGGTGAGATTGAAAGTTATTTTGATGATAGACCAAAGATGTTTGAAAACTACATCAATGACATCAAAACAAAACGAGCTGTAGAACGAAATATTGAGATTATTGGAGAGGCCACAAACCGAATTCTAAAAAAGAAAAAAAGTTTTAACCCAACTTGCAGTTAATCCGAATGAAATTCTTGCTTTTCAATGAATTGGCAGTTTTCGAGTTCGGATTTGTGTACTACGGATTTTCGTTTTACGAATGGTGCGTATTTGTATTTCAGGGCATCGTAAAGTTTTCGCACCTGTTGGTTTGGCTCTGAACAACGGCGTATCATGATCACTTCTTCGTGGTTGTTTTGTGCCAAAGTGGTCACAGCCTTTTGCGTGTTCATGGTCCTTACAATCTCACGCCACCCGGAGTGAATGCCCTCTTGCTTTAGTTGGTGCCGAACAGTGTTTACCAGCCAGTAAGCCAACAGCCCAAGGTGCAGGTGCGCCATCGTGTTTTCATCTTTTTGATGATAGATGGGGCGCAAATCAAGGTCGGTTTTCAGTACCCTGATGGTGGCTTCAACCTCGCGTATGGTGTTGTAAAATTGCCATACATTTTCCTCCGACCTGGCCTGAAGCGATGTTCGCAAAAAGTAAACCCCACTTCGGGCGTTGATCTCAACACCTTCTTTAACGGCCCATTTGACGGAGGTTGCAATTTGCTTTTTCTCTTTGCCGGGTTCAGTACCCTTCTTTTTCCGTTTGGGTTCAGGCTGGTCGCACACTTCTGTTTCAATGTCGAAGTACCGTTGTATGGAAGGGTATTTTTGCTTTAAACGCCCGATGCGCTGGTGTACTTTGTCCTCTTGTTTTACGCCACCTTTTTTTGTCAGGCTGTCGGCTATTTGTTGCAGCCCGGCTTCGAATCGTGAACGAAACTGCTCGTTCATCGAACGTTCTTTCAGCTCTTTAGAGTGACTTTCGACTTTGAGGTAAT
>JAUXUF010000025.1 GCA_030684645.1 Bacteroidota bacterium | reverse complement strand
CCATGCGGTTAACGAAAAAGCCTTTCACCTGAAAGAGCTTTGGGACCGGTTTGCTCCGGGCGGGGAAACGGCCCTCTTTGATGAAATAGCCAAAAGGACAGCCGAAATTGTAGATGAATGTAAATTTGACGGCGTTTATTTCGACGCAATAGATGGGAGCGATGTACCTGGCGGACCTGAAAATTACTGGTATTATGGGACTAAATTTATTGCCGGGGTAGCCAGAAATTTAAAGACTCCTGTCGTCATGGAAATGGCCGGCATGACGCATCACTGGTGGCATTACCGTTCACGGTGGCAGGCATGGGACAGAGGGGTTAGGGGGTATAAGAGGTTCATAGATATACATTTAGCTTCAATGAAATCACAGACATATCAGCATGGCGTTTACCGTGGCTATACCCCTGAGATAAACAGGCTGGCTGCTGCAAAAAACGGCGGACTGCTTCTTCCTCTCCAACTTGGATGGTGGAGTAATCAAACATGGGACCCTCCACAGGTTGACCCCACTTTCCCCGATGATATAGAATATCTCGGTTGTAAAATGATAGGCAATAATGCAGGTTTGTCAATGCTGGGGGGAGTCGATAAAAAAACTCTTGAGGCTAACCCCCTTTTCCTGCGGTTGATCCCTATCATTAAACAGTACGAAGAGTTGAGGCACCAGAATTATTTCAATGACTCAATACGTACTCTTCTGCGCCAGCCCGGTAAGGAATTTACGCTTTTTCAGCAAGAGGTTGGAAAATGGAACTTCAAACCTGTTGCCTACCAAAAACATAAAGTTGCAGGTATAGACCATCCTTCCGCCCAATGGGTTGTCAATAATGAATTTGGTACTCAGCCGGTCAAGTTACGTATAGAACCTCTAATGTCGGTGAAGCCTTATAATTCACCTGATAACATAACACTGGCCGATTTTTCCGGAACTGAAAAATTTACTCTTGAAGAGAGTGCCGATGGAGTGTCAGGAGGGATATCCGGATCAACGGAAAAGACAGGTGGAATGAACGCAAGCTGTAGTTTTTTTGCCAGAAGCTCAGGTGTATCTCCCCAGGATGGATCATGGATCAGGATGGAGAAGAAATTTGAACCATTGCTTAATCTTGAAAATAACAAAGCATTGGGGGTCTGGGTCAAAGGGGATGGTAACGGGGAACTGCTTAACCTGAGGGTTGAAAGTCCTGTTCACCTATCTCATGGTACCCGTGGCGATCATTTTATAGAGATAGATTTCATTGGCTGGAAGTATTTCGAATTGGTTGAGATCGAATCATCAAAATTCAGCGACTATATCTGGCCCAACTCCGATTTATTCGTTTACAATTCGTATAACGGCAGGGTAAAATTTAATACTGTGGATAAATTGCAGTTCTGGTACAACAACCTTCCTGCGGGGAAAGATGTTAACTGCCTGATTGGGGCTGTTAAAGCGCTCCCTATGGTCTCAAACACGATTGAAAATCCTTCTGTCACTATTGGAAATGAAACAATTGTATTTCCGGTTAAGATGGAGTCGGGTATGTACATTGAATTCAAATCGAAGAATGACTGTAAGTTATATGGTCAAAAAGGGGAATTTTTGCAGGATGTGGTTATTGAAGGTAAGGTTCCGGCACTTGAAGAAGGCAATAATCAAATTTCCTTTAAGGGCAACGGCACAAAAGGTATAAATTCAAGGGTACAGGTAACTGTTATCAGCGAAGGAAGACCTTTATGAAAGAGATTAATGATGTTTAATAATGTATTGTAAAGCAATATAATTCGATGGATCTGATATGTGGTACTTTATGTGTCCGAAGTTTTTATCTTAAATTGAGTTATCGCGAGATCTAAATTATAATCAGATGAAAATTGACAATAATTATAAAAGATTGGAAGATGTTGAAAATACTTAAGTTGAGTTTTTGTTTTCTCCTGGTAATGGTCTCAGGAATACTTCAGGCCTTTTCTCAGGGAAACAACGGATCTGTAAACCTGCTTTTAAATCCTTATTTTGATTTTCACTCCTTTATTAATCATCGTGAGGGTAAGCCGGTAAGCTACTCTTCTCATAATGTTGCGTTTTGGAATACAGATTCATGGGGAGATATTGAGGTCGTGCGCGAATCGCATGTTAATGACACGATACGTCCAAAATTTTCTACTCATAATTTGGTCGCAATTAAGCCGAGTAAAAAGATTTGGCAGTTTTTTACGCTACCTGAAGCTGGTCTGGCCCATAGAGAACACGTTAATTTATCGGTTTATGGTTATCAACCCAAGGGGGATATGCTTAAGGCAAAGGTTAAACTCATGAAATTAGATAGCGAGGATGGAGATTGGAGTCCTAAGACTTTTGGAATGTCGGATGGGCGCACTTTTCCAAAACATTCAAGGGGTGAGCTGGTGGTTGCAAAAGAATACAAAACTTCGTTGACAAATAAAGGAAGTGTCGAATTAAAAATTGAGAACGCTGAGATCATTGGAAAAATAAGCGTTGGTAACCAGTCAAGTTCAAAGGAAATAAATACAATTGGTATTCAAATTGAATTTGAGAATACCGACACCTTGGAAACGGTATGGATCTATTCGCCAAACCTAACAAAGACTGGTGATGGCTTGCATTCTGTTTCTGAAGGCCGGAAGATGGAACCCACTTACCGGTATATTCCCAGAACGATGCAAAAACTATGGAAAGGAGAACCAATCCACATCATTGTTATGGGATCCAGTATCGATCGTGGCAGTGCAAACCCACCGATGTATTTATATGATGAGAACCCTGATTCAAAAACCTATAAGCAACCCCTTGCCGAAGGACTCTTTGATGCTGATAAAGCGGGGCGGAAAGACCTTGATGGATACTATGGTCAGTGGAGGCATTATTTCAGTTATGCAGGGAGGTTAAAACTTGAACTGATGCGTAAGTTCAACCTTCCGGCAGATAAGATTTGTTTAGATTTTATGGCATGCGACGGCTCAGGAGTTGGTGAAGCACATTCCGGATTAAAAGAATATTGCAGCCTTTCATTACCTCCTGATCCTGAAACAAACGGTCAGAAAAAGGGCAAGACCTGGGAAGAATTGTATCCCGGCCTGTTTGCACGTAAGGAAGGTCCGGCCCCTGACCTGGTCATATTTGGCAGCGGAGCCAATGAAAAAACGGATACCCCTGATGAAGTTGCTGTCTTTGAAGGAATTATCCGTTGGATTCAGTTACATTACCCCAATACCGAATTTCTGTTTGGTCCATTTCAGAATTTTGGTGGCTACACCTCAAATTCGGGAGACCTCCAGGCACTTTCCTTACGGTACCAGATTCCATACCTTGATTACGGTAAAACAAGTGATGATATTATCCGATGGTGTAACAAATATGCCCTGGTTCCTGCTGATGGGCATCCACAGGCAGCAGCACATTTCCTGTGGTTCAAACAATTGGAAAAGGCATTTGAATGTTGGGATCCCATCTCTTCCGGTCAGGCCCAGTTGCAATTGCCTGAACGGTTACATCCCAATTCGTATGGTTGGGAAGGTGATATGGTGAGCTTTGACAAAACCAGTAACCGAATAAAAGGCAATCGATTTATTTTTGAAGATGTTGCTGTTAATTGCTGGGGAAAAGTAGATAAAGAGCCACCATTGCCTTATGTTGACGGAATACAATATGAATCCCGCAGATCAAGTCCGGAGCGTGATATACGGAACTCCATGTTTCGTTATGGCCGTTGCAGGTTGGGCGACAGACATATATTGGAAATTGTTGGGGAAAATGCGGAATTAACGTATGTCGATGCAAAAATATGCCCGAAAAGACGGATGCTGACTGTGGATAATCCAAATTGGAAACTTTCCGGAGAAAAAATCGAAAATTTCACTTCAGAATGGGGAGCTCCCTATGGATCGAAGAAGGTTGTTCTGAAACCAGGTCAGTCTATCGAAATAGAAGTCGTATGTACTGATGTATCTGTGGCTTATATTGATATGCCCACCGGTGGTGTTTTAAACGTATTTGTCGATGACAAGCTAAAGTTATCCCAACCATCGAACATTGCTTTTGTTGATACCGATAAGAAAGCCAATTTTCTGGAAGACCGTAAAGGAATTTTAAACCTGGGTTTTGGATTGCATAAGATACGATTGGAAGCCAAAGTGGCATCGGTGGCTGTATTGGGAATTTTTGCCTACGATTCACGTTCAAATCTTAATTTAGAGCATCGGCTTGCGGGTTTAGCTACCGGAGGAGAAATTCTGGAATTTACTTTACCTTTCAGAGCCAGGCCTTTAGTAATTTGCTCAGGAGGATTATCTGTAAAGAAAGAAGATATCACCGAAACAAAAGTTAAATTTTCAGGCTCTTCCGGAAGTTACGAGGTCATTGGAGAGTAGCGGCATTTAAAGCAACACTTACCGAATTAGGGAGCCGCACGCACGAAGAAAAGTTATTGCATGGCAAAATACGAAAGTATGTTAGCCAGATGGGGTAAGAAAAGGGCCATTGATCGCGGTAGGACATAAGATCTTTTGTGCATCTTACCACATAACAAAAAAACAAAGAACCATTTAAAGTACTCGGATATGAATATTTAACCGAACGAAAAAAGAGAAACAGGCTTGAATATTTAAAACGAGAGCTTAAAGAGTATGGATATAAAATAGAAAAAACTGCATAAAGAAAAACCAATGTTGTTTTTTACTGGTGGTTTATCCCCGAAAATGAAACTGACAACGACAGATAAACACAAACACATGTACTTCGAGTACGAGGATGAGATTTTAACTTCTTATCTGTTTTTTAATGTGCTGATATTGTTTAATTTATTAATTATTTACAAATGAAAAAACAACTTTTCAAAAGCGTTTTTTTTGCATTTATTAGTGCATCAATTATTTCGGTCAGTAGTGCTCAGGGAACCGGCAAAAATAATGCGGTTGTCTTCGGAGACAGCATTTACCTGAAGAATGTACATGCTCAACCGGGTGAGGATACCTGGAAATTTGTTGAGGACCTGAAATCTCCCATGTGGACAAAACATGACTGGGATAAGGCTGTTCCCGGACCTCAGCAGGCTGATCTTTCTGCAGGGGTTAAACTTCAAGTGGGATTCACTGACGCTAAAGGGCGCCTTGAGACAGCTTATGAAGACCTACGCTTATTTCTTGCTGCAGGGAATGTGTCATTCGATAATGGGAAATACGTTCTGGAGACCGTTGAAGACGAGGAGCTCAAAGGCGAATCGTTCCGGCTGGAGGTTCAACCTGGAAGCTGTCGTATTATTGCCGGTGATATTGAAGGTGTGCGACGTGGAATTTTCTACCTCGAAGATGAGATGCTTCGCCAACGCGGCCCTTTTCTCCCACTTGGAAAAGTTGAAAAGCACCCCGTTATTGAAAGACGGATTTCGCGCTGTTTCTTTGGTCCTATCAAACGGGCGCCAAAGATGCGTGACGAGCTGATGGACGATGTGAATTATTACCCGGAGCAGTACCTGAACCGGCTGGCACATGAAGGAGTTAACGGACTTTGGCTTACAATTGAGTTTCGCGACCTTGTTGCTACTTCTTTCACCCCTGAAGCCGGGACAAATGCCGAAAAACGACTGGCAAAACTAAGACAGACTGTTGAAGCATGCCTGCGGTATGGTATCCGCACATATATATTCTGTATTGAACCACGGGCATGGGATGCAGACAGCCCTGTGCTGAAGAATTATCCCGAACTGGTGGGCGCTAAAAGATGGGCCCAGCAGTTCTTTTGCCCTATGAGTCAAACTGCCCATCAATATCTTTATGAATCGGTAAATAAAATTTTTAAAAGTGTTCCCGATCTTGGAGGCATGATAAATATCTCCCACGGAGAAAGGGGTACGACCTGTCTTAGCGCCGTTTCTTCTAACGAAGATTATAAAGATAGAATTGATTGCCCCCGGTGTTCGCATAAGGAACCATGGGAAATATTGCACGCATCTTTGTCGGCAATGGAACAAGGCATGCATGATGCCGCACCCGATGCAGAGTTAATCAGTTGGCTTTATATGCCTCAGCCACAGCGGTTCGTTACCGGGGACTCTTACAGTCTTGGCGACTGGGTTTATGAATTGCCTGCCCATACACCGAAAGGTGTGATACTTCAATTTAATTTCGAATCCGGGGTAAGCAGAATTGAGTTTGGGAAACTGCTTGTTGGTGGTGACTATTGGATATCGAATCCAGGTCCGAGCTTGAGGTTCAGTCGCATAGCAGAGGTTGCAAGAAAGAATGGGACAAAAGTTTCAGCAAAGATACAGACAGGTAATTCCCACGAAGTAGCATCAACACCCTTTGTCCCTGTACCATCGTTGCTTTACCGGAAATTCGATGAAATGAGGAAACTGGGTGTCTCGCATACCATGTTATGCTGGTATTTCGGAAACTACCCGGGACTGATGAACAAGGCGGCAGGTCTGCTGTCCATGGAACCATTCCCTGAAGATGAGGATTCATTTTTGCACCAGCTTGCCTCGATAAACTGGAAAAAGGAAGACGTTTCAAAAGTGGTCGGGGCATGGAAACACTTCAGTAACGGGTATGAGAATTATCCCCTGACCAATATGTTCCAATATTACGGGCCTATGCACGATGGCCCTGTATGGCCACTCCTGCTCAAACCCGCTGATGCACCATTATCCCCAACCTGGCAGATAGGTTCAAGCACGACACTTAAACCGTGGCCGCCAAGTGGAGACCGGATAGGCGAATGTATTGGTGAAATATTGACTCTTAAGGAAGTCGTGGAACTTGCCCGGCGTATGACCACATCGTGGAAAAAGGGTATGACAGTATTAACCGGGTTGAAAAAGAATTATTTGAACGAACCTGAACGGATTTTAGATATTGGAGTGGCCAGGGCCCTTGGCATACAATTTCGCAGCGGATATAACATCCTTCATTTCTATTTACTTCGTGAAAAAATGTTCCGTTCAGAAGGACGGGAGCGCCTGAAAATACTGAAACAGCTTGCTGATATCATCCGTGAGGAGATAGAACTGGATAAACAGCTTATTGTATTATGCGAAAATGATTCCCGCCTTGGATTTCATTCTGAAGCAGAAGGGTATAAGTACTTTCCGGAGAAGATAAGATGGCGCATGGAGCAGTTAAAAATTGTTCTTGCCAATGATGTGCCGGAAGTGAAAAAGATGATCCAAAATGATCAGCTCTTGTTCCCTGCATATACAGGAAAAAAACCAGAAGGCCCGGTAGCTGATTGTATCGCTTCAGATGGTTCAATCTGGTCGGGTACAGGACTTGTTCTGCCCGGGGACCTTCAGTGGCAACCATGTAGCTATGGTTCAGATAAGACAGCGGTACAGTGGGCATCAGCTTACGATAAAGAAGCATTATATATTTTGGTGTCTGACAGGGTAACTGCAGATCCTGTATCTAAAGAACCCCTGATAACCAGCATACAGGTTAAAATCGAACCACAACGACTCTGGCCATGCAAGCGTTTTAGCTTCAACGCTAAAGCAGAAAAACTGGATAATAAAGTGACCCGTGTTGTTAATGAACAGGGGATATGGTATGTTGCAGTGCGTATTCCATTAAAGGACATTGGTTTGGAGGCAGAGCATCTGTCCCCCATACGCCTCGATGTTAGAGCTGGCAATAACGCGTGGCGGCCTAATAATCCGACCACATCACGATTAATGCTTGGCTCGGACAATCCTGCCGACCTCGGTTGGCTGGTGTTTCATAATTAATCATGAGAATAAGTATAAGTTACCACATCATTTGCACAGACTATTATCAATATGAAAAAGGCCAGAGGAAGTATGTAAAATTTCTGAAAGCAAAAAAAAGCCAAAAATTGTGTTTTAATCTACTCACTGACCATCCCATACCCATCTAAAGAACCCGGGCAAAAATTGGATCCAGTGAAAAACCAGGTTGTGATGGACCCGAACAGGATTGGTCTTTAAATCATGGAAGAAAATCGAAACATGGTTGTCAACCTGTACGGATTAATTTAACCGGAATTGTAGAGATACAGTGGTTAGAAAGAAGACGTTCACTACAACAAAGAAAGAAGGTTATGAGAGACACGCAAAACAGATCAGTATCGAGATTTTAAACTAATTGAAAAATGAAATCAATACGCTATTTTATAATACTTATTTTCCTTTTCTTCTCAATTCTCAGTTATTCACAAAGCAAAACCCGCATTGCCTGCATAGGGAACAGCATCACTTATGGATCAACAATCGGGAATCGGGAAACAAACAGTTATCCTTTCCAATTATCTGCAATGTTGGGAGAAAACTACGAGGTGCGAAATTTTGGGAAAAGCGGCGCCACGTTGTTGCGCAACGGAAATGCACCTTATTGGACCAGCAATGAATTTAAACATGCTCTGGATTTCCAACCCGACTGGGTATTCATCAAGTTGGGAACCAATGACAGTAACCCCGTCAACCGGATTTTTCTCACTGAATATGTGCAGGATTACAAGGATTTGATCGTCTATTTTCAGCAATTACCAAGCCATCCGAGAATTGTTTTGTTACTGCCTGCCCCGGTTTTTTTATCAGACAGTACGGGCATTACTTCTGGCATAATTACTGAAAGGATAACTCCGATGATACGACAGGTAGCTTACGAAACGGGCAGTGAAGTGATCAATTTATACAATTTGCTGATCGATTCGTCCCAGTTGTTCCCTGATAAAGTACATCCTTCGGCAGAAGGTGCAACCTTGATTGCCAAAAGGATTTATGAATTGGTCGGGATGAAATCAGATCCGTCGTTCAGTCTTTCGAAAAAACTGCCCCATGATGCCAAACCTTTCAATTTTTATGGTTTTCATGGCTATGATTTTACTTTCAGTGGCAGGAATGCCAAAATTGTATTACCAAAAATTGTAGCACCCGGCCATCCCTGGGTTTGGCGTGCGCGTTTCTGGGGGCATGAGCCTCAGACCGACATCGCCTTACTTGAGAGAGGATTTCATGTGGTCTATTGTGATGTTGCCGAAATGTTTGGAAATAAGGAAGCGTTATCCATCTGGAACGATTACTATAAACTCCTTGTAAGAGCCGGATTGGCAAAAAAATCGGTGATGGAAGGGATGAGCAGGGGTGGTGTGTATGTATACCGTTGGGCGGGCACCTATCCGAAGCGCGTTGCTGCTGTTTATGCTGATGCCCCGGTTCTGGATTTGAAAAGCTGGCCGGGCGGTAAAGGACAAAGCAAAGGCAGCCCTGAAACCTGGGATATTTTCAAGAAGGATTTTAATTTTAAATCAGAAGACGAAGCAATTGCTTTCAAAGGAAATCCGATAGATTTAACAGATAAAATTGCCCGAGCAGGATTCCCGATGCTCCACGTGGTGGGCGATGCTGACGATGTAGTGCCAGTTGCTGAAAATACCACGCCGTTTGAACAAAAAATAAGAGATGCGGGAGGTTCAATTCAGGTTATTCACAAGCCGGGAGTTGAACACCATCCGCACAGCCTTCAAAATCCGCAGCCTATTATTGATTTTGTTTTACGGGCTACAGATTACCGGATTTCAAAGAAGAAGATTCCTTTTTATCAGTACCTTAATTGAGGGGACAAATTCAGGAACGAATTGTAGTACTGTATTTTGCCCTGAATAGGTTGATTCTGGATAACACGGCTGATATTTACAAGGATTTACAGCCTTATCAATACCACGGCTCTGTTTACGGAATAATCCCGGCAAAAATGGGCTTCCTGAAACCGGTGGGCGATTGGAATTCGGAGGAAGTAATTGTGAAAGGCGATGATATTAAAATTACAGTGAACGGAACCGTAATTCTGGAAGGAAACATGAAAGAAGCAAGCAAAAACGGAACCGCTGATCACAAGGATCACCCGGGATTGCTTCGACACAAAGGCTATATCGGATTTCTTGGTCATGGCTCTGAACTGAAATTCAGGAATATCAGAGTAAAGGAATTGTAGTGAAGTAATAATGTTCCCCGTCTGCCGACGAGGCAGGAGTCTCAGTATTCAGCGATTAACGCCTTATTATTTTTGTTGCTGAAAATCAAAATTGTGAAAATATCCATTGCAGGTGCTTTAGCCCTGATTTTAATTGAAAATAAATTTTAAAGCATAACAAAAATAAATTGTAAGAGTTACTGTTGTGGCAAAAGTATGTATGGCTAAATGAAAAGTAAGGTTCTTGCTTATCTGGCATAAATCTGCAATCTCTTTTAGGTAGCTATTTAGTTTTTGGTTAGAAATGTTTGGGAACAAACGATTTTGAACTATAGCTTTCAGATCGGCCTTGTATTTATTGATAATATCCATAGATTGGGGCTATACCCTTTGTAATCTTGTTCATACGAAGAACAAAATGAATTCCTAAAGTCACTTTTTCCATTAAAAAGGTTCACGAAATTTGATTGAATTTGGTCTCAAAACGAGTCAAAATGAATCAGATTCGATCAATCTAAATGTTAATAAATAACTGTAATACAAATAGTTACATTAACATTCGTGAACCAAATATAAAAATTAAAATAGGTCACCGGATAGTTCACATACAAACTGATTTAGATTGGTTTATTTTGATATGATAAAAAAACAAAAAGACCGCTAAATCAATGATTTGCGGTCTTTTGATTGGGTTTGGCTCCCAATTTTGTCGGGGTGGCCGGA
>JAUXUF010000015.1 GCA_030684645.1 Bacteroidota bacterium | reverse complement strand
AATCACATCTTCCTGTTTCTTTGACACCAGTTTACGACGTTCTTCTTCGTTTTTCAACATGTGATCGGCATAATTTTCCAGATGCTCGTCTGAAACATTGTTCAAGCCATATTGACGGAATTGTTGCAATGCCATTTCTTTTGCCAATTCGCGAACATCTTCTTCAGTGATTTTCAGTTCGTTATCTTTTACGATCTTGTCTTTGATTAACTGCCATTTCAGATCGATCATGAAATTGTCAAAATCAGTTTCGATTTGCTCATGGGTCATTTTTTCATTGGTCGCTTTGATCCAGCGTTTCAGAAAAGCCTCCGGCAAATCGAACTGTATCTTTTTAAGTAGGGCTTCACGACTGTCGATCGCAAATTTATAATTGCCTGAATGCACAAAATTTTCTTCGATTTCAGCTTTAATTCTGGCTTTGAATTCTTCTTCAGTATTAATTCCTGAATCTTCACCGTATATTTTAGCGAATAAATCCGGGTTCAGTTCGGCCTTTTCGAAATGTAGCACTTCGATGATGGTAAAGCTGAAATTACCTGAAAGATTTTCGGCCTCTTCATGCGAAATATTCATCATGTGGCCTACTTCATGTTTATTATCGTAGGTTTTAACCGGATCAAAAATAACCACATCTCCGGCTTTTTTACCAATGAACGAAGACTTAACTTCTTCGTCTTTCATCAGGTCGATGGCAATAATCACTTTCTCTGCTTTAATTCCACCTTCCAGTTCGTTTCCTTCTTCATCAAGCTGAATAAAGTTTCCGCGAAGGGTATCATTTTCCCCGGCATTATCAACTACTTTATTTTCGCCCAAACGACCAGTGTATGCATCCAGTTGTTTGCTTACCATATCTTCATTGGCCTCAATGCTGTAAAAAGGCATATTGACCTGTTTGTCAAGATTGACAACAATTTCAGGGGCAAGGCCGATATCAAATACAAAACTAAAGTCAGTCTGGGTTTCCCAGTCGATGTCGGGTTGTTTTTCATTGTTTGGAAGAGGTTCTCCCAATATGTTCAGCTTTTCTGCCTGAATAAATTCGTTCAGACCTTTCGAAATAATTTTGTTCACTTCTTCGGCAAGCGCAGATTTTCCATACATTTTTTTGATCAGGCCGGCAGGAACCATTCCGGGACGGAATCCAGGCATATTGGCTTTTTTCCGATAGTTCTTCAGAACATCGTTCACCGTAGCTTCATAATCATTTTTCTCAATCGATACAGTGAGGATTGCATCCAGTTCACTGATGTTTTCTCTGGTAATCTTCATATTTCTCCACTTAAAGTTATTGGGAATCAGCATGGAAGAAGAACTCTGTGAAAGCTCCGGATCCAAAACCTGTTGCTTTAAATTAATAAAAACCGCTTGCTTATCCTTTTGCAAGGTAAAACAAGGCGGTTATTTTTGCTGTGCGGGCGAAGGGACTCGAACCCCCACGCCGTAAGGCACCAGATCCTAAGTCTGGCACGTCTACCAATTCCGCCACGCCCGCTAAATGCGGTGCAAATGTATGTCAATTTATTTACACCTACAATAAGACTGCAAAATCTTTTCCATTTGTTTTCCCAGCTTGGGAGCCTGTTACCTGAGTTCGAAATTCTGCCCCAGATAAACGCGTCGAACCTCCTCATCTGAAGCCAATTCTTCGGCAGTACCGGCTTTCATGATTGAGCCTTCGTATAAAAGATACGACCGGTCGGTGATGTTAAGGGTTTCGTGAACGTTGTGGTCGGTAATCAACACGCCTATGTTTTTATCCCGTAGTTTTTTTATAATGTGCTGGATATCTTCAACCGCAATCGGATCGACTCCGGCAAATGGTTCATCCAGTAAAATAAATTTTGGATCGATAGCCAGGGCGCGGGCGATTTCAGTCCGCCTTCTTTCACCACCAGAAAGTTGGTAGCCATTACTTTTGCGAATGTGCTGTAGCCCAAATTCAGTCAAAAGAGTTTCAACTTTGCGGCGTTGTTCATCTTTGGGCAATTTAGTCATTTCGAGAACCGAAAGGATATTGTCTTCCACGCTCATTTGCCTGAAAACAGAGGCCTCCTGAGACAGATAACCAATTCCTTTTTGTGCTCGTTTATAAACAGGCAAGTTGGTGATTTCTTCGTCATCGATAAAAATCTTTCCTGAAAGAGGTTTAATCAGGCCAACAATCATGTAAAATGAAGTTGTTTTACCAGCGCCGTTTGGCCCCAGTAATCCAACAATTTCGCCTTGGTTTACTTCAAACGAAACCCCTTTGACTACGGTTCGTTTCCGGTATTTCTTGAGAATATTTTCGGCTCTGAGTTTCATATTGAAGTAGTATAACCGACTGATTAAATTTCATCCAGTTTCCGTAAATGGGCGATCTCTACGAATTTTGAGATAAAGATACTCGCTTCGTAAAGAGCAATCAGCGGAATGCATACCAAGGTTTGACTAAGTACATCGGGCGGTGTGATTATCGCAGCCACAATCAGCAAAACAACATAAGAATGTTTCCTGTATTTCCGTAAAAATTTTGGGGTTAACAATCCTATTTTACTTAAGAAGTAGGCCACTATGGGTAATTCAAATGCTATTCCGCCGGCAATTACAATCGATGTAACCGTACTAATGTATGAAAGGATATTAATCTGGTTGACAACTGATTTACTGATACTGTATGATCCTAAAAAATCGAGTGAAAAGGGTACGATTAGAAAATATCCGAACAGAATACCCAGCAAAAAAAGGATGGACATGATTATAACCGCGCCTGAAGCATGACGTCTTTCCTTTTCGTAAAGCGCAGGACTAATAAAACTCCAGAACTGATAAATTACATATGGCGAAGCGACAATAAAACCAGCAATAATGGATGTCCAGACTGAAACCATAAACTGCCCCGACATATCGATACTGATTAACTGCAACTCTTTTGTATTAATCCGTAATGATGGCATTCCCATAAAGTCAGCAATATTCGCCAACATGCGGTTAGTCCAGAATTCCGGATATTTTGGAGCAAATATGATGGAATCGAAAATAAAATCGCTGTAAATAAATGCGAGTACGGCAAAAATACAAACAGCAAGCGCCGACTTAATAATATGCCATCTTAAGGCTTCCAGATGATCAAGAAAGGACATTTCCGCCTTTGGTTCTGCCTTCTTTTTTTTCTTTGTTGATTGCTCTTCTCGGTTGGTTTCTTCAGCCATGTTTCAGGAAATAATAGATCTGCTTGGTTTAAAAAAATTCGTACAAATATAGTTTATATTCCCATTTTAAGCGGAGGGTCATATCTTAATTTTACTTAAAAAAGGGCATGAAGAAGTTAAATTCCATCAGGCTGATTGTATTTTAATTGATTTTTTATATATCTTCGGGATACTTATACAAATTAAGTATTTAATTTTTTGATCTGTAAAACGGTCTTTTTTTTATGGGAATAGATTACAAATTGACTGAACAACTCCAGAAATATTTTGGATTTGATCGTTTTAAAGGCCAACAGGAAGAAGTGATCAAAAGTGTGATGACTGGCAATGATACTTTTGTATTAATGCCTACGGGAGGAGGGAAATCATTGTGTTACCAATTACCGGCACTTATCATGGATGGTACAGCCATCATTATTTCTCCATTGATTGCTTTAATGAAGAATCAGGTTGATTCGATCCGGAGTTTTGGCACTGAAGATGGCATAGCTCACTTTCTAAATTCTTCGCTTACCAAGGCAGCTGCACAGAAGGTGCGCGATGACGTAACCAGTGGAAAAACCAAACTGCTTTATGTCGCTCCTGAAAGTTTGACGAAAGAAGATAATATCGATTTTTTAAAAAACATAAAGATTTCCTTTTACGCCATCGATGAAGCACATTGCATCTCGGAGTGGGGCCATGATTTCAGGCCCGAATACCGGCGTATTAAACCCATTGTATCCGAAATCGGACCAGCGCCACTTATTGCACTGACAGCCACTGCAACAGCAAAGGTCCAACACGACATACAGAAAACACTGGGCATGCTCGATGCCAATGTTTTTAAAGCATCGTTCAACCGGCCAAATCTCTACTACGAAGTAAAACCGAAGTCGAAACCCGAATCCCAGATCATCAAATTTATCAAGGAAAATGAGGGTAAGTCAGGCATTATTTACTGTCTGAGCCGGAAAAGAGTGGAGGAACTGACTCAAACACTTGTGGTAAATAACATCAAGGCATTGCCTTATCATGCCGGAATGGACTCGGCAACCCGATCCGGAAATCAGGATAAATTTCTGATGGAAGAAGTGGATGTAATTGTAGCTACAATTGCTTTCGGAATGGGAATTGACAAGCCCGATGTACGTTTTGTAATCCACTATGATATCCCCAAAAGCCTTGAAGGGTATTACCAGGAAACAGGTCGTGCCGGAAGAGATGGCGGTGAAGGAAATTGCATCACACTTTACTCAGCCAAAGACATCCGGAAATTAGAGAAATTCATGCAAGGCAAACCAGTTGCTGAGCAGGAAATCGGACGGCAGTTGCTGCTCGACACGGCATCGTATGCTGAATCGGCCATTTGCCGGCGCATTATTCTCCTGAATTATTTCGGAGAGAAATTGGAGGAACCCTGCGGAAACTGTGACAATTGTATTAATCCGAAAGAACAGATTGAAGCCAAAGATGAAATCTGCCGTGCATTAAAGGCTATTATCGAAGTTCAGGAAAATTACAAAGCTGAACACTTGTCGGATATTTTGGTCGGGAATAGAACCGCAGCAGTAAAATCTTTCCGCCATTACGAACTCGAAGCTTTTGGTTCGGGTAACGATCATGGTGAAAAATTTTGGAATGCGGTATTCAGGCAAAGTATTATTGCAGGCCTGATCACTAAAGATATCGAAAACTACGGGTTACTAAAAATGGCCAAAAAAGGGTACGATTTTCTGAAAGACCCTTATGATTTCCTGCTGGTGCGCAACCACAATTACGATGCCATTGAAGAAGAAGCCAATGAAGCTGCAGCGCTGGCCAGTGGAGCCGGTGATCCGGAATTGTTTGCTATGCTGAAGGACTTGCGAAAGGACATTTCGAAGAAACTGAAACTGCCCCCATTTGTTATTTTCCAGGATCCTTCATTGTCTGACATGGCTCTGCAATACCCAATTACCATTGACGAACTGAAATACATTCAAGGTGTTGGCGAAGGCAAAGCAAAACGGTACGGAAAGGATTTTGTTGAGCTGATTCATGCATATGTGGAAGAAAATGAGATAGACCGCCCTCAGGACCTGGTTGTTAAAAGTGTCGCCAACAAATCGAAGATAAAAGTAGGCATCATTCAAAGCATCGACCGAAAGATTTCGCTGAAAGACATTGCCCATTCGATAGGCATCGACATGAAAGATTTAATTTCTGAAATCGAGACCATTGTAAACTCCGGCACGAAAATAAACATTGATTATTACCTTAACGAAGTCCTTGACGAAGACCATCAGGAAGAAGTTTTTGAATATTTCAGGGAAGCCCAGGACGACAGCATTGAATCTGCGCTTAAAGAATTGGGCGAAGATGAATACTCCGAGGATGATATCCGGCTCATGCGAATCCTTTTTCTTTCTGAAATGGGGAATTAAAAGCCTCATCCCCAACCCTTCCCCCAAAGGGAAGGGAGTCTTGAGTTTGGCATTTGACTAGATAATCGAACAAATATCCTTAAAAAAATGAAGCAATTGGTTTATTCTGATTGCTTTTTTCATTAGATTTACATCTAGTTATATAACTAGTATTAACTTTTAAACTATCAAGCCATGG
>JAUXUF010000006.1 GCA_030684645.1 Bacteroidota bacterium | reverse complement strand
ATCAGCCTGAAGAAAGTCTCTTAATAAAACCAGGATTTCAGGATCATCGTCAACCAGCAGGATGGTCGGTTTGCCGGTTGATAATTCCGGATTTCCGATCAATTTGTCAGGAATGCATTCATCGATGAAACTGATTTCAGTGAATTCATCAGCAGATTCATCCAGCAAGCCAGATGGACTTAACTGATGGACATCGGGAAAAATGCAGGTAAACTTTGTTCCTTCGCCGGGACTGCTTTCAAAATTAATAGTTCCTTCCAGTAGTTCCACAAGTCCTCTTGTAACAGCCAGACCGAGACCGGTAGACCGGAATCCCGGAAAACTTTCTTTCCGCATGACGGAAGAAATGCCGAAAGGCTCGAAAACTTTCTGAAAATACTCCGGTTTTATTCCCACTCCATTGTCTTCGATTTCAACAATCAATGCTGATTGATCTGATTTGACATAAACTTTGACAAATCCTCCCGGGTTATTGTATTTGATGGCGTTCGATATCAAATTGGTTACAATTCGCTGAAACTTATCCGCATCGGTCTTGAAAACAAGTTCAGGATCGCCAGCAATGACTTCACAACTGATATTCCTTTGTTGTGCAAACAATTCGAAATCAGAAACAACTTCATGGATCAGTTCAACCGGTTTGGTCAGCTGGATATTTAAAGGTTCTTTCCCCTTTTCCAGCTTTCGGAACTGCATAATTTCCAATACCAGTTTCTGAATTTTAATGCTGTTGTTGTAAACTTTCAGAAGACGCGGATTTTCGGGCGTATTTCGGTTATCTTCCAGCAACGCGTGAATATGCGAGGTGATAATTGTAAGCGGTGTGCGAAACTCATGAGCCACGTTGGTAAAGAACTCAATCTTATAGTTGTGTAATTCGTCTTCCTTTTTCATTTTGAATTCCTGTAATGCAGCTTCTTTTCTACGGGTTGCACGTTTGCGGTAACCAGCGAATATCAACAACTGAATTACGATGAGCAGCAGAATATAGCCTGCAATAGCCCATTTTGTTAACCAGAGCGGCGATTTAATGATTATCTCTATTTCCCGGATATCCTTTGGCCAGTTGCCATTTTCATCGCTGGCGCGTATCTGCAGCACGTATTTACCAGCGGGAAGATTGGAGAAACTAATGGGCTGATTCTGCGGCTTGATAATCCATTCGTTGTCAAAATTTGTCAGCCTGTACGAAATCCGGTGACGTTCCTTTCCCCAGTAAGCCAGAGGTGAAACATCAAAAGTGATGGAGTTCTGATTGTATTTCAGGTCCAGTTTTTTCTGATGGTTGATTCGACTCGTGAGCACACCGTCAGCTCCTGGTTCTATGGGAAGGTTCCTGATTAAAAGCTGATTAATTGCGACAGGTGGAAAATAAGAAGAAAATTCAATCTGATCAGTTTGGATGATATCGACGCCCATGGTGCCACCAACATAAAGCCTGCCGGTTTTTTCATCAAAAAACGATGCGCCATCGCTGTATTCAATATTGATCAATCCATCATTCACATCGAAACTCCTGACATTTTTCCTGTTGCTGTCAATCAATGAAAGTCCCTGGTTGGTAGTAACCCAAAGATTCTGCAGTTTGTCCTGCTGCATGGCATGAATGCTGGTATTGGAAAGGTCAGACTGAATATTTAGTCCTGCTGCCTTTACCGAATCGGCAGATATGGGTAACAAATCGAAAATGCCATTGCTGCTGCCCACCCAAACAGGACGGTTTTGTTCAGAAAACAGACAAAGGATATCGTCATTCCGAATCAGATTCGGGTGAGTTCTTGTCGTAAACTGTGCGATTACTCTTTTGGTAATCGTGTTATAACGGAAAACCCCCAGTCCTCTGGTGCCGATCCAAATGATTCCTGGTTTTTCTTCTGCCAGGCTGTAAACTATTTGTTTTTGCTGCTCAGGTGCAACAATACTTTTATCGAGTATGAGTTGTTCGCAATTTGTTGGAAATGAACCGCCTTTTTGATCCAAATCGATTCGGATAACACCATAACCACTGGTGCCAAGGTAGATTCGGTGATCGCTGTCTTCAAGTATGCGGTACACGGACGCAAAGTTTACCGGATTGGGATTTTTAAAATCACGCGGAAAATTGCGGATCGTTTTATAATCCGGCGAAATAATGTCAATGCCTTTGCCATCGGTACCAACCCAGATACAACCATCATCACATTCGTGGAACGAAAGTACCGAACTGTTGCTTAATCCATTTCTGACCGAAATTCCCCTGATATGATTTCCATTGGCATCAAAAACGTCTATTCCTCCACCCTTGGTACCTATCAGAACATCACCTTTACGGGTGACTAAAATGCTTCTGACAATGGGGTACGCCAACTGATCCGACGACAGGCTCTTATTCGGAAACTGCATGAGTTTCAGGGTATAAACCCCGTTTCCATCAGTTCCTATCCATAGAATACCAGTTTCCGATTCGTAGATGCTTAATATCCTGGTAACAATCGGATTGACTATAAACAAACCTGAAAGGATGTTGAATATTTCGAAATTACGGGTCCGCAGATTGAAACTGTAGATTTTCCCCTTTTCAGTGCCAATCCAGAGCCGGTCTTTTACCTTTGAAAGCGAGAACGAAGTAATAACATCGTCGGGAATACTGAGTTGCTGAACCACCCTGGCTTCCAGATCAACCATTAGAGTAGCCCCGGCCCTTTGGGTAATCATCAGGAATGGGCGTTGGTTAATCACTACTGAAATGGCTGAAGACATGATCCCGGTTAATGGCAGCTTCAGAACGTCCTGAAGATGATTACCAGACATGCTAAACAAATTACCATCCGCAGTAATGCAATAGGCACGGTTATCCACCAGATGGATTCGCTTAATGCGGAGAGAGGCCGGTTCCGAAGCTTTGTCAAAGCTAATTTTACTGAATTGCCTGGTTATACTATCAAATCTGAAGATACCACTCCCGAATACCGATGCCAGTGTACCATAGCTGTCTGAGTGACAAATTGTAATGTCATCTTCATAGTTGATCTGTTCCGATTCCCGGGTAAAATAAGAAGTAAACCGGTCGTGGATATTATCGTACAATCCGACACCTTTATTGGTAAGTATCCAAATGGGACCTGATGCAGTGGGATACAGTTCGCGGATAACATGATTGTGAATCGAATTTGAATTATTCCCTGGCAGGTAAGTAACCATATTGCTGCCGTCGTAACGGTTAAGTCCATTCCAGGTTCCAAACCAAACATACCCTTCCGCATCTTTTACGATGGTATTCACTGCACCATTTGATAAACCTTCGCGCCGTGAGATGAAATGCACATTTGTTCTGAAGTCAGCTCTCAGAGTAAGAGCTGAAATGAAGAACAATGTCATAATTATAAGTTTCTTAACCATTTTGTAAATCGATCAACAGGGTAGTAAAAGTAGATAAAATGATGAAACGGGAATGTCGCTTCAAACAATTTCCAAGGTGGCGGCATAAAAGGAATGAATCGATCAACCGGAAATTCGCGTGGCGAATTGGAACTTAGTGCAAATCCGCGAAGCGAAAATTAGGTTCTAAGGACTGTCTGGACAGCAGGCAGGCACGGGAACATTCAGATATTCAGATTATTTTCGGACTGAGAATGAGTCTCAACCATTAGCATTTTTTATTTCAGACCTGATTTTGAATTCAGGATTAATGTTTTACCTTTGCGCCACAAATTTTTTATTAACTGTTTATCATTAAAAATTAAGCAAAATGCCAGCAAAAATCAGATTGCAGCGCAACGGGCGCAAAAGGTATGCTTACTATCACATTGTGATAGCTGATAGCAGGGCACCACGGGATGGTAGTAATATTGAAAGGATTGGATCTTATAATCCAAACACAAATCCTGCTACTATTGATCTCGATTTTGATAAAGCCTTAACCTGGCTTAACAATGGCGCTCAACCTACCGATACAGTAAGAGCTATTTTATCTTACAAAGGAGTCATGTACAAAAAACATCTTTTAGGTGGTGTCGCCAAAGGCGCTTTCACTGCTGAAGAAGCTGAAACCCGTTTTGAGGCCTGGGTGGCCGAAAAAGCGAATAAGGTTCAGGCTAAAAAAGATGGTTTGGTTACCAGTTCAGAAACTTCTCGTACAGCTCAGCTCGCGATGGAAGCTAAAAAGAATGCAGAACGCGCTAATGCCATTGCCAAACGCAATGCTGAAGCCGCCGCTGCAAGAGCCGCATCTGCACCTGCACCTGCTCCCGTTGTTGAAGAAGAAGTAGCTGAAGAAGCTGCTCCTGAAGAAACTGAAGGATAAGAATTAGGCGAATCCTGTTTTAGATTTCGGTTTAAAGCAGACAACTTATAAAAGCGATAGAGAAATCTGTCGCTTTTTTCTATTTTTACCATGATGGAAACAATACCGAAAAACAATTGTGTCAAAGTTGGCTATGTTCAGAAGCCTCACGGAATACATGGCGAACTGGTCATCCGGTTTGATGAAGAATATTACGAAACCCTTGAAGAGTATCCGCCTCTTTTTCTGGAAATCGACAATTTGCTTGTTCCCTATTTTATAACAGACGAAGGTTTGCGCTTTAAATCAGGCGAATCGGTAATTACCCAGCTGGAGTGGATTGACTCGGATAAGAAGGCCAAAGAACTTTGCGGTTTGTCGGTATTTGTTGATCAAAATGATGTCATCGAATTTGAAGATGAAATGAGTCCGAATGCATTGGTAGGATATCAGTTATACGATGAGGATCTCGGACTGATCGGTGAGATTAACGAGGTAAAGGATTTTGCCGGGAACATTCTGCTTTCGGTTGACTATCGTGGCAAAGAAGCACTCGTTCCGCTAAATGAAGATTTGATTGTCCGCATGGATGAAGAATTGCGCGAAATAGAATTAAGTATTCCCGAAGGTTTATTTGATCTGGACGAGGAGTAAGGCCGACCTTAGAAGGAAATAAACCGCAGATAGCACAGATTCACACAGATTATTTTTTTTCTGTGAAAATCTGTGCTATCTGTGGTGAAAAAATATCGATTGGCGGAGTTTTTTTTCTGCAATTTGCAACTTCCAGAATAATTTGGCGTCTATACTTGCGTTTAATCAGAGAAAACAATTTATCATCAAAATAGTAAATCAATGAAAACGAAATTAGCAACAGCAGTCATTTTAATCGCTTTTATACTGACTTGCATTCAAGTTCAGGCAGAAGAACAAACGCGGAAGGTAGATCCGTTTACCGAAATTTCATTACGGATTGGCGCCAAGGTGTACCTCGAACAAGGCGAAAAACAAAACCTTGAAATTGTAGCCAAACCTTCCACGCTCGAAGAAATAATTACCGAAGTCAAAGACGGAAAACTGATTATCCGTTTCCCCAACAAAAACTTTTTTTGGAGTACTTTTCAGCCGGGTGATATAACCATTCATATTACCACTCCGGAAATTAATGGCTTGGCAGTTTCCGGATCTGGCGATATTATAGCCGAAAACCAGATTAATACCAAAGTCATGGATATGGCGGTAAGTGGTAGCGGAAATATCAAGCTTTCAGATCTTTCAGCTGACCAGGTAAAAACTGCCATTTCCGGCTCCGGAAACATTGTTTTGGCCGGGACAAAGGCTGCACAGGATTTGAGTGTGAATATCTCTGGCAGTGGAAATTTCAAAGGATTGGACTTCAGCGCCGATGATGTGGCCATTAAAGTTTCCGGCTCTGGCAATGTGGTCGTTCAGGCCAATAACAATTTATATGTTCGTCTGGCTGGCTCGGGGAACGTGACTTACAAAGGCAGACCTTTGATTGATCAATCGATAGCCGGTTCCGGAAAAGTCAGAAGTGCAAAATAGAATTTGATTGTGAGCAAAAAAAACCTGACAGGTCCTGAAACCTGCCAGGTTTTTTTTTATTATATCTTTAGTTGTTTCTCTGAGTCAGCTTTCTTCAATTCTTTAACTCCAGTGGTGCCTCCGCCCTTCAGGGTCAGTTCAACAGGTGCATTGGTCTTCCACGCTCCGTTGGTAAAGTCTGGCACATCAACCGAGTTGGAGCGGTTGGCAACCGATTTTTCGCTGAGCGGGGCGATGGCGCTCCACAAAGCTGCATCATAAACATTCTGATCAAGTGGAAGTCCGTTGCGCAAACAATCAATCAGCCGCCAGTCCATCATAAAGTCCATACCACCATGACCGCCAACTTTTTTGGCCATTTGGCCAATTCGTTTCACAATTTCAGGTGTGTATTGTTCTTCCAGTTTCTTCATTTCTTCAGGATTAGACCATTCGTGGCTGGTCGCAACCCGGGGATCAGGATATTTGCTGGCAACTCCTTTGGTTCCGCTCACCAGGTGAATTCGGGAGTATGGCCGTGTACTGGTTACATCGTGCTGAATCATGATGGTACGCCCGTTGGCTGTGCGGACAGTGGTCGTATTCATATTTCCGCGGTAGTGATCGGTTGCAAATTCGTTAAAGAAGCTATCTTTTGAAGCCAGTTCTTTCGCTATGGTCGCCATCTGGAAATCGTTGGATGACATGGATGTCAGGTATTCCATCCGATCGCCCCGGTTGATGTTCATGACCTGACAAATCGGGCCCAGGCCGTGGGTAGGGTAGAGGTTTCCGTTGCGATGCTGGTTTTCTTTCAAACGCCACATTTCGGCATAACCGGTTTTACTGAAATTCAGATCGCGCAGGTTGTGGATGTAAGCGCCTTCTCCATGTACAATGTCGCCAAAGAAACCCTGTCGGGCCATGTTCAGGGTTAATAATTCGAAGAAATCGTAGCAACAGTTCTCCAACATCATACAATGCTTGCGGGTTCGTTCCGAAGTTTCAACCAGTTGCCAGCATTGGTCGATGGTAATGGCTGCCGGAACTTCAGTAGCCGCATGTTTGCCGTGTTCCATGGCATAAACAGCCATTGGCGTATGCCAGCCCCATGGAGTAGTGATGTAAATGAGGTCGATATCCGGATTTTCGCACATTTGTTTCCATGCATCTTTGCTGCCCGAGTATGATCTGGCCCTTGGAAGTCCCTGTTTTTCGAGTGTCTTCTGACACTTTTCAACGCGGTCTTCATATTGATCGCACAAAGCCACAATTTCAACGCCTTCGATGTACGACATCCGTTCAACAGCACCCGGGCCGCGCATGCCCAAGCCAACAAAACCAATGCGAACCTTATCCAGTTTCGGTGCGGCATAACCGCTCATGTTGAATTGCTGTTGGTGTTTTCTGTCGTTTTTTGCTGAACCTGATTCATTGCTTATCACTGCAGCCTGACCGGCAAGCCCTGTTGCCAGCATTCCGGTACCCAGTAAAGTATTCCGGAGAAAATCCCTTCTGTTTGATGCCATGGTTGATGTTTTATGATTCGTTAGATCGGTTGAATATCGAAAGATAAAAGTCAACTTATTTTCCTGATAAAAAAAGTGGTTCTTATCAATAGTTTAAGATTGGTTCTGGAATTCAGTATGTTTTTGCGGATTAACAGCAAAAGGTCAAAGTTTAAAAATCCAGTCGAAAATGAGTCAACATCATGTTTTTTATTGCATAATGAGTCAATTCTTCAGTGGCAGGATACAGGAAAATATATCGGACATGAGGCGGATAATGGCGGAAATCACCTATTGATTTACTGATTATTCAAGCTTAAATTTAAGATTAGATTGAGAGAATAGTTGAAAATTCCTGAATGTGAAAATCTGTTTGTAGCAATGTCGATTCTCACTTTCGGGAATTTCAGGAAACATGAAAAGATAAGGATTATGGTTATTCTACCGGCAGTTTATTTCTGAAGGAAAAAGAATATAAAATTTCGACAATTCCGAATGGTTGAGATTTTGATCCATAATCGAAGATGCTCTCTTCTTCAATTGGTTGACTCCCCTGAGAAAAATGGATTGCCGGTAGTAACAGCCCTCAGAAAAGTCAAATAATCAAGGATTTTAAGAATGCTTTGAAAGAGCAGGTATTTGAGAATATCCTGAATGCACTGTCATCTAAACGATTGATATGCATGGCCATCGCTGTTTGAAAAGCTTGAATGAATTGGATTTGAAATTGATATATGTATTTTTTCAGAAAGAGGATAGCTGGTTTAATAGGTCTTGTTATTTCTATGGTATCAGGAGTGAAAGCTCATTTTAGCCTGCGAAATAATGATTCTGTTTTATTGGCATATCTCACTGCAACTTTCAAAAACTTCACCAGATCAATTTCACCAATCTTCAGATTGAACTTTGCTCCGGCAATTGGGCAACCTGCATTTTTAATATCGAAAGCACTTGATTCCTTTGAAAATAAAACCGATTCCGATTTTTTTTGCTGTAAATCCAAAAGGGCCAATTCTCATTTTCGATATTTAAAATCAGGTGTTTTTCCTTTTCCACTTTTTTCTGAATCATTAATTACAAGTTGTTCCAATACGCTTTTAGGTTCGACTTTATTCCTGAACAAACTGGTTCTGAAAACTTGTTTGTTGCTTGGGTTTTTAATTGTTGTTTTTTGCAGTGTTTCCACTTTTGGACAAGTACTGGGAGATTATCAGTCCAATTCAGTCACTATGAATTGGGAAACGGCAAGCAGTTGGCAAACTTGGGACGGATCAATCTGGACTACTGCTGTAACTTATCCGGGACAAAATGCTGGTTCTTATGCTGTAACCATTCAGCCTGGACATATTGTAACTATACCCGATACAGGTATTTCAATTTTGGCAATTGGTACGCTAACTGTTTATGGAAGACTTGATTTGACAGGAAAAATTGATACAAATGTCAACTTTGAAATCAAAACAACACAACTTAGTATTTCTTCTGGTGGTACGGTTTATTTTTTGGATAAATCAACCCTGATTCTTCCGGCCAATGCTGTTTTATCTGTCTTCTCGGGTGGCTTACGTGGCAGTTGTACGAATAATAATACCATTAAAATTGGAGATTATGTATATGGTAATTGCAATGGAGTACCTGGAAGTACTTTTACGTTTGACCAAATTATGGAGGCCGGTGGTACTTTTAATGCGATTTCTTCAGCCTCAACGCTATTAATCTGTTCAGGGAATACTACTTACCTTACTGGTGGTTTTTCGGGAACAACGGGTGAACCGCCTACTTTCAGATGGTCGTGCCAAACTCCGGTAACTTTTAGTCCATCCGATACAATTCAGTCTCCATCAGTGTCCTTAACGGTTCCGGGTACTTATGTTTTTACTTTAACCGCTTCAACTATCGTAAATGGCGATACAATCAGAAATTCTGAGAATATTTCTGTTGTTGCTGAAGACTTGCCAACCATTTTCCTAAACCCATCCAGCCAAACAGTGTGTTCTGGTAGTTCAGTAACGTTCAGTGTTGCAGTAACTGGCACTTCCACTCCAACCTATCAATGGAGGAAACAAATTACGAATATCCCGGGTGCCAATTCCTCTTCTTATACTATTCCATCCGTTTCTGCTTCCGATGCCACTTGGTATAATGTTTTGATAACCAACTCGTGCGCAGAGATAACCTCAAATAATGCACAACTTATACTTTTCCCTGAGTTAATGCCTGGTGCGCATAATACAGATTCTGTAAAAGCATGTATAAATTATAATCCTCCAAAACTAGAAATCAATTCTCCTGCAACGTCTGGTGGCTCTGGTTCATATTCCTATCAATGGTATGTAAATGGTAATCCGGTTGGGACAGATTCGTCTTCTTATGATCCTCAAAATCTTCTAACAGCAGGAACTTACAGATACAATTGCATGGTTACCGATGATTGTGATAACAGCCAGCCAACTGATCAGAAAGTCATCAACATAGTTCCAGATCCGACTGTGTCGATTTCAGGTAGAACAGCAGTATGCCAGAATGAGAGTTTATTATTAACGGCAGTTGTTTCCGGAGGTACCGGAAGCAACATTTTTCATTGGCAAACTAGTCCGAATGGGGCAGATTCATGGATCAATATTACCGGTGCTACTTCTACAACCTATTCTCCTTCAACTAATGCAGCAGGTATTTTTTATTACAGAATTAAAATAACTGGAGGAGCTGCCTGCAGTCAGCCCAATGCGTCAGTAACAATAACTGTCAACCCTTTGCCAACAACAACTTTAATCTATCACGACTAAATAATATATGACTATGAAAAACAATCAAAGAACCTCGAAACCAAATAACCGATTAACAAACATGATCATGCAACTGCTTCACTGGATGTCTCATTTAATACTCTCAGGGATTGTTGGCGAGAAGAATATTGATCAGTTAATGCCTGCATCGTCAACTGCAGTTTTACTAAATGGGAATAAAAGAATAAAAAATAAATCGATAAAAGAAAATAAGATGAAACCAAACAACCGGTTAACCAAGCTGATCAGACAATTGCTGCACTGGATATCTCATTTAGAACTCTCTAGGGGATATGTTGGCGAGAAGGATATTGGGAGATTAATGCCTCACCCGGCCTTTTCCGGTTCAACAATAGGAAATAAAGAATTTTACAATCAACATAAAAACGAAAACACAATGAAATCAAAAAATCAAATTCTAAAAGGACTGGCCCTGATATATTTGCTTGTTATCAATGGAATTGGGTCAATGGCACAGGGGCCGGTTGGCCTGCCTGAAAAAGGAGATCATACTGTTTGTTTTGGAGAGATCAAAAACTATGGTGTTAACCTTACATCGGATACAACCTATGGTTGGACAATTACTTCAATTGCCGGCGGTAATGGTACCATTGCAAATGGAGCGACGCCCAATTTGATAAGTATCAATTGGACATCCGCTGGAACAGCGAAATTGGAGCTTACCGAGACAAATGGTACAAGCTGTCTGGTAACAGTTTCTATTGTGGTTACCATACTACCACAGCTGACAGCTCCAGCAATTGCATCGGCTCAAACGATTTGTTACGGTGCAACTCCTGATCCACTGACTATGCCAACATTGCCCACAGGTGGTAATGGGACCTATACCTACCAATGGCAGGGTAGCCCGGATGGATCAACATGGACAAATATCGGTGGTGCAACCGGAATATCTTATGCTCCTTCTGCACTGACAGCAACTACTTCTTATCAGGTAATTGCTACTGCAACCGGAGTACAGACTTGCGGTGTGGTACCTACAAGTAACGTGGTTACCATTACTTTACTTTCACAGGCGATAGCTCCGGCAATTGCATCAGCTCAAACAATTTGCTATGGTGCAACTCCTGATCCACTGACTATGCCAACATTGCCAACAGGTGGTAATGGAACTTATACTTACCAATGGCAAAGTAGCCCGGATGGTTTAACATGGACAAATATCGGTGGTGCAACCGGATCATCTTATGCTCCTTCTGCACTGACAGCAACTACTTCTTATCAGGTAATTACTACTGCTACTGGAGTACAGACTTGCGGTGTGGTGCCAACAAGTAATGTGGTTACCATTACTGTTAATCCGTTGCCAACTCCCGCAATTACAGGCATTGATCCTATTTGCGGTGGAAATATTGAAACGTATAGTACCCCAGATTCAGGTAATAGTTTTTTCTGGACAGTTTCAGGTGGAACAATTACAGGCCAGGGCGCTAGAGAAATTACAGTGACATGGAATCCGACACTTGTTATTACGAGTGGAACTGTAAGTGTTGAGGAAACAATAGCTGCAACAGGCTGCAAGGCAATCGATTCAAAGAATATTGTTGTTAATCCAAAACCAACAACTGATACAATCTGGCATGATTAAGCCATACGCTTAAAATCATGAATTATTGAATAACCCAAATCAGAATCCTACCTCCAGCTTCCCACTTGGCTGTTGAGGTAGGATCTATGACTTTTTGGCTGACCGGCAATCAAGGGTGCCGGATTCGCCCGTTTTTTATGGGAGGCGCCAATCAGGTTTTTAATAAATGATAAGCCCAAATACCTAAACAATACTAACTCACCACTGGTGAAATGATTTTCATTTTTGTTTTGTATTTGTACTTCTATTGGGATTTGAAGAATGGATCTGAAATATCCAAAATGTATGTATAAACGGTTTCGGCAAATAATCCTGCTGGTACTTCTGCTTTCGGTCACCTTCCCGGTGTTGGCACAGTTGACTATGCCCGATCAGGTATGTGTTGGAACCACGCGTGGCTATTGGGTTGATGGCTTACCGGGTTCTACTTTTACCTGGAAAATTGACGGTGTGATGCAGGGTTCGATGATCAATAATATCGATATCAATTGGTCCAAGGAAGGAACCTTTAAAGTTGAAATTCAGGAACACCAGACAAATTGTACCGGCGAAGTGTTGGCTGGAACAGTAACGGTATCAGGAATACCTAAATTGGCCATTCAACCCAATGTTTTCTCCTGTGACAATTACTCATTGCCGTTCATTTTTGGCATTAACCTGAGTGGTCACCAGGGGTATTACGACAATCTACAGTCGTCGGGGGGCAAGCTGATAACGGGTCCGATCACCTCAAGCCAGAGGGTTTGGATTTACGACCAGACGGGCACCATTCCGAATTGCAGTGATGAGGCCAGCTTCGAGGTGACCATCAACCACACCCCTCATCTGGTTACACCCAACGATGTGATTGCCTGCAGCAGCTACGAGTTGCCGGCCATCGAAGGGCTGAACCTGAGTGGCAGCCAGGGGTATTACGACAACAGCCAGCTCATGGGCGGAAAGCTGATTACCGGTCCGGTTACCACCTCGCAGCAGGTCTGGATTTACGATACTTCCAATGCAGCGCTCGGGTGTAGCAGCGAAACCAGCTTTAGGGTCACGATCAATCCAACAGCATCCGATATTACGGCCACGGTTCAGAAGACCGGTCAGAGCTGCTTTGGCTCGGCTGACGGAACCATAACCGTTACCAATGTGACGGGAGGGTCTGGGAATTACCAGTACGGCATCAACGCCACGACCTGGGTGGCCGGTAATGTCTTTACCGGTTTGAGTGCAGGGACCTATACGGTTCAGGTTCGCGACGCCAATGCCCTGGGATGTTTTGTCAACCTTGCCTTGCAGACGATCGCTGAACCGGCGCTGCTGACCGCTTTGGTCTTGTCGGGGAACGAGACCTTTGCCGGCGCGGGCGATGGAACGATCACGCTGAGCAATCCGCAAGGTGGAATGGGCGGCTATCAATACAGGCTGGACAACAATAGCTGGCAGGCGCCAGAAAGCTTTACCGGCCTGGGTTCAGGGGTTTATGAGGTTTGGATGCGTGATGTGAATGGCTGTGTGCGTGACCTGGGCCCGGTTCAGATTTTGAAGGGTGGCGCACTTACAGCGGTGATCACCACCACCGGGGTCAGTTGTTTTGGCGGCAACGATGGCCTGTTGAGCATCAGTAATCCCGTTGGGGGATCGGGCACCTACGGGTATAGCATCGATGGAGAGGCAACGTGGCAGCCTTCCGGAATATTTACAGGTTTGAAAGCAGGCGATTATACGGTTTCTGTTCGTGACGCTTTAGCGCCGGCGAACAAGGTTCCTTTAGGTATTCAAACGATTACTGAACCGGCAGTTCTTTCAGCGACAACGATTTCGACCAGGGAAACCTACTCAGGGGCAGCCGATGGAACGGTTACCCTGAGCGCCGCGTCGGGCGGTTCCGGAGTTTATGAGTACAGCCTGGACGGCGCCACCTGGCAAGCTGGCAGTATATTTAATAATCTGAAGCCTGGCCTTTACGATCTTTACCTTCGTGATGCTGCAGCCATTGGCTGTATGCTTAAACTGCCAACTGTTGAGATCCTCAAGGGTGAATCGCTCAATGCCGGGATTACCCAAACCAATGTGAACTGTTTTGGAGGCAATGACGGAACGCTGACCATCAGCAATGCAACGGGAGGTTCGGGCAGTTATCAATACAGTCATGATGGGGGAGCGAACTGGCAGCCAACAGGTCTTTTCGACGGGCTAACGGCCGGGAATTATCAGGTGATGATTCGTGATGCGACCACCCCGGCCAGTCAATCGATATTGGGAACAACAGTAATAACAGAGGTTCCCAAACTTGATGGGGTGATAAGTGCAAGTGGCGAGAGTTTTCCGGGCAAGGGCGATGGGGTCATTACCATCAGCAATGCCACCGGAGGTTCGGGCCTTTACCAGTACAGCATTAACGGAACGGACTGGCAGCAGGCATCTGTTTTTGACAACCTGGCCCCGGGCGCTTACCAGCTGTGGCTCCGGGATGCAAATTTCCCCGGCTGTGCGGTGATCTTACCCAAGACCGATGTGTTGACCGGGCAATCTTTTACGGCCAGTGTCAGCTCGGTGGATGTCCTTTGTTTTGGCGACAACTCGGGAACGCTGACCATCAGCAATGCAAATGGAGGCTCAGGGGCGTACCAGTATAGTATTGATGGCGGGAAAACATGGCAGGATACCGGAGCCTTCACCAAGCTTACCCATGGCGGGTACAAGTTAATGATCCGGGATGCCAACACTCCGACGAACAGTGTTTCTCTGGGCGCCCGAAACATTGAACAACCCGAACAGCTGGTTGCTGCAATTAGCCAGGGACCACCCATTACCATTACCGGAGGTCGCACCAGCCTGACTGCCACGGTAACCGGGGGAACACCTGCCTACAGCTACTTGTGGGACGATCCGCTGAGGCAGGGCACCGCCACTGCGGCCAATTTACGTGCGGGCATATACCGGTTAGTGGTCACCGATTCGCAGGGGTGTACCACCAAGCCACCGGTTACCTTTGAGGTTACCGAACCCACAGCGTTCCCGGTTACGGCTCAAATCATCGGGCCGGTCCCTTGCCCGGGCGGTCAGGCTACAGTGCGGGTTACCGCCTCCGGGGGGACCGGCCCCTACCGGTTAATGAATACCGCTACACCTTTTGGTCAATGGGTGGACTTACAGGTTAGTGCCGGTACGTATCAATATACGGTAACGGACCTGGGCAGCGGAAATATCTCGAATTCCAATGTAGTGGTGGTCATAGATCCGGAGCCGCTCAATGCCAAGGTTGAATTTACGCAGCTTTCTTGTACGGGCGCCAGCCAGGGGGGCATCACGGTCACCGAACCGGGCGGAGGGTCGAAAATTTATGAAGTCCGGATCGATGGTGGGAATTGGATCAGGAGCCCGAATAAAACATGGTCGTTCACTAACCTGGCCCCGGGAACCTATCCGGTTCAGATTCGCGATGCGAGTTACGTGAAAGATTGTATCGTTGAGTTAAGCCAGGTAAAGATAAAGGCCCCGGATATTCCAACGGCGCCGGTGAGCACGGGAGACCTGGCAGGATGTGAAACGATTCCGGTCCAGGCCCTGGATGCCAATGCGGCGATAGTACCGGTTCCCGGGATCACCATTACCTGGTACGATGCGGCGACGGGCGGAAATCAGGTTAACACGCCGGTACTCAGTTCGGCAGGCACCAAAACGTATTATGCCGAAGCCGGAAATGGGGCTTGCATCAGTACGAAACG
>JAUXUF010000005.1 GCA_030684645.1 Bacteroidota bacterium | reverse complement strand
GTTACTCTGGCTGCATCAGCCAAATCCTCCTCTTTATACTTTTCAGATATCGGATCTGAAACGGGATCCGGTGATCAAAAAAGTCAGGGATTCGTTCTCTTGATGCTTTTATTTCGCTATCGCTTACCTTTTTATATTGTTCAACGATTTCATGTGCCTCACATTGAATAATATAAAACTAAATTAGCTCCATTATAAAACAAAATTCTTTTTCAGACATGACTATTCAGCGTAAATCTCCATGGATAATATCAATAATGATGATTTTTTCATTTTATGTTGAAGCTCAGGAAAACCGAACCCAAACACAAATTACGAACCGACCTACTGTTCAAGCCAAATTAACTAATGATAACCCGATTGTTGACGGCAAAATAATAGGCGATTCATTTTGGGAAAGTATAGAGCCCATTGGTGATTTAACGCAAATCAAACCAAATATCGGGTCTCCTGCTTCCGAAAAGACAGTAATAAGAATAGCTTATACAGATAAAATGTTTTATGTGGCAGCTATCTGCTACGATAGTAATCCGAAGGCAATTGTTGTTTCTGACTCAAGAAGAGATGCTGATTTGACAGATGATGATAGTTTTCTATTTATCCTCGACACCTATAACGATACTCAAAATGGATTTTTATTCGGGACCAATGCAGATGGCATGGAATACGATGCTCAAATTGATAATGAAGGAAAAGGCAGTAATAATACTAATCGCCAGCAGGGAGGTGTAATTGGTGGTATAAACTTAAACTGGGATGCTGACTGGGATGTCAAGACCCATATTGGTGATTACGGATGGAGTGCAGAGTTTGCTATTCCATTGCGTTCTCTGAGATTTACAGCAGGTGAAAACCTGGTTTGGGGTATCAATTTTGAAAGGAACATTAGCAAAACTACTGAAACTGCTTACTGGGCAACAATTCCAATAGGTTTTGATCTGAAAAGATTGTCTATGGCAGGTAAATTGAACGGATTAAACCTCAAAAATCCCGGCAATTTCAAAATATTTCCATACGCACTTACTCAGGTGGTCAACAATAAATCTATAGTACCTGATAAAACTGACACAAATTTTGAGGCCGGAATGGATTTGAAATATAGTGTAACCCCTAGTTTGACGGTTGACTTAACCTACAATACTGATTTTGCTCAGGTTGAAGTAGATGATGAGCAGGTTAATTTGGACCGATTCAACTTATTTTTCCCGGAAAAGAGGCCATTTTTTCTGGAAAATGCAGGTCAATTTACAGTTGGCAGTCCAGGGGAAGTAGATTTATTTTTTAGTCGTAAGATTGGTATCAGTGAGAATGGGAATATTATACCTATCACAGGAGGAGGACGAGTATCAGGTAAAATAGGGCAAACTAATGTGGGATTATTAAGCATGTTTACAGACGATGTCCAAAGCCTGGGCATAGATAAGAATAGCTATAACATGGCTAGAGTAAACCACGATTTTCCAAAAAACAGATCTTCAATTGGAGCAGCATTTATAAATAGGACAGGACTGGGAGAACGCAATGATGATTACAATCACGTCATGGCGGTAGATGGGAAATGGGGTCTGGGCCAAAAGGCACAAATCACCGGTTTTTTAGCTAAAAGTGCAACACCTGGAATTACCGATTCTGATCATTCATATAAAATTCAGTTTAGTTATAATTGGGAAAGATGGGAACTTAGGGCTGCTTATACTGAATTAGGTGAAGGATTTAACCCGGAAGTAGGTTTTCTTCAAAGGAGTGCTTTCAGGAAACCTGAATTTTTTGTCCAGCACAGGTGGAGGCCGGATAATTTGTTAAATCTATTAGAACTCAGGCCTCATATCTCCTATAGACAATATGCAGATTTTAAAGGAAATTTAGTTACAGGATACCTCCATATTGACAATCACTGGGTTTGGAAAAGCGGCCTTGAAATTCATACAGGAATAAATTATACGACAGAAGGTGTTATACAGGATTTTAATTTATCCGGGGTCTTAGTGCCAAAATCAACATACAAGCATAATGAAATGCAACTGGTCCTGATGACAAATCAAAACAAAGCAGTTTCATTGAATGCCCGAACTATTGTAGGAGGATATTTTGGAGGAGATAGAATAGCGACAACGGCAACTGTAAAAGCCAGAGTTGGAGATAAGTTGAATTCATCCGTCATTGTAAATCACAATATATTAAATCTGCCAAATGGGAAATTGAAAGCTATTGTACTTGGAAATCGTTTGGCTTACTCTTTTACCCCACGAATGTTTGTTCAGAGTTTAGTTCAATATAACAACAGGTCAAGAATTACTTCTGTAAATGCAAGATTTGGATGGCTTCAAAATGCAAATAATGGTTTGTTTGTCGTAGTCAATATTGTAAAAGATAAAGATTTGCTTGATCTCTTAGATACCCGGAGCCTGACACTGAAATACACTCGTAGCTTTGATTTATTAAGTTTATAAATAATTCTTGCTAGCACAGGGCTAGCGCGCGCCGAATGTCATTATTTAAGCTATTTTTTCTTTGGCACCCTATCACGCTTAAGGATTGAGGTATCTATTTTAGATTTAATAAACCTGAGTTCGATATAAAATCTTGTGAGACTAATTAGATTGACTGAATTTCTTTTGTTTTAGAAAGCAAGGTCTGTGATTCTTCGGTCGCGAAAGCCCCGTGTTCTGCAGTAGTTTTTGCCCATAAATTACTTTGTTAGATAAAAATCTGCCTGGCAAAAAGCTACAGCTGCCACCCGGGTTTATTTGAAATGGCAAATGGTCCTTTTGCCGGGCTGCCCGTCCCGATGAAAAACAGCCCCGGCTAAAATAAACCTTGCCGGAGGAGGTATCTTCCGGCTATTTGTAATTTGAAATGGAACGCGATTTCTTGCCGGAAATACCCTACTGTCCGTAGACTTAAGCGAAGCGTGTCTACGGATTATTAAATGATTAAGAGTCTTAAGACTCGCCTGAAAAAATCAGAAAATTATGCAAACCATATACACATGTCACTTAGTCAATAATCACAGACTCTATACCAAGATAATTGGCAATTTTCTGAATCGTAGCGGCATGATGTCCAACGCCAAGCGCAAAATGGTGTGTAGGTCCCTCTTTGGTCCATCGGCGTAGAAAAATCCGCACGTCCTTATTAAAAAAGCCACGCGTATTTGTATTTCCTGTTGCAGGAATTGGCCCTTTTACAGATTCCCCTTCTGCAATAACAAATTTAAATTTTCCATCATAGGTTGAGCTGATACTTAATATAGTAATTGGCCCTTCCTTTATTTTGAATTCTACACCGGCGCCAAATCCTGGTTTGCCATGATATTTTTTCAGGCTTCGTAATACAGGTCTCCCTTCGGCAATGGCAATATTATGGGGTCCATCATGACCAACCAATACAAAATCATCCTTAAAATCGACCGGATGAAACTCGGCAAAACTACCCCCAATATTTAATCGATCCATAATCAGCATGGCCATGCAGGTTTTGATATCTGATTCGCCGCACATTGGAAATCCCGAACCGGTTAACAGTGAATTCCCTACAGTCAGGTTAGACATGACCAGTCTGGTAGTACTGTTATCCTCTGCTTCATAATAATAAGCTAAACCATCCAATTGCTTTTCATCGACAAATTTTTCAAGGGCGATTGTTACTCTGGCAGCAACGGCCAAATCTTCATCCTTTAGTTTTTCAGAAATCGGATCTGAAACAGGATCGGGTGTATCAAAAAAGTCAAGAATTCGATCACTTGCGGCTTTAATTTCATTATCACTTACCTTTTTATATTGTTCTACGATTTCATGGGCTTCACATTGAATAATATGGCATCCAAAATGAGCAGTCACCATCGTGGCATCTGTATGCATATCAAGCATGGCTTCTATCGGGTGGCCAATATGCCCAATCCGCACGGTTTTCACATCATGCAATACTTTAGCAATCCGGCAATATTCTTCAATTTCAATTTCTGAGTCCGGGTCATCATGCAAGGTTCCAATAATCATTTCAGGAACTTTTTTCCCCATTCTCACCGCTACACCAGCAAATTCAGTTAAAGAGCAAATATCATCGTTATATAATTGCATGTAAGTACTTGCATTGGCATAATCGAGCGCTTTATCAGGTTGCAATGCCACCATCACAATAGGCAC
>JAUXUF010000003.1 GCA_030684645.1 Bacteroidota bacterium | reverse complement strand
CCACCAATACTTTGTCTTTGGGTGCAGGTAGTGTGGCAATCGATGCCGGATATACGACTGGTGCACCCACTGTGGATCAACGCAATATCGCTCGAACAGGAATTCCAGACGTTGGAGCTTATGAATTGTCGCCTTCAGTCACAAGCTGGACAGGCGGCACAAGTACCGATTGGAATACAGCATCGAACTGGAGTCCGGCAACGGTTCCTCTTTCAACAGACGATGTTGTTATCCCGTCCACGGCGAATAAACCGGTTATCAACCAGGCTTCTGCCACACCCGCTGTTTGCAAAACCCTTACGATCGCATCGGGCGCAGCCTTGACCATCGCCCCGGGGAAGGCGCTTACAGTGACTGGCGCTCTCACCAACAATGCCACAGCAGGTCTGGTATTTCAAAGCGATGCCAACGGCACAGGTTCATTGATTGCAGGTTCTGTTTCAGGTCAGGCTACGGCACAACGCTGGATGACCGCTGGCGCATGGCACATGGTTTCGGCGCCTGTCACGGGGCAAACGGTTGCTGCCTTCCTTACAGCAAATACCAATATTCCAACCCTCGGCAGCGACAGGGGGATGATGGATTATGATCCTTCATTAAATAATTGGAACGCCTTTTTCACCGATGGATTAAGTAATGGAAGTTTAACCGCAAGTAAAGGATTCTCGATGCGTGTTGATGCATCCGATGCCGCCCTTGCGTTTACCGGTTCGGTTCAGGCAGGATCAGCTCTGGTAACTGGCCTCACCGCTGACTTATGGAACTGCATCGGCAATCCCTATACCTCTGCTATCGGTATCAATTCGAATAGTAGCAGTACCGCTAAATTTTTACAAACAAATGTGACAGATGCAGCTAATATTGATCCCAACTATGGCGCTATTTATGTTTGGGAAAAACTGGACAACGATCCCAGCCAGACCTATACAACGTATAGTAATGCATCACCGGCATTTGAAGTTCAGCAGGGACAGGCATTCTTTGTTAAAATGAATACGTTAGCTACTTCTGTCAGTTATACCCCCGCGATGCAGATTCACAATGGCGCACTGGCCTTAAAATCCGCTGAGATTCCATGGCCGACCATTAAACTGGCAACCAAAGTTGGCAGCCGGTCAAGCGAAACGGTTATCGCCTTTAACAGCGCCATGACCAAAGGCCTGGACCCAACTTACGATGCAGGTTTGTTCAAGGGAGTTTCTGATCTGATTGTTTATTCCAGGTTGGTGGAAGATAACGGTATCCCGTTTGCCATCCAGGCGTTGCCCGATAGTTACAGCTCGATGGTCATCCCGGTTGGCGTTGATTTCAAAACGGGCGGCGAAGTGGTTTTCTCGGCGAAATTATCAGATTTGCCAACGGAGTGTAAAGTAATACTGGAAGACAAAGTCAGCAAAACGTTTACCGACCTGTCGAAGAATACTTATACCGTCACGCTTCAGGCCAATTCATCAGTTGCCGACCGGTTTCAGATCCATACTTCATCGCTGACTACCGGAATAAATCCGGATTTATCTGCCGGAAACTTAAGCGCTTATGCCATCCGGAATACTGAAATCCGTGTAAACGGAGAGGTCAGCAAAAACGCGGTTGCAACACTTTACGATATTCAGGGAAGGGTTATACTGGTTAAAACCATGGAAGAAGGTAGCTCGAACGTGATTCGGACACCTAATCTCAAAACCGGAATCTACCTGTTATCAGTAAAGGATAACCAAAAGGTGCAAAGGTTTAAATTAGCTGTTAATGAATAGTTTTTATTACAAAACCTCAAAAAAAACAAGATATGAAAAACAAAATAAAAGAAATTGCAAAGAAAGAAATTGACAATTTCCAGGAAAAGAAGATCTCACGTAAAGATGCCATCAAAAAGACCGGGTACTTTGCTGTTTCGGCAGCGACCATGATGATTTTGCTCAGTAATCCGAATAAAGCTCAGGCTGCTTCACCTGCCCCGGCGGCTCCCAATAAGTGGGGAGTGCCATAGCGGTATTGGTTACTCAGGGTATCAATACGCATAAGATCTCCGACAGGCTTATGTTCAGATATGAAGCAGTTGTTTTTTTTGAACATAAGTCTGCGGTTTTACCATAAGGATGGAACACAGAGGTCAGAAAGAATAATAAGATTCAGAAAGAATAATTAAGGTATAGTATGAAAAAAATTAGTTTATTTCTCGTCTGCGTGATTTTGTTTGCCGTTGGGGTCTCGTCTCTCAAGGCTGATAATTTATCGCAGGAAGCAAGTCCTGTCAACATCGCACTCGGGCGTTCATACACATGGAATGTTCCACCAAACTATGTCTTATGTACCGACGCCGATGACAAAGTTCAACTCACCGACGGCAAATATACTTCCGGGCAGCCATTTTGGGCTCAGAAAAGCACGGTGGGATGGCAAAACAGTCGTTCAGTGACGATTATTATTGATTTGGGGACGGATCGTCCAATCAGCGGATTTGCCGTAAGCACCGCGGCAGGAACAGCTGGCGTGAGTTTTCCAAGGGATATTTTTGTGATGACAAGTCCCAACGGTAATGACTTTTATATGGCTGGTGATCTTGTTCAAATGGCAAATTTGCCGCTACCAGCCCCAACCCCCTATAGCAAATTCACATACAATACAACAAATGTTAAGACACACGGACGATATGTGCTTCTTACTTGTACTACGCCGGATATTTTTATTTTCATGGATGAAATTGAGGTCTATGAAGGAACTCCTGATTTTCTAAATGAACCCTATTCCGGACTGCCAATATCAATATATAACGGTGATTTGTCGGGCTATCATACTTCTATTGGTTGTTACAAGCGCTACGCAAACGATATCGTGCAGATACGCAAGAGGCTTGCGACATCGGTCATCGCTTCGGATTTAAAAAAGTCTGTCGCCGATAATCTTGACCTGTTTTCAGCACAGGCGAATAACTTCTCCCCGACAGATGCAGTTGGGTTCCGCGCTGTTGTGCCGTTCAACGACCTTCATAAGAATATACTCGCTTGCTTTGGGCAAATATTGGAGTATGAAGGTTTTCCCGTGTTGACTGTCTGGCACAGCCACCGTTATGCCCCTCTTTCGCTGTTTGAAACTCCGGATAAGGGAAGTCCGTCATTGTCATTGCAAATGATGCAGAATGAATATCGCTCGGAAGCCTTCAACCTCACCAATGCCGGCAAAACGCCGCTTGATGTTTCGTTCCGTTTGGAAGGATTGCCTGACTGCGTTGAAGTGCGTCAGGTGGAGTATGTGGACACCCGTGAAGGAATTGTTGCTGCAGACGCGCTGACTCCTGTTAAATATTTATCAGGAAGTTACAGGACAACCGTTCCGTCAGGCATGACCCGTCAGATATGGCTGACCTTCAACCCGAAAACTACAGGTGCAGCAAACTATTCAGGTAGCATAAAAGTCGATGCCGGCGATATTCAAATCTCATTGCCGCTCGCGTTGCGGATTTCTCAATCTCGTTTTCCTGACAGTACGTCCCTGAGTGTGGGTGTTTGGGATTATGCCGTCTCGAATTCCTTAGGAATAAATGCGAAAAACAAAGATAAGGTGATTGCCGACTTGCGTAGCCACTTTGTCAATGTGGCCTTTGGAGATCGTAGGCAGGCTGCCATTCCGAAAGCCTCTGATGTTGACGTAAACGGGCATATTACAGAACCCTTGGATTTTTCAGCCTTCGATGACTGGCTGCGAATCTGGCCTGACGCGAAACACTACCAGATATTTTGCGCTGTCACGCTTTCTGATAACAGTTTTGCCGGAATTACACGTGGAACTTCTGCTTTCAAACATGCGGTGAAAGAATGGGCCACGGCATGGGATGTCCATGTTCAGGATCTTAAGCTTTCGAAGGGCCGGGTGCAGATGCATTTTGTTGACGAACCCCGTACTCCTGAACAATTTCTAATTCTTAAGGACTGGGTCGAAGCTTTCAAGTCGGGAAGCACCCTGGTTGAGGTGTACAATAATCCGATTAATCTTAATCAACAGAGTAATATGGACTACGCGCCCGCCGCCTTGAGCCAGGTCGATGTACTCTGTCCAAAGGCTAGCGATATGCTGACTTATCCCACCACCATACGAAGTTTTTTTGATGATCGCATAAAAAATGGAACCGGGTTGTGGTTATACATGTGTTCAGCTAACAAACACGTTGATCCAAGCTATTTCAGGATGCAGCCATGGTACGCCTTCCAGATGGGTGCGACAGGTTCGTGTTTCTGGAATTACTCTGATTCGCGCGGAAATCCATGGAATGAATATACTACACCATTCATCAAATCGTTTGCCATGGTTTATCTGGATGACAATGGTCCGGTTTCGACCAGGCACTGGGAGGCGTTCCGCGAAGGCATCGAGGATTACGAATACCTGAAGATGTTGAATGCTACCTTGTCTAAAAATATTGTTGCGAATACGCTGACGAATCTTGAAGCGGTCACGCTCCGGAATCTCGACATGGGATGGAGCGCTAAAAATCCCGGCATCTTTGCCGACGAAGGGCGGTTGGAAGTGATGGCACAGATCGACAAGCTGACTTCTTCGAAAAACTATACGTTAAATGATCAAACAGATATCATAGTTTATCCAAACCCGGGTAATGGATTAATAACTATTCTATCCGCAGAAAGCATCACTGATGGGAGAGTAGAAGTTATGGATGTTAGAGGCAGGATAGTTTTCAATACCAGGATAAGTGGCACTACTAAAACGCTGGACTTAAGAGGAGTTCAAAGCGGGTTATATATCGTCAGGATTACTGCAAATCATTCAGTTATAACCAAAAAAGTGATGATAAAATAAAAAAACAATTAAAATCTAATTCGCCGTTGGGTTAGGTTTGTTTTTTGGTTTACGATCGAAACCATGCAAAATTTTCAGGTTAGTACTTTTATCGTTTTACTACCTGGCATATCCTTCTTTTGCGAGTTTAGAAATCTATACTATGTTGAAGGATGTTACCGGATCGTCAATTAGAATTTAATCGAAATGGCTGCCATTTTTGTTTTGTATATTTTCCAGTAAAGCACATTACTGGGATTGATAAATATATTTTCAGGAAATACAGCAACTAATTTCTGTCATTTTCTGATCGGACATTCAAAATAAGTTAAATATAGTATTTTAGAAATTAAACATCGGAAGATCTTTTTTCTATGACAGGTTGTAAGTATAAATTTGGTAAAGATTCAAGATAATTCAAGATTATATAAAAATGAGAAAGACTTTAATATTTTTAATTTGCATAGCCACCGTTTTCCAGGCATTTGCACAAGAAAAGGCGATTATGTCAAAATATCCGGTTAAAATGCATCAGCCGAAGTACGCCCTGTTTTATGACAATCATACTATGCCGGCATGTCCGGATGTCGGTGCGAATTTTGATGTTGAAGCTTTCACAAATCGAATAAGGAATTGCGGCGTTGATTATCTTACTTTTCATGCGCGATGCAACCTGGGGATGGCTTATTACGACACTAAAATAGGCATCAAACATCCATCGCTTAAGTATGATCTTTTTGGCAAACTGGCTGATGCCTGTCAACATAAAGGTATTGCCCTGACTGCCTATTTTCATGGTGGCATCAGCAGCACTGAAGGAGTTCTCCACCGCGATTGGACTACTTTGTCCTTCGATGGGCGAGAATACCGTGATCCCCGTTTCACTCCTTATGTGCGAACCATGTGTTACAACAGTCCGTATCACGACCATCTTATAGCAATGATAGAGGAAGTAGCACACCATTATCCGGTATCCGGTTTTTTCATCGATGGCCTGTCCGCTTTTCCGTGTGTTTGTCCTATATGTGTTAAAGAGATGAAAGAACGTGGAATTGACTGGAATAATAAGGATGAAGTTATTAAGTTTTCCGAATTTTCAGCCATTAGGTTGGCCAGGGATATTGCGAAGGCTACCAAAGCCATAAATCCCGCGTATTTACTGTTTTTTGGCGAGTTAGGTTACGAAGAACAGGCTGAC
>JAUXUF010000408.1 GCA_030684645.1 Bacteroidota bacterium | reverse complement strand
AAAATCAAAGAATTGGACGAATGTTATGTTTACACCTTCAGGCAAAATGCAAGTTCCTTGGTTAAAGAAATAAAATCAGGATTAGAAGATGAAGGATTGGGTGACATTGCGGGTAGAATTGTAAGCGATGATGGAGGAACTGACACAGGTGGGCTAAAAGACAAAGAAATAAAATATCGTACTGGTTTCAAAAAATTTGAAGGGAAAATCTATCTGCCAAGGTTTGTAATTCAAGAAAAGGAAAGCTGGCGTGATATGAATTTTGAAGTTGATATTTTAAGCGAAATTGACTGGGAAAGCATTAACATTGAAGAGCTAAAAAACCTTTCGTTACAAAGCAAGAAAAATAAAGAGCAGGAAATTGTCTTAGGGCTTAGTAGCGAGGAAAAGGAATTACTAAAAGCGACTTATGGTGCAGAAAAATCAGGGACTTTAGAAATTGACGAAGTATTTTTAACAAGACAAATTACAGACATCATTCCTAATCCCTGGCATTGTTTTCAGATTGGCGAGAAAGCTATAAAAATACTTTTGAAAAAATATGAACGTGAAATAGTCGCGACAAATTTTGTTTTTGTAATTGAAGAACTGAAAAAGATTTTAGATAAGGAGAGAAACCGTTTAGCAGAACAAGTTTTCAGACAGATGGTTGAGAAAAAGAAACTTTGTTTCTTCCTCATTACCGACAAAGGCGGTTTTGTATTGCCGTCAAGAATAAAAGTGAAAAGCAACAAGCAACTTACTCGAAACGATGGTTCTCAAATTCAAAAATCTTTGTTTGACTACGTTCCCGAAGAGAATGTTAACGAACTCGAAAAATCGGTTGCTATTTATCTTGACGAGCAGGAAAAACTATTGTGGTGGTATCGCAATATGAGCAGACAGGATTATCATATACAAGGTTGGAAACGTAATAAAATTTATCCTGACTTTCTTGCAGCAACCAACTCCCCTTCTCCACAAGAGAAGGGGGCGGGGGATGAGGCTGATTACGGAACTGTTTATGTTCTGGAAACAAAAGGAATTCACTTAAAAAATGAGGACACCAAATACAAACAAGATGTATTTGCATTTTGCAACGAACTTGGAGCAAAAAGGGCTTGGGAAGAACTCTTTGACGAATTTCCAGACCATGACTTTGAATTTCAGGTAGTGTTTGAAGACGAGTGGAAAAATAAAATAAATCAGTTAATGCAATGAGAAAAGCCAACATACGCTGTTTTCTTATAAGCCATATTGATCTGCCGGCTAAAACTACTGTCCGCCATGCTGATAATGGATAAGGGAGGTACATCATCCCTCTTTTTTGGAGGCACAGCTTATTTGGGGATGCCCCGGAATGAGGAGTTCAGAAAGCTTGTGTTTGATGGAATGGAGCGGTATGGAGTAAATTACGGAGCTTCGAGGAATAATAATTTTACACTTGATATTTTCTCAATTGCAGAGGAAACAGCTTCGAAAAGATTTCGTTCGGAGGATTCGATCATCGTATCCAGCGGCTATCTCGCTGCTCAACTGGTAGTTCAGCATTATTATGCCAGCCACCAATTGATCTATGCCCCCGAAACCCATCCTGCCTTATGGATCGGAAGTCCGAAACCGCCGAGAATGAAGGTCAGTGATT
>JAUXUF010000407.1 GCA_030684645.1 Bacteroidota bacterium | reverse complement strand
TGTTTTACTGTCGAATAAAAGAGGCATATCATTACAAACGGTCAGATGTGTACAAGATGAAAGTTTCAATGGATAAGGAACTGGTTGAAAGTGGCGCTATACTGGGTGGCTGCCGGATAATTAAGACTGAACAGGAAGCATCGAAAATATTTGAGAAAGGTACTAATGATTTATAGATGCTTAATATAGTAATAAATACCTTAATATCATATATTTAGATTATAGAATCTCCCTTAAATCAATAGTTCGGTAATTTTTAATATAAATATTTGCTTATCAATAAAATAAACGAAAAATAAGTGTAAAATAATTTGGATAAAACCTTAGAAATCAGTAATTTAAAAGATTATTCCGTAATTTTTTAATTATGATTCCTAAGGTTAAGAGTTTAATTATCAGCACATTATAAAATGAGGTTTTCAAAATGCTGAATAAATCCCGCAAAGACTTTATTATTAGCGTTCTTTGGCATATTTTAAGCATCAAAGGTAGAATAAATTTCTTGCAACTCGGTCGGTTTAGTCCTCTTTGTGAGCAAACCTATAGAAACCAGTTTGAGAAAGAGTTCGATTTTCTCTCGTTCAACAAACTCCTGATCGATCAGACAGTCTCTACTGAATTGGCAATTGCCATGGATCCAAGTTTTATTCCTAAAGCTGGTAAGTCAACTTACGGCAGAGGAAGATATTGGTCTGGTGTTGCTGGCGCAGCCAAATGGGGACTTGACATATGCGGGTTTGCTGTAGTTGATATTGTCAATAACACAGCATTTCATTTGAATGCATGGCAAACCCCACCATCTGATGAATTGGCAGAAAAAGGGTTGAACCTTCTGACTTACTATGCCAGCTTGGTGAGTGAGAATGCAGAAAAGTTCAAAGGGTTTTCAAAGTATGTGTTAGCTGATGCCTATTTCGCAAAGAGACCATTTGTTGAAGCAGTGCTGTCGGTGGATATGCATCTGATTAGCAGGCTGAGGGACGACAGTGTATTGAAGTACAGATTTACAGGTGAACCAACCGGAAATAGAGGTGCCCCCAAGAAGTTTTCCGGCTTAGTTGATGTAAACAATTTTGACCCCAACCAGTTCTCATTAGATCTGTCTAACGAAGAAATTACAATCTATTCGGCAGTTGTTTACTCAAAGGCATTCAAGATGGACATCAAGTTGGCACTAGCAATCTTTTACAAGCACGGGAAAGAGATGGCCAGAAAACTGTTCTTTTCAACAGATTTGAGCCAAACCGGAGAAAAGATTGTCGCATACTATCAGTCCCGCTTCCAGATTGAATTCTTGTATCGTGATGCCAAGCAACATACAGGTCTGATAAATGCAGCACTTACAGCGGTAAATCTGGCAAAACAAGACTGATTGGTGACCAAAGGTAAAGTGGATAAACCATTCTCAATGTCCAATTATAAAACAATGGATAACAACACTTTGATGCTCGATCGATTTATGTGCGTGTTTGCCTTTACCCAAACACTCAAAAAAATATCAAAGAGCTATTGGATTACGGCAAAATTGCCGCTTAAAATTTACCGAAGTATTGTATTTAGGATATCAATATTATTCTGTCCGAAAACCAATTTAAGAACTTGATCCTTGGTATTGCTATTCAGTTTTATTTGCAATATCGCTTCTACCGGATCTGATTTTTGTTGCTTTTTATAGTCGATAATATAAGTCACGCTTGCTCCAAGCGCCATTGCAATCTGTAATAAAAGCTCATAATCCAAACCCCTTTCACCCTTCTCTATAAGTGAGTATCCGGCTTGTTTCATGCCAATTGCATCTGCAATATTATCCTGCGAAAGTCCTTTGTCTTTCCTTATTGCAGCAATATTCTCAAGAAGTTCAAAATACTTATCGCTTTTCTTTTTCATATCATTAATGTAATTTGTTGATACTCGATCTCAAATTACATTTTGAATAAAATAATTGCAGATATGTCACATATAAATTGCATATTGTAATTTTTAAGTAATATTTGTAAAATATATTACTTAAAAAATAGGAGATAAAAAAATGTCAGTAGAAAAGAACCCACTTCGGCTTCGCTCAGAGACCGGAAAACCATTCAATCCCCCATGAAACATCTCCCTAACCTTCTCGTTGTTGACGACACCCCGGGAAATATGACTTTCCTTGAGGTCATCATTAAGAACATCGATGTTAACCTGATCATGGCGTATTCCGGTTCTGAAGCACTTGAGAAAACTCGGGGGCTTGAACTGGCATTGGCCATCATCGATGTTCGGATGCCCGGAATGAACGGCTATGATCTGGCATTGAAGATGAATGAAGATAGATTGTTCGATAAAGTACCGGTTATTTTTCTGACCGCCAGCAACAGCAATGAAATGGAAGTGTTCAAAGGGTATAGTTTCGGTGCTGTCGATTACCTTTTTAAACCAATTCATAAACATATTCTGGTAAGTAAAATCAACGTTTTTCTTGACCTTTTCAATCAGAAACAGACAGTTATCAGAGATGCCACACTACTGAAAAAATCTGCCGACAATTTGACCAGAGTCAATGATGCCCTTAAAAAGAGTGAAGAAAAATATACTGAACTATACGATTTTGCCCCATTAGGCTATTTTACGCTTACCAAGGAACAAACCATTCAAGATCTGAACTATAGCGGTGCCGGTATCCTTGGAAATGAACGTTCACATTTAATTAACCGTCATTTCAGCTTCTTCGTTTCGGATAGTACGCGGCCTGTCTTCAATGCTTTTTTCAATGATGTTTTTAGAAGAAAAACCAAACAAATATGCGAAGTAATACTCCAACCAGATGGCAATCAACCAAAATATGTGCATATCGAAGGTATGGCTGTCGCGAATGGCAAACAATGCCTGATAAATGTTGTTGACATTACCAAGCGCAAGCTGGCAGAGCAGGCTATAAAAGTAAGCGAAGAGAAATACAAAACCCTGTTAAATGCATCACCCGATGGTATTTTATTAATCGACCTGCAAGGAATCATTACCGAGGTTTCTGAAATCGGACTTGAATTATTTGGTGCCAATACCAGAGATGACTTGGTAGATAAAGATTTTTACCGATTTGTTCCATCTGATGAAATAAATAAGATAAAAGATATATTTGAAAAGACAATGAATGAAGGACTTGCACAAAATATTGGTTTGAAAATGAGAAAGAAAAACCAATCTGTATTTGATGCTGAAACCAGTTCGACTTTAATACAGGGGCCGGATGGCACGCCCATCTCATTCATGATTATCATTCGCGATATTTCACAGCGTAAAAAGGTAGAAGCCAAGCAACTTCATGCCGACCGTATGGCCAATCTTGGAGAAATGGCTTCAGGTATTGCACATGAAATTAACCAGCCATTAAATATTATTTCTATGGTCATGGATAAAATTTTATTTGAGACTGCCAAAACCGAAACGATCAACATCGAGTTCCTTAAAAATAAATCAGACAAAATATTCGATAATATTACTCGCATCAGGAACATCATTGATCATGTCAGGGCATTTTCAAGAGGCCACGACGATTTTGTATTGACAGCTTTCTATATTAATTCAAGCATCGAGAATGCCACATCAATGATAATGGAACAGTTCAAATACCTTGGGATCAACCTGAACCTTCAACTTGACAAAAATATTCCACAAATAGTTGGCAATACGTATAAATTTGAGCAGGTTATCGTTAATCTTCTCACGAATGCCAAAGATGCTGTAATCGAAAAGAAAATCAAACAGGAAGAATTTGGTGAAATGATCGTGGAAATCAAAACCTATCAGGAAAATCAATTTTTAATAATTGAAATTACAGATAATGGGATTGGAATTGATAATGATGATGTCCACAATATCATGCTCCCTTTTTATACTACAAAGGATGAAGGAAAGGGAACCGGGCTTGGGTTATCGATTTGCTATCAGATCATTAAAGAAATGAACGGAACCATAGACATTACAAGTGACAAAGTAAATGGGACAAAAAGTAAACTGGTTTTGGATATTCAAAAGAAAAAGTAAAAATGGAAAAGAAAGACAAGCTAAAAATCCTGATCCTTGATGACGAGAAGCAATTCACAGAAGAATTAAGTGGGTTTTTTCTGGATTCAGACTTTGAGCCATTCGAGGCCAACACAGTAGCGGAAGGGAGAAAAATATTAAACGATCATGAAATTGACCTCCTGATCCTTGACGTGCGGTTGCCCGGTGCAAATGGCCTTGATATACTGAAAGATGTGAAAATTAAATACCCTTACATGGAAGTCATCATCATTTCGGCCCATGGTGATATGGATACAGTGATTAAAGCCATGCGGCTTGGGGCATTTGACTATTTGCGCAAACCATTCCGGTTTATCGACATTCAGATTGCCCTTGAACGTACCCAGAAATACCTTCAGATGCAGCGAAAGCTAAAGCATATGGAAGAAAAGAATTCCCTGATATCAAAAACACTTGAAAAGAAAATTGACCGGCAATTCATTGGGGTCAGTCCGCAGATACTAGAGGTATTTGAACAAGCAATTACCGCCGCAAATTATCCCGAAGCCAACGTCCTGATTACCGGAGAAAGTGGAACAGGAAAAGAGAATATTGCCAGGATTATACACTATTCGAGCTCAAGAAAAGACCATATTTTTTCTGCAGTCAACAGCAGTGCCATTACTGAAACACTTTTGGAAAGTGAATTTTTTGGTCATAAAAAAGGGTCGTTTACCGGTGCCTTCACTGATAAAATGGGATACTTTGAAGTGTGTAACCATGGTACCTTATTTCTGGACGAAATCGCTGACATGCCGTTTAATCTGCAGGCGAAAATACTGCGGGCCACCGAAGAGAAAGTGGTCACCCGGGTTGGAGACACCAATCTGATCCATACTGATTTCCGGATCATTTCTGCCACAAATCATGACATTGAAGAACGGGTGGAAAAGAAAAAATTCAGGCTCGACTTACTTCATCGCCTGAATACGCTTCACATACATATACCCCCGCTCCGCGAAAGGCCAGAAGATATCAAACCTCTCGTTAATCACTTTATTGAGGTTTTTGCAACAAAATTAAACAAACCTGATCTCCATGTTGTCCCAGAAGTTTATGATGCACTTCAAAAATATGATTTCCCGGGAAATGTCAGGGAATTAAGAAATATGACTGAACGGGCCATCATGCTTTGCAAAGGCGATTCTCTTGGATTAGCTGACTTCCGGGTTAAACCGAAAAAATCTGAGCTATTAGTACCGAAAGACGATTTAGTCAACCTGAAATTAAATGAGATTAAAATGATCAGGAAAGCGCTGCAAATCTGCAAATACAATCAACAAGCTACGGCCGATGCACTTGGAATACACCGCGATGCCCTCAGCCGGAAAATGAAAAAGTACAATATTAACATCAACAGACGCGAAGAGTGAACAAGTTCAGTTTAATATACAATACCATCCTATCTTGTTGGTGTTTCTATTGTACCAAGGTTATACAAAATGGTGTATCTTTATGCCTCTATTAATTTCAGTAAATGTAAAACGAAACAATAAAGTAGCTCCTAAAAGTCATAATCTGCTTTGGCTTGCCGAAGAAATTAAGCTGGAATTTTCCGAAAGTCTTTATAGGTTTGTATTCCAGTTAAACGATGCATCTTTACCAACACGTTACCCACAAGAGCTTAAGGCTTCAATAAAATTTTACTCAAAGGAAATAACACTGGAAATTTTGAATAAAACAAAAGAACTACAGCAATGGATCAAAAAACAGTAGCATCTATTATCACTTTTCTTAAAGCTGAGCTTCAACAAAAGGGAGTTAAATTGCGTGGTATTGCTCTTTTTGGCTCACAACTAACCGGATCATCAAATCCTGACAGTGATATTGATTTAATTATTGTTTCCGATAATTTTCAAAATAAAAATATTTTTGAACGTTCCGATATTACTATGGATACGGAGATAAAAGCATTAAAAAAATTCCATGTACCAATGGATATTCTTAAAATGACAGATGAAGAATTTAACCAGAATTTACAGAATAAAAGATTTTATGCTCAGTTGATATAATAAAAAAAGGTTCTTTCTCAATACTCAGCGGTCGACTTGGAGTCACCATCTGAGTGGCATATCCTGCCAAAACATATACATTTATAGTACATTTGGCGAAATATAATTAGCTATACCCTGCCAAAACACAAATTTATATCGTACATTTGGCGAGATATAAAAGGAATTTGTGATGGAAAATATTATTGGCAGAGTTGAGGAAATTGCCCTGTTGTCAAAATTATTAGTATCGGAAGAGGCTGAACTGCTTGCTGTTTACGGACGGAGGAGAGTTGGTAAAACGTTTCTCATTCGTAATGTTTTTCAGAAACAATTGATATTTGAATTTTCCGGAATTCACAATGCAACCCTTACCCAGCAGATGGAAAATTTTAGTGAAGTGTTAGCAAAAGTTTCAGGAAGTTTACCTCTGGCAAAACCTGCAACTTGGATGCAGGCTTTTAAAATACTGACCGATTACCTTACACCTATCATTCAGAAACAAAAAAAGGTGGTATTCTTTGATGAATTTCCGTGGATTAACACGCCACGCTCGGGCTTTATGCAGGCGTTTGAAAATTTCTGGAATACCTGGGCATCACGTCAGAAAAACCTCGTGGTTGTCATTTGCGGTTCCGCTGCCTCATGGATGATACAGAAAGTAATCAATAACAGGGGTGGATTACACAACAGGGTAACACGGAAAATCAGACTCTTACCTTTTACGGTCGGCGAAACAGAACTATTTTTAAAGTCCAGAAAAATTAATCTTGACAGATATCAGGTATTACAACTTTATATGGTGATGGGTGGAATTCCTCAATATCTGAAAGAGATTGAAAAAGGAGAAAGTGCCATTCAGGCAATCGACAGAATTTGTTTTACAAAAGACGGTCTTTAAAACGATGAATTCAAAAACCTGTACCATTCCCTGTTTGATAATGCCCGTTATCATATAGAAGTTATCAGGGCTCTGTCCAGAAAAAAAGCAGGGCTCACCAGAGGTGAAATTATTGAAAGTTGCAAGCTGACCTCTGGTGGTGGTACCACAAAAATATTGGAAGAGCTCACAGAATCAGGCTTTATTACACCTTATATTCCATTTGATAAAACGGCAAAAGACAACATCTATAAATTAACCGACGAATATTCACACTTCTATATTAAATTCATTGAAAACTGCCGGTCGGCAGGATCAGGAACATGGATCAGGTTTTCGGCGGAGGCATCATGGAAAAGCTGGAGTGGTTATGCTTTTGAAGGTATATGTATGAAACACACACCATTAATTAAGAAAGCATTGGGCATTGAAAATGTGTATTCCGAAACATCTGTTTGGCGTTGCAATCCGCAAAATGGTGGGCAGGGGGCGCAAATCGATTTATTAATCGACAGGAGGGATAAATGTATCAATGTTTGTGAAATGAAATTCTCTATCAATGATTTTGAGATTACTAAAAGTTACGCCCTTGAACTGGAAAGTAAGCTGACTGTTTTTCGCGAACGCACCAAAACCCGCAAATCATTATTCCTTACTTTGGTAACAACAAATGGAGTAAAAAATAGCAAGAGTTACGCCGGACTCGTTCAGAATGAAGTAACTATGGATGCATTGTTTGCAATTTAGTGGGCAACGGACTTTCTGAAGCCTGAGACAAAAAAGGAATGATGTGATGTGCAAATTTCTACACGCGTTTTCACGTATCTACGCGTTTTTTTCATTCCTGAAATTTTTAATTTTACCATAATCTACCACTGAAAATTCCAGCTCAAAAAAAGAATATATTTTTTTGAGTTTCTTCTTCAATCATTTAGCTATCCAAAGCATGTCTTTTTTGACCTGAATTTTATTTCCGGCACAGCCTTTGGTTTGCAACTGGCACAAGAGTTAAACAGGCAGTACGATGAACCCGGCAGATCTAGGGTTTCGGAACTCAAAGTTTAACACAGATCAAAAAGAGGTAAGCCGTCCCTCTAATAAGTACGGCACATTATTAACAAACAAAAGGAGATCAAAATTATGTCAGTAGAAAAAACAATCGGATCATCAAGCTTAGTAGAAGTTATTGACCGTATCCTTGACAAAGGTGTCGTAGTTGATGCATGGGTAAGAGTATCATTGGTAGGTATCGAATTGCTTGCTATCGAAGCAAGAATCGTTGTCGCTTCTGTTGAAACTTATCTGAAGTATGCCGAAGCAATCGGATTAACTGCTAAAGCCGCATAAGGTATTTTACAGTTAAGCAGTTATTCTTGCTAAACATCCTTCCGTCCCTCCCGAATACTCGGGATCGGAACAAAAAGCATGAGTTACCAGGAATTACTTTTTATCTCCTAACAAAACCAAACAAACCTCAAAGCAATGAATACCCAGCCTGAATTAAACATCGACGGATTTTTCGACAACATTATCAGCTCTTACGAAACCAGGATTCAAAAAATTCAGACTGCCTTCCAATCCTCAGAGAACATTACAGAATCAAGTCACTTCCTGTTCGACAACGTACAGAGTTCCTTAAATGACCTCAGAAAAGAACGTGACCTTTTAAATTCCAGACTTTGTGAAACCCTTGCAAAAAATGGTTCACTCCGCAAAAAAGATTACAATACCATGATGTCAGGCATCCTTTGCGCATTAGACGAAAAGGAGAAAGAAGCCGAGACACAATTTTTAAGTTTTATTGAAGCTCAGAAAGAAACAGTCCAGGCACTTAAAACAAGCCTGCTGGGTATTAAAGATATTACATCCCCCGATGTCACCGAAAAAATTAACCTCGTAAAAGTTCAACTTTCCCGAATTTCTGAATTGCAGGAAACGAGAAAGGAAACAGTGATGAAAACCTTTAGTGATTTTCAGAAATTGCATAACCGAATGATAGAGAGCCTGAATGACTTGCTCTGTAAAGGCGATCAGATTCATGTGCGCGATATCAAAAAAATAAAAGATCAGCTCATAAAAGAACTCGACTAAAACACAAACTAATTTATTCACAAAACAATAGGAGAAACGAAAATGGGACTATCATCTGAAATGAAAAATTTAAGTGACGAAATGCTTGCTTCATTCAAACAACGGATCAAAGAAAATGAAGAACTTGTTACCGATGTACAGAAAACCCTCGATGGTTTTCATAAAGATCATCAAGAAATGGCGGCTATTTTAAACGCCAATGCCAAAGCGCTCCGGAAAGATCTGAATCAGGGTGAAAAAGAGCGTCTGAATACCTATAGAGATTTAATGACCGGAATTCACAGTACCATCTCAACTATTCAGCAGGAAGTGGTCGCCATTCAAACTTCTACCTTTAACCTTATTAATGAATTTACAACCGACCGGTCGCAAATGGCTGAAGAGTTGAATCAAACTTTTGTACAGAACAGGGCTGAAAGGATGCTGGACGAAAAAGTCCGTATGATAGAATTCAATACCCTTATGAAAGATATCAACGACGATATAAAAAATATCAACGATGAAGTTGCTGCGATTTTCAAAAGCACCAACGAAATGATCGCAACATTCGACAAAGAGCATAAGGAAATGTCGGCTGAACTAAAAGCCGAACTAAGTCAGAATTTGGCAGAACGGATTCAATATACCCAAACGTTGCTCCATGGATTTCAGAAAAGATTAGCTGAAATTAGCAAGGAAAATCAAAAGATGGCTCAAAAGCTACAGAAAGACCTGGCCAAAGGTGAAGTTGAAAGACTTAGCGACTTCAATGGAGTTATGAAGGAAATCCATGTGGCCATCAAAGGAATCCAGAAAGAAGTAAAGGAAGTTCAGAAAGCAACTTCAGGAATGCTTGGTAATTATGCAAAAGACAGGGAAGGCGCTGCTGCCGAATGGAACAAAATGCAAGTTGCTATTGCACAAATCAGGAAGACTGGGATTGTTGAACAACCAAAACCAGTTGAAAAAAAAGAAGTTAAAGCTGAAATCGTAGTTGAACCAGTGATTGAATCTCCGGTAGAAGCCCAGCAAAAAGCAGTAAATCCGATGACACTGGAAGAAAAGGTACTGGATTTCATCAACAAACATCCGAATGGTTTGCGGATTTCTGAAATGGAACAGCCTCTTGGTGAAACACGTATGAAACTAGGTTTTGTGGCTAAAGCTTTATTAGAAGAAGGAAAAGTTCAGAAACTGGACAATATTTACTTTCCAATAAAATAACCATCGAAAATAAATGGAGTTGAAGTGACCTGTTCCATTTTGTTTCCAGATTGCTTCAACTCCATCATTTTTATTCCTAATAATGAAGGCCATGATCAAAACAATTACTTGCGCATTTTGCAACGGAACAGGAAAAGATCCCTTTGAATTGCTTTCACCTATATCGCATTGTTTGGTCTGCAACGCCACTGGTAAGGTGGAAGTTGAGCAACCATTAAGAATATGTATTTTTTGTGGCGGAACGGGCAAAAATCCGCTTGGTTCCAGAATTCCGTGTATTGTATGTGGTGGAAAGGGAAATATTCATTACAAAAGCAATACGAAATGTACGCAATGCAAAGGTACCGGAAAATCAAGCGATGGCCTACCATGTACACGTTGTGGAGGCAAAGGAATAAATTGACAAAGGAAATTACCCTACCAGAAATTAAATTAAAAATTTACCAACCCAATCTACCATGAACAACAACAATGAAATGAACACCGTACTTGAACTGAGGCCAATGTCAAATTTTGTAGAAACAGACTATATAAAAGACATTACCAACCGGGGCCTCACCTACATAAAAGCGGGATTTCCGGTACATTTCAGGGGCCCGTCGGGAACCGGGAAAACAACGGTAGCCATGCATCTGGCAAGTAAAATCGGCAGGCCGGTGGTTATCATTCATGGCGATGCTGAGTATAAAACTTCCGATCTCATTGGTAGCGAGCAGGGATACAACTATAAAAAGTTGGACGACAAGTTCATTCATTCGGTACATAAATATGAGGAGAATATGTCAAAACATTGGGTGAATAACCGTTTAACTATCGCAGTAAAAAACGGTTTTACCCTTATATATGACGAATTCACACGCTCACGTCCTGAAGCAAACAACATCCTGCTACCCATCCTTCAGGAAAGGATGTTAAGCACTTCGGCTGCAAAAGAAGAGGATTATTACATGAAGGTACATCCTGAATTTCGTGCCATCTTTACTTCAAATCCTGAAGAGTATGCCGGTGTTAACCGGACACAGGATGCCCTGCGCGACCGGATGGTCACCATGGATCTCGATCATTTCGACTATGAAACCGAATTGAAGATTACCATGGCCAAATCTGAACTCTCTTTAGAAGATACTGAAATAATAGTGAAAATTGTTAGAGGCTTGCGCGAATCGGGTAAAACCGAGTTTGACCCAACGATTCGTGGATCAATCATGATTGCAAAAACACTGGCCACTTTAAAAACTACACCCTCGAAATCCAAGGATAAATTCAGAAGAATTTGTCAGGACATCCTCACCTCCGAAACAAGCAGGATTGGTTCTAAAACCAATCAGGAAAAGGTAAAAACCATTGTTGATGAATTAATACAGCAATACACATGACTTCGCCAAAGAACTCACTGTCAACCAATCATTAAATCAATAACATTATGCCAATTTCAAGCGCAATAAAAGGACTTCAGAGCATTAAATCAATGCAAAATGTTGCCAAATCTGGTATCCCGAACAAGGAAGATTCAGATTTCATAAAGTTGTATATGCTCGAAAAAGAAAGAACCCGGTTGAAAAGTGAAGAAATCAGAATTTCACTAAGACTTGAGTTCATTCAAAACAGGCTGAAAGAGATTCAGGATTACTACGATGAAAAAGCAGGACAGATGCATGTTCCTGAACCGGAAGAAAAGAGTGAAAAGTCACAAAAAGATGATAATAAAGATTGGAAAACAATGTCGATAGATTATTAAAAAACAATGTATTATGGCAGAACCTACTCATTCAATTAATGCGACAGGACTTGCTGATATTCTCGAAAGAGTACTCGACAAAGGAATCGTAATTGCCGGTGATATAAAAATACAAATTGCTGACATAGACCTGCTTACAATAAAAATCAGATTGGTTGTTTGTTCAGTTGACAAAGCCATGGAAATGGGAATCAACTGGTGGCAAGAAGATACGTACCTCTCAACCAAAGCCCGCGAAAAAGAGCTGATGCAGCAACAGGAAACTTTAGTGGCCCGTTTGGAAAAACTGGAAGCCAACAGCAACCCATCTTAATCAACAGAAACTAAAAATCTTACAAAATGGAAGACGATAAGAAAAAAGACAAAAAAGACGAAGCCACATTCGAACTTTTCGGACTTGGCGGTCTGTTCAAAGGCATTGAAAAACTAGTTGACCTTGCCGGGAAGCTTGAAGAAAAGGGTGGAATCAGCAAGGAAGGAGAGATCAATCTTGATCAACTAAAAAAAGGCATGAAAGGTGTTTATGGCTTTACGATTAATACGGCAGTGGGTGGCTCTCCACATGTGGAAACTTTTGGGAACATCAAGAAAACACCAGAAGGCCCCAGGGTAGACGAGGAACGAGAGCCAATCACCGATATCTTCAATGAAAAGGACGAAATTGTTGTTATTGCCGAAATGCCGGGGATTGATGAAAGCGACATCAAAATAGATTTAAAGGAAGATATCCTCGAAATCTCAGCAAAGAGCACTAGCCGGACTTATCGCAAAGAATTACTGCTCCCGGCTAAGGTGTTGAAATCCAATCTAAGTCACAAATTCACGAATGGCATCCTCGAAATCAGGATGAAAAAATAAATATCATGACACTAACTGGCTTAGAAAACAGCGACCTTAAGCTCATCATTTTCGGCGGGAAAGGTGGCGTTGGAAAAACCAGTTGTGCCGTTGCCACTGCCCTTGCTCTGTCTGAAAATTTTAAAACGCTGCTCATATCAACCGATCCTGCACATTCAGTGTCGGATTGCCTTGACCAGCAAATCGGGTATAAAGTAGTGAAAGTTGATGGCACTTCAAACCTTTCTGCCATCGAGGTAGTTGCAGATGAAGCACTTGCAACATTCAAAACTGCACACCAAAGCGAACTTAAAAAACTTTTGGAAACCTCTACGAACCTTGACAGTGACGATATTGAAGACATGCTGACATTATCAATACCCGGCATTGATGAAATCATGAGTTTTAAAACAATTATTGATTTCATTGAGGAAGGACAATACGATAAATACATTGTTGATACAGCACCAACCGGCCATGCGTTAAGACTAATTTCATCTCCAAAACTATTGGATGCGTGGATAAAAGTTGCCTCCAAAATGAGATGGAAATACCGTTACATGGTCACCAGTTTTTCGGGATCGTATGAAATTGATGAAGTGGATAAACTTTTATTAAACTTAAAAAAAACAGTAAAACGAATCGAGAACATTTTAAAGGATAAAACCAAATGTGAATTTATACCGGTTTGTATTCCCGAATCGATGGCGATTTCCGAAACAGGCCGGTTGCTGGCAGATTTAAGTAAGTTTGAAATAATTCCACGTCAAATCATCGCAAACAATGTAATGAGCTCTGAAGATTGCAGTTTTTGTAAACGCAGAAAGGCCGGACAATTAAAATACATTCAAGAGATCAGCGATGTTTTCAACCAGCTTAACAAGGTTGAAGTACCCATGTTTGCTGAAGAGATTAAAGGATTACAATCATTGATTCAATTAAGGACGTATCTATTTGGAGATCAATTAATCAACTAATAAATCATGACCACAATTAAAAACGAAATAGTATTGCGTGTAAAGGAAGCCTTGGTAAAAGATGTAGGCCGGGCAATTGCGCGGATCGATCCAAAAGACATGAAACTGATTGGTTTAGAAAGTGGGGATGTGATTGTAATTGAAGGTAAACGATCAACACCTGTTAAAATCATGCCTTGTTATCCTGAAGACCGCGATAAGAGTATCATTCAGATTGATGGAATTACCCGGGAAAATACACAGGCAGGAATCGACGAAAAAGTAAAGATCGCGATAACTAGTTGCCGCCAGGCGATAAAAATAAGACTCAAACCCGACACAAAATCAGGTTCGCTGTTCAAAGCCGATGATGCCAAATACATTGGGTCGCTCATCAATGGATTGCCCGTTATAAAAGGCGATAAAGTGCGGGCCAACCTGTTTGGATCGCGCTCGGTTGATTATACCATAACCGGAACCAGTCCCGAAGGCATAGTACTCATTCACCCCAATACCACTTTTCAGCTTGAACTGGTAAAGCAGGACGGCGAACGTAAACGCAAAATTTCGTACGAAGACATTGGCGGACTGGGAACACAGGTTCAACGCATCCGCGAAATGATCGAATTGCCCCTAAAGTATCCTGAAATTTTTGAACGACTTGGTGTTCAGGCTCCCAAAGGCGTATTTATGTATGGCCCCCCAGGAACAGGTAAAACCCTAATTGTCAGAGCAGTTGCTCACGAAACAGATGCTTATTTCATCAGCATTTCCGGCCCCGAAATTATGGGAAAATTTTACGGGGAAAGCGAAGGTCGCATCCGCAAAATTTTTGAGGAGGCACAGCAACATGCACCAGCCATTATTTTTATTGACGAAATAGATGCCATTGCGCCAAAGCGTGAGGATATGGGCGGCGAAAAACAAGTTGAAAAACGTGTTGTAGCCCAACTTTTGTCGCTGATGGACGGTTTGGAATCACGTGGGAAAGTGATTGTGATCGGTGCAACAAACATCCCTAACGCAATTGATCCGGCGCTGAGAAGGCCGGGCCGGTTCGATCGTGAAATTTCAATCTCCATTCCTGATAAAAAGGGCAGATTGGAAATATTACAAATCCATACCAGGGGCATTCCTTTGTCGATGGATGTTGATATGGAAAAGCTCGCAGAGATCACACATGGTTTTGTGGGAGCCGATTTGGAAGCCCTGGCACGCGAAGCCGCAATGACCGCGCTACGGAAAATACTCCCGCAAATCGATTTCGAGATGGCCGAAATTCCTTACGAACTTTTAATGTCGCTTGAAGTTACGATGGATAATTTCATGGATGCGATGAAAGAAGTGGAACCTTCGGCCATCAGAGAAGTCTTTGTTGAGGTGCCCGATGTGAAATGGGACGATGTTGGCGGCCTCGATGAAATTAAAGAAGCTTTAAAGGAAACGGTGGAATGGCCACTGAAATATGACGACCTGTTTAAAAAGGCCGATACCAAACCACCCAAGGGAATTATCCTCCACGGAAAACCCGGCACAGGTAAAACTTACCTGGCTAAAGCGCTGGCCAGCGAAAGCGGAGTTAATTTTATTTCGGTGAAAGGTCCCCAGATTTTGAGCCGGTATATTGGAGAATCAGAAAAAGGAGTACGTGAACTCTTCCGAATGGCTAAACAGGCATCGCCTTGCATCTTGTTTCTGGACGAAATTGACAGCCTTACGCCCAGACGAAGCAATGATAGCTCAGGTTCAGGAGTGATTGAACGGGTGATTGGCCAGTTCCTTACCGAAATGGATGGCATTGAAGACCTGAAAGGTGTAATTGTGTTGGCCGCAACCAACCGGATCGATTTAATTGACCCTGCCCTCTTACGAAGCGGGCGTTTCGACCTGATATTCGAATTACCCTTACCAGACCTTATAACCAGGGAAAAAATATTCGAAATACATACCCGTAAAAAACCCCTTGGCAAAAAAATAAGCCTGAATAAACTTGCACAGAAAACTGAAAGCCTTACCGGATCAGATATCGAATTTATTTGCCGGAAAGCCGCAATGCTTGCCATCCGGCAACTTATTGACAAAAATCGCGATCTGGCTGCTGAAAATGCAGGTGATATTATCATTACTGAAAGTCACTTTGAGGAAGCCATCCAACTGGTGTTAAAACAAAACGCAACAAAAAAATAAATCTACTATCTATGGCAACTAAAGGAATATACATCTACGGAATTATACCCAACTTTTACAGCGCAGAAATGTTCAGATCACTGGAAAATTCAGGGATTTATACCATTGCCCATCAAAACATTTCAGCCATCGTTTCCGAAAGGAAGAATGTGCCTTTTGATTCTCTGGACCGTGAAACACTTGGTCATTTACTGGTTGATCATCAGAAAACGCTTGAAGATATGATTGGAAAAGGATTCAATATGCTGATTCCCATGCGTCTTGGCACCATGGTGAACTCGAAGGAAGAGGTTTTTAAAATACTTACCAACGGACACGATTTAATTGTTGATACACTCAACAAAATCGAACACCAGACAGAAATTGATCTTGCAGTGACCTGGGCCGATTTTCCGGCTATCATCAAAGAAGTAGCTAGTCATCCGGACATCGTTGCAATGAAAGAGAATATTATGAAAAAAGAAGTAGCGATTTCACAAATCGATCAGATTAAAATAGGGATGTTGATGGAGGAAAAATTCAAAGAAAAAAATACAACTGTTGAATTAGACATCATGAATGCCTTATCTACTTTCTGCACAGATATAAAAATGCATGACGTGATGAACGATCAGATGATCACCAATTCGGCTTATCTCATCAACTGGAATAATAAGGAAAAATTTGAACAGGCACTCGACCGGCTCGATGAAGAATACAAAGGGATGCTGAACTTCAAAATGGTTGGCCCCCTGCCGTGTTATAGTTTTTATACCATCGAAGTCAAAGAACTGAATCCGGAACATGTATCGCAGGCAAAAAAAGAGCTTGGACTGAGTGAAACAACTTCGGAATCTGAAATCAAAAAGGCTTATCAGGAAAAGGCAAAAGAATTTCATCCCGATGTAAATCAAGGAAATGGCAGCATTGATCATTTCAATAGGATCAAGAAAGCTTACCAAACTTTGCTCGAATATATAGAGGCGGCCAATTTTGCCTCAAAAGAGCATGTCATTTCTCTGACTAAAGAAAACTTGATTGAAAATTTGATTTTGGTTAAAATAAAAGAATAATATGCAGCGCGACGGAAAATATATTTATTGCATCATAGCATCCGATTACGACGTCAATCTTGGACCGATTGGAGTTGGCGGGCGTGGCGATCAGGTCTCTACCATTGGGTTCGATGGCCTGTGTATGGTAGTAAGCGACCATCCGCTCAGCAGATTTGTTGTCAATCCTGAAAATATGCTGGCACACCAAAAGGTAATCGAAGCGGTGATGAAGGAATTTAAAAGCGTACTTCCCATCCGGTTTGGAACTATCGCAGCCACTCCCGACGAAATCAGGAACCTGCTGAACCGCAGATACAGCGAGTTTATGGAATTGCTCAAACAGTTCGAAAACAAAGTGGAGCTCAATGTACGTGGAACCTGGAAAAACATCGGGAATATTTACAAAGAGATCGATCAGGAGAATGCCGAATTACACAACATAAAATCCGAATTGGAGAAAATTGACGATAAGGAAACACGAAACCTGAAAATTATTGACGCGGGTAATCTGGTGAAGCAGGCGCTGATTATAAAGAAACAGACTGAAACCCAAAAGATTATCGATGCTTTCAAAAGATCAGTATTTGAATATAAACTGAACAAAACAACCGGAGATGCTATGTTTATGAATACCGCATTCCTGGTGAACAGTGGCAGGGAAGTCGAATTCGACAACATTATGGCCGACTTGGGAAGCAAATACGATGACCGGAGCGATTTTGTTTATACCGCCCAATTGCCAATTTTTAATTTCATCGACCTGAAAATCTTTCCTGAAAAATGGGAATTGTAAACTAATTTTTGAAACAACCCTTATGAGCAACGAACTGGAAATACCGAAAGAAGGAAAATACATTTATGGGATTATCAGGCATTCAGGCCCGATAGAATATGGCCCGATTGGTATGGGAAAACGCGCCGACCGGGTATATGGCATCAATTACGATGGCATCACAGCCATTGTCAGCGACTCACCAATCATCATATACGAAGCCCGAAGAGTAAACATGATCACCCACGAAAAAGTATTGGAGGAAGTGATGAAACAATTTACAGTTCTTCCGGTGCGGTTTTCAACCATCTCCGAACATAACGATGATACCGGAATCCTGAGAATCATCGAAAAGGATTATCAGAAATTCGACGAAATGCTTACCCGGATGGAAGGCAAAAAAGAACTTGGGCTCAAGGTCATTGCACAGGAAGCCGCTATTTATGAAAGTATCATTGAAAAATATGATGAAATCAGGACTCTGCGCGATAAGCTGATGAACCTGCCAGCCGATAAAACCCATTACCAGCGTGTGAAAATCGGCGAGATGGTTGCCGAAGCGCTTAAAAAGGAGACGGAAAATTATAAAAATACGATCCTCGATGCATTAAGTCCGCTCGCTGAAGATGTGAAGGTGAACGATAATTACGGAGAAATGATGATACTCAACGCCGCATTCCTGATTAAAAACACTACGGAACCCGCCTTTGACAAGGTGGTGAACGACCTGTCGGAACAGTACAACCGGTTTATGACCTTCAAGTACGTAGGTACATTACCTCCGTACAATTTTGTTAACCTGGTAATCAATACGAAAGGAATTTAATATGCTAATAATCGACGACATATTGTTCGGCCCCCTAAAAGGGATCATTTTTCTTGCTGAGAAGATTAACGAGGTGATTGAGAAAGAAACCTCTGACGAAGGAGCTGTAAAAGAAAGGCTGATGGCCTTGCAACTGAAGTTTGAGATGGATGAGATTGATGAAGAAGAGTACGACAAAAGGGAAGACGAATTGCTGAAAACATTGGAAAGAATAAGAGCTGACAAAATAAATAAATAAATAAATAAATAAATAAGGAGGTAAGCAATGAGCAACATAATTGATGTAAAAAAAACGGTGGTTAATTTCCTGAAAGAGAATATTAACTGCTATGATGTAACGGTCATTAAAATTGAAAAAAACAAAGAAACATGGAGCGCCGTTGCAGAGGTTTATGAAGACGATTCGTTTCTGAAATCAATGAACTTGCCGGCCAAGCAGGTGAGGCTTTTTTATTCCGTAAAGACGGATGAAAACCTTGAAATTACCTCCTTCGAACGACTGAGCTCCTTTGCAGGAATGGATAGTGATGACCAGTAAAAACAATTAACCCAGCATTGATGGCAACCGATTTAATATATGTTTATTGCCTTTCGAACAGTCCACCGGTACTTCATGAAAGCATGAAGCTCAAAGGCCTGAAATCTCTTGTGTTTGGTGATTTTCATGTTGTCGTTAAATATGTTTCCGAAGGAGAATTTTCAGAGGAAAACTTCAAAAGGAATTTATCAGATATTGAATGGCTGGAACCCAATGCCCGGGAACATATTGAGGTGATTAATTTACTTATGGGTCAGAATACGGTTATCCCTTTCAAATTCGGCACTATCTTTTATACCGAAGATAGTTTGAAAAAATTCATAACTGATTATTCCGGTTCATTAATCGAAAATTTCAATCATATCGAAGGAAGGGAAGAATGGTCGGTAAAAATATACTGCGACCGGAAATCGCTCAGCGAACAAATCGACGAGTTAAGCGAGGAAACTGCTGCACTGGAAAAACAAATCATGGCCAGTTCGCCCGGAAAGGCGTTTCTTCTGAAAAGAAAGAAAAGTGAGCTTATTGAAAATGAAATGGACAGGATCTGTAAAAGTTACGGACAAGACTACTACAACGAGTTTAAAAGCCTGAGTGTATCAACCAATCTGAACAACCTGCTTCCCAAAGAATTTACCGGAAGAGAGGATACGATGATTCTAAATGCCGCTTTTCTTGTCAGTAAAACAACAGTGAATGATTTTAAAAATACTGTCGATATATTGAGAAAGAAGGACGGGCATTCAGGATTCTTCATTGAAACGACCGGTCCCTGGCCCCCATTTAGTTTCATCTACATTAAAGAAAATCCGTAATGAATAATAATAGCAATGTCATCGACCAGTCAAAAGACATCACCATACTCGAATTGCTCGACCGGGTGCTGAATAAAGGGGTTATCCTTACCGGAGACCTGGTTATTTCAGTGGCAGATATCGACCTGGTGTATTTGGGAGTGAAACTGATGCTGAGTTCAGTAGAAACCATGGAACAGTTAAAGAATGTAAGGTCAATTCCTGAAGAGTAAATAACTGATTAATTGCTTACAACATGGGAAAACTGATTTATGCCATATTATCCGATAAGATTA
>JAUXUF010000406.1 GCA_030684645.1 Bacteroidota bacterium | reverse complement strand
AAACACCGAAAAAAATGCAAGGGCCACAAACGCGGCAATATACCCATGAAAAACATTAAACGGATGAACTCCTTCGATCCACATCAGCGTGGTAGTGGTATCGCCGATAACACTTCCCGAACCACCGGCATTACTGGCTGCAACAATGGCAACAATATAGCCCATGTGAACTTTATGCTTAAAAACTACCAGTGCAATAGTTCCACCGATTAATGCAGCCGCGATGTTGTCAAGAAATGAAGACAGGACAAAGATAGCGATCAGCAATACGAGCGGACCTTTCCAATCGTTCGGCAGTAAATCGGGTAAATACTCCGGAACGTGGGACTCTTCAAAATGTCTGGAGAGAATGGCAAATCCAATCAGAAGTCCAAGCAGGTTAAGCAGGGTGCTCCATTCGCCAACACGCATGTCCTTGTCCAAAATCTGGTCGGCAAAACCGACATGTCCAAAGAGATGTTCCGAAAGATTGAATCCAGGCATAAAAATAAATTTAAATATCAGAATCGAGGTTAGTCCAATTAAGGCAACCCAAAGGGTATAACGGTGGAATAAGGCAACTCCTAAAAGAGTCAAAGCGAAAAGTATAAATTCAGTCCTGATTCCGAAAATTAAGGGTATAATTTGTCCTATTATCATAGTGTTTTTTGTATGAATTAAGTAATATTTAATGGTACAGAATACCAGCCAATGGATTCACAACTGCACCTGAAAAGAAAAGAAGGCATGAATATTGTGATTTCAATCAACACAAAAATACCACCCACAATGATTGAGAAAATTGATACAGCAAAAACAAACTGGTACTCTTGTTCAGAAAATGAAAGGTATGGCTCCGGATATTTCTGACAAATGAATAATTGAATGAATCATTTTAATTTTAACTGGATTCAGTCGTTTATGCTGATAATTCTTTTGATTGCCATTCAAATAAAAAATTCCGGATACTGTATTCTCGATAGCTGATAACGGATAGTTTGAAGGATATTCGAAACTGTTTTTTTTAAAGCCTTTTTCGAGAGAAGACTGTAACGCAGGTTGCTGAATTTTGAGATAAAATGCCAAAATTGCAGAAAATCCGATAAGACACAAAAAACACCTCATTGTCCGGAAATATTTAACGGTTTGAAGGTAAAAAAAAGTATAAGGGAAAGTTGAACTGCGGTTAAAAAATTGTTCTGTCCGGTAAAATGAGTTTATTTTGCAGATAACAATTAACAAATGTTTTACATTTATTCAGTTTTAGCGAACAAACCGAAAGACACAAATGATAAAGTCTAAAAATTCAATTACGATTCAGGCCTTCCTGATGATTTTATTGTTCATTGCGGCAATGGGCTCAGGTGTTGTGGCGCAAAATAATTTTCCTAAGGAAGGTATTTACGACGGAACAATCGGTAGCGATAAATTCATTCTGGTAGCTGATGCGTCTGATTCGAATATTTTGAAGGGCCACTTTGTATTAAACAGGGGAAAAGCGGTAGAGGAAAGTCATTCTTTTTCACTGACTACGACCGGAAGTCAGCTTTTTTTTCAATCCGATTTGTATCTGGGGAAATTGAAAGCTTCACATTTTAATGCCTCTACTTTCGACGGAACTTTGTTCCTGATGAATAAAAAGAAACGATTTTTCTTTTGGCGCCCTAAAACGAGTCTGAGTTTTGCTCTTCGTCCTGAAGTTAAAATATCCCCATCGAACCGGTATCAGAAGGAAATATTCAGCAGGGTAGAAGTAAAAAGTAACCTGTTATATGGCAAGGCAAAAGGACTATGGACAAATTCGCCTTATACCGACGATCCTTACATTGAGGTGTTGGGAAAGGGTTTGGTCAAATCTTTCAATGATCCTGAATTAATGAACCTGAACCTGGATATTTATTATCCTAAAACCGATGTCTTTAAAAACAGGCCTTTGGTCATGCTCATTCATGGTGGTGCTTTTTACATAGGAAGCAAAGAGTCGGCAGCAGAACAATCACTGGCGACTTCGCTGGCCAAATGTGGGTACGTTGTCGCATCGATCGATTACCGCCTGGGTTTTAAGCTTCTTCCAAGCGATCTTGAAATGAGTGGTTACCGCGCAGTTCAGGATGCCCATGCAGCGCTTAGGTATCTCGCCCACAATGCTAAAGGACTCGGAATTGACCCCAATCAGGTTTATGTGGGTGGAACCAGTGCCGGTGCGGTGGCATCGATTAATGTGGCATTTATGAATAATGATGAACGTCCTGAACGAATTAAAGAAGCTGACAAAGAAGGAATAGTTTCAAAAATTGAAGAATCAGGAAACAGATACACTGAAAAATTTACCATTAAAGCGGTTGCCAATATGTGGGGCGCAGTCGCTGATCTCAACATTATTGACAAAAACGACAAAATTTCTGTGTTGTCGATTCATGGCACTGCCGATGAGATTGTCCCCTATGAATATGATCATCCGTTTAAGAATTCAATGTTGGTTAACCGGATGCTAATGGATAAGATGTACGGTTCAAAGTCAATTCATGACCGGCTTCTGATGCTTGGTATCCGAAACCGGTTGGTTTCATTTAAAGGTCTCGGACATGAGCCGGAACTTGATAATTACAAGACATTAAACCATTACATGGATACCATAACCAATCAGGTTACCCAGTTTTTTTATGAAGAAACTGCTCCTTCTGTGACATTGCCATCCAGTCAACTCACTATTTCTGAAAATGCTGATTTGAAGCCAATCTACTATGAAGTTGCCAACGGTTCCGCAGTTCAGATCATCGTTTCCGGTGGGGTAAAAGCGAAGGCAGATCCAACAGATGCAACGGTTATCTGGTTCAGGAATAGCCAACAAAGGCAGCTGGATATTGTAACGACCAACAAATTTGAAGCCTGGAATTCGAAAACCTACCCGGTTAAGATTGTCAGATAGTATTCCACTGACAAGGGATCTTGTTTCAATTACCATAAAGTCCTGATTAATTTCCGTTTTTGGCCCTTCAAAAAGGTTACTCATGACGGCTATAAAAAGTAGAAGGGAGCCTGGCGGCTCCCTAATAATCTACATTATTGCGATTCGTAAAAAAGGGTCTTTTTTTCTCTGACTAAAAGACAATGCTGATGTTTCTCTATCAAGGTCTTTTTCTTTTGTTCATTCAGAGCATTGTAATAAGCCAGTCTTTGATATAAAGAACTTACTACGCTCTTTTATTCCCGGAATTCGGAAAAGGTAACCCTCAAAAACAGAATATTTTTTAAATCTTAAGTTTGAAGAGCTCTATGGCATATTTTTATATTTTTGCAGGAGTTTTATACAAATTGAAAATCTTATAAAAAGATATGTTTGAGAATCTGAATGAAAAGCTGGAACGGTCGTTTAAACTGCTGAAAGGTCAGGGTAAAATTACCGAAATTAATGTAGCAGAAACCCTTAAAGAGGTGCGTCGCGCGTTACTTGATGCCGATGTCAACTTTAAAATAGCCAAGTCTTTCACAGAAAATGTCCGGAAAAAGGCTCTTGGTCTGGATGTTTTAAATTCGTTGAAGCCAAGCCAGTTAATGGTGAAAATCGTACACGATGAGTTGGCTGAACTGATGGGTGGAAAATTTGTGGACATCAATTTAAAAGGAAACCCTTCCGTTATTCTGATCGCAGGACTTCAAGGCTCCGGAAAAACAACCTTTTCAGGAAAACTGGCTTTATTGCTGAAAAGCAAAAAAGGCAAGCGTCCATTGCTTGTTGCCTGTGATATATACCGGCCTGCTGCAATCGAACAGTTGAAAATACTTGGACAGCAAATCAATGTTCCGGTTTATACCGAAGAAGGTAACCGGAATCCGGTGAAGATAGCCATGGAAGCTATTCGTCAGGCAAAATTGCAGGGCAATGATGTGGTGATTATCGATACCGCTGGTCGTTTAGCTATCGATCAGGAAATGATGAACGAAATCAGCGCTGTTAAAGATGCGGTCAAACCTCATGAAATTTTGTTCGTTGTTGATGCCATGACCGGGCAGGATGCTGTAAATACGGCAAAGGAATTTAATGACAGGCTCGATTTTGACGGTGTGGTATTGACCAAACTGGATGGTGATACCCGTGGTGGTGCTGCCTTGTCAATCCGTTCGATTGTCGATAAGCCAATTAAATTTGTAGGAACCGGTGAAAAGCTTGAAGCGCTAGATAATTTCCACCCTGAACGTATGGCCGACCGTATTCTTGGTATGGGTGACATCGTTTCACTGGTTGAAAAAGCTCAGGAACATTTTGATGAAGATGAAGCAAGAAAACTTCAGCAAAAACTGGCAAAAAATCAGTTCAGCTTTTCCGACTTTCTGAAACAGATTCAGCAGATCAAAAAAATGGGAAACCTGAAAGACCTGGCAGGAATGATCCCTGGAATGGGAAAGGCATTGAAAGATGTTCAGATTGAAGACGATGCGTTTAAACATATTGAAGCTATCATTTATTCGATGACACCGAACGAAAGGGAAGATCCAAATCTCTTGAATGGTTCGCGGCGCAAACGAATTGCTGACGGTTCGGGTACCAATATTCAGGAGGTAAACCGGTTAATCAAACAATTTTCTGAAACCCGTAAAATGATGCGTGTCGTTTCCCAGGGAAAAAACATGAACCGCATGATGGGAAATGCCGGTCCAAAAAGATAATCGCTAAACTATTACCTATGATTTTAATTGACGGGAAGAAAACGGCCGATGAAATAAAAAAAGAAATTGCTGAAGAAGTAAAACTTATGATTTCTTCAGGAAAAAGAGCGCCTCATCTGGCCGCGGTTTTGGTGGGACATGACGGGGGCAGCGAAACTTACGTTGCATTTAAGATCAAAGATTGCGAAGAGGTAGGATTTCGGTCATCTCTTTTTCGTTTCAACGATGATGTGACTGAAGAAGAATTACTTGCCAAGATCAATGAGTTAAATAATGATGCCGATCTGGATGGTTTTATTGTGCAGCTGCCTCTACCCAAACATATTTCGGAACCCAAAATTATCGAAGCTATTGATGCCCGCAAAGATGTTGACGGCTTTCATCCTGAAAATATTGGCAGATTGGTTTTGGGTATGCCAGCATTTTTATCTGCAACTCCATATGGCATTGTCGAATTATTGAAAAGATATCAAATTCCGACTTCGGGCAAAAATTGTGTGATTGTTGGACGAAGTAATATTGTGGGCCGTCCATTGAGCATACTGATGTCGCAAAAGAGCGTAAATGCCACGGTAACAGTTGCTCACAGTCAAACCAAAGACCTTGAAAAAGTTTGTGCCGAAGCCGATATTTTGATTGCGGCCCTGGGCTCTCCTGAATTTATTAAAGCCAATATGGTGAAAGAAGGAGCCGTGGTTATTGATGTTGGAACTACCCGGGTAAAAGCTACTGAAACCAAATCGGGCTGGCGCTTGAAAGGCGATGTGAAATTCGATGAAGTTGCACCCAAATGTTCGTACATTACTCCTGTACCGGGAGGTGTCGGTCCGATGACAAGGGTTTCACTTTTGCTGAATACATTGCTTGCATCAAAAAAAAGAACTTAACAGATCACTTCTGAAATAAAAGATGGGCGCTGATTCAGCGCCTTTTCTGTTTCATTTTATTTATATTTAGAATCGAATAAAAGAACAGTTTATGAAAAATATATTTAGCCGGAATCTAATGAAAGCAGGGTTTTTCTCATTCATTATTTTTACACAGTCCTGCAGTACAGTCCCTTTGATTGGCCGTAAACAGGTCAGTCTTTTGCCTGAGTCCAATATGGTCGAAATGAGTTTGACGAACTACAGTCAGTTTCTGAAAGACAATAAACTTTCAACCAATAAGGAGCAAACAGATATTGTCAAACGGGTTGGTGCAAAAATGTCAGTGGCGGTTGAAAAATATCTTCGGGATAACGGATATGCAGACCGGATTGCTGATTTTAAATGGGAGTTTAACCTGGTGGAAAATAAAGAACTCAATGCCTGGTGCATGCCTGGTGGAAAAGTGGTTTTTTATACCGGCATTATGCCCTTGACAAAAAATGATGCTGGTGTGGCAGTTGTTATGGGCCATGAAATCGGACACGCAGTGGCTCGTCATGGAAATGAACGGATGAGCCAGCAAATGTTGGTACAGTTTGGCGAAATAGCCCTTACAGAAGCCATCAAATCCAAACCTGAGCAAACAAAAGCTATTTTTCAATCCGTTTATGGATTGGGCGCTCAGTATGGGGTAATGTTGCCATATTCACGCCAGCAGGAATATGAAGGAGATAAGCTTGGGCTTATGTTCATGTCAATTGCAGGGTACAATCCCAATGAAGCAATCGGTTTTTGGGAACGAATGGCTGCAAATTCGACTGGTAAAATACCTGAATTTTTAAGTACCCATCCTTTGGAACAGAATCGGATTGATGCAATCAAAAATTTCTTGCCTGAAGCATTAAAATATTACACTGGTAAATAATCCGTGTCGTTTTATTTTATGTTAGGGTGTTTGTTAACATTTTTTAATAATTCTCGATTTTTTTATTTAATTTTGATCAAATAAGAATGGAATATACTTAAAAAGAGCAAGATGGAAGATTTTGAAAAAAATGAGGACAGATTGGAAAGTGACAGCAAATTCAGGGAAGAAATATACTCTGTAGCTGTTAGAGCTGGTAAAAGAACCTATTTTTTCGATGTAAAATCAACGAGAAGAGACGAGTTTTATCTGACTATTACTGAAAGTAAGAAACGATTTGAACAGGATGGTAGCTTTCATTTCGAAAAGCACAAGATTTTTCTTTATAAGGAAGACTTTGAAAAATTCAATGATGGATTACAGGAAGTAATCACCTTCATTGATCAAAATCAGCAAGACGAATTTGTAAGTCAAACTGACGATGAATCAAAAGGTTCTGAAGAAAAGGTTCTTGAGGAGGTTAGTTTTACAAAAGACTATGCCAACCTGGAGTTTGACGATTTAAACTCCTAAATTCGTTTACTTGTTTATTCTTTTCTGAAGGAAATTTGAAAAAACACTTTCGCTTTCCTCAATCTTTTGTGCAAAATCAAAAGAGATTATTCATTTCACTGCCATTTTCATAATACTCTAAAAAAAATCAACCGGATTTACTAATCCGGTTGATTTTTTTTTGCAAAGAGATTACCTGTTATTCAGTTGAAACCGGAAGTCTAACTAGCAATAAAAAAGGATTATCAGAGCCTGATAATCCTTCATTTCAAAATTAGTTTAGTTCGATCGGAAAATAGAAATTGGTTAAAAGAGAAAAGGATTCAACAGTTTTTCATGATGCTAATATAAAAGTTATTTTATAACTCTTTTTAACTCTTTTTAAGAATTTATTAATGTTGGACTGTTTTTGAATTATTTGATTTTCTAATATCCTGTATATCAGCATTATTATTTAGTGAGTATGTTTTATAATATCATACTGAATTTCATGGATTGATTCCTCATGGATTTGAAAATGGGATCGAATGGGAGTTATATTGTCAGGTGGAAAGAAGATTGTCAAGTTGAAACGAAGATGTAATAGATACTGAGTAATGTTCATATGACTTTCTGCTTTGTCTTTTACCGATGTGTTATTGTCACAAACAATATTATAAGATCTAATTATCTGCAATAACTGTATGTTTTGTTATATTTGCCGCAAAATATTGAAGATATGCGTCTTTACAACATCATTGATAGCAAGGTACTAAAGGAAAATCTGATGGATGAGCCTTTTATCCGAAAAACCATTTCATTTTATCGCTATTACATCATCGATAATCCACAGGAATTTAGAGATCAGATTTATCAGGATTGGGCTGCATTAAACTGTTTTGGCCGGATCTACATCGCCCGTGAAGGAATTAATGCTCAAATGAGTGTTCCGGAGTCAAATAAGGAGGCTTTTTTCGATACCCTAAACAAATATCACATCTTCAACCAGATTCCAATTAAATATGCCATTGAAGACAACGGGAAATCGTTTTATAAGCTCACTGTTAAACTTCGGCCTAAATTGGTTGCTGATGGACTAGATGATTTTGCTTTTGATGTTACCAATGTTGGCCATCACTTAAGCGCAGAAGAATTTCACGCTTTAGTTGATTCAGGCGAACATGTTTTGGTTGATATGCGGAATCACTATGAATCAGAGATCGGACATTTTACAGGTGCCATTTGTCCGGAAACAGATACTTTTCGTGAAGAGATAAAAGTAGTGACCGAAATGCTTGCTGATCAAAAGGATCGGAAAGTTTTACTTTATTGTACCGGTGGAATTCGCTGTGAAAAGGCCAGTGCGTACCTGAAACACCAGGGTTTTACAGATGTAAATCAGTTGCATGGCGGCATATTGGAATATGCCCGGAGAATTAAGCAACTTAACCTGAAATCGAATTTTATTGGTAAAAATTTTGTATTCGATGAACGGTTGGGCGAATCAGTGAACGGACAGGTTATTTCGCATTGTCATCAATGTGGCAAGCCCTGCGATGTTCATGTGAACTGTGCCAATGAAATGTGTCACTTGTTGTTTATTCAATGTCCCGAATGTCATGATAGATTTGAAAAATGCTGCTCAGACGATTGTCGTGTGATTAAAAATACTCCTGAACCAGAAAAATCTCACTTAAGACAAGCATCTGATCGACCATTTGGAAACAGCCGTCAATACCGAAAAAGTTTTCTGCTGGCAAAAAAAATGTAATTTTGCAGATCCAAAAGGGGGATTCCAAAAAAACACCACTATCATATGTCAAATTTCTGGGAAAAACTTCAGAAACCCATTTTTGCCTTAGCTCCGATGGAAGATGTGACCGATACATCATTCCGTGAAATTGTTGCCACTCTTGCTGATCCGCAATATCTTCAGATCCTCTATACCGAATTCACTTCAGTTGACGGGATGAATCACCCACTTGGTAAAGTCAGGGTAGGAGAGCGATTGATCGTGAGCGAATCAGAAAGACGTGTGCTAAAGGGAAAAAATATCAGGCTAATTGCCCAAATATGGGGCAATAAACCTGAATTGTTTCATAAAGTTGCCCGCGAAATTACTGATGAATACGATTTTGATGGCCTCGATATCAATATGGGTTGTCCGGTGAGAAATGTGGTCAAAAATGGTTGTTGTTCAGCTCTGATTAATCAACCCGAACTCGCAAAGGAAATTATTCTGGCAACCAAAGAGGCTACCCATTTGCCGGTTTCAATAAAAACCCGTACAGGTCTCAAATCGCACGATACGGAGGTATGGATTACTCATCTGTTGGAAACAAAACCTGCTGCGATTATCCTTCATGGACGAACACAAAAAATGCAGTCAGAAGGATTGTCAGATTGGGAAGAAATTGCAAAGGGTGCCCGAATTCGGGATGAGATAAATCCGGAGACTAAATTTTTGGGTAATGGCGATGTATTATCGATTGCTCAGGGGGAAGAACTTACTCAAAAATACGGACTCGATGGGGTTATGATTGGACGAGGGATCTTTCATAATCCATGGTTTTTTAATCCGCTCCATCCTTCTCCTTCAAAAGAAGAAAAACTCACGCAATTACTGATCCATACTCAGTTGTTTGAACGAATCTGGGGAGGGAAAAAGAATCTCAATATTCTGAAACGGTTTTATAAAATCTACACCAACGACTTTCCAGGCGCTGTAAAAATACGTACCGAACTGATGGAATCTTCAAGCTACGAAGAAGTTTTCCGGATTATCCGGAATGAACTACTTTAAGCTTCAGTTTTCAAAAAAGACTGGTTTTACTCCTTGTTTCTTCGGTCAAATTAGCTTTATTTTGAGTTTGTTTTGAATAAATATGTATTCTGGTCGGATAATATGATTGGAGTAGTGCTATTTACCGGTTTCTCTTTCAGTTATCCGGGTTTAATCAGTAAACATGAATTTGATGAATATTCGAAAATCGTTACGGGCACTTCATCGTGATTTTGGTTATTTTGTGGTTGGAATTACATTCGTTTATACGGTTTCAGGTATTGCTCTGAATCATCGTACGGATTGGAACCCTCACTACACAATGGTTTCTGAAGATTTGACTCTTCCATCTACAAGCCAGACAGAATATACAAAAGATGAAATTAATACCTTGCTGAAGAAGTTTAACTACGAAGCAGCTTACCGGAAGCATTTCATTACCAGGAACAATGAAGTTAAAATATTTGTGGAAGGAGGAACAGTCATGTATAATCCTGAGCAGGGTAAAGTTGAACTTGAAGTATTAAAAAAAACGACCATTTTTCTTTCAGATTAACAAAATTCACCTGGCTCAAACCGGGCAACTTTGGATCTGGATGTCGGATGTTATGGCTCTTCTTATCCTGTTTGTCGCTATTTCAGGGCTTTTTATATTAAAGGGCAAATTTGGGATAAAAGGTCGGGGACTTTGGCTAACAGCCTTAGGAATTGTAATACCTCTTGCGGTCATTTTATTTTATATCGACTAATTTTCTATTCACTAAACTTCATACCATGAAAAAATCATTCTTGTTGCTCTTAAGTTTGGCTTTATTATTCTCATGCACCAATCAGACCAAACAGAAAAAAGAGGAATTGGCCGTATTAACAGTAGATGAATTACAGGTTCAGGGGAAAGATCTTGTTGGAAAAGAAGTGATCGTAAAAGGAACTGTAACCCATGTTTGTAAAGAAAGTGGTGCACGGTGTTTTGTAATGGGTAGTACCGAAGATGTCAGCATCCGGATCGAGGCCGGTAAAATCGGTTCATTTTCCCAGGAACAAATGGGTAGCGATATTCAGGTTCGTGGTATTTTACAGGAAGTTCAGCTGGATGAGGAAGACCTGGCTGAAATGGAAAAATCGGCAGCAGCAGGCGAATCAGCTAATATTGGTCATGCGCTGGGACAAGATGCACCAGGTATGCATTCGGTTGTTGGCGGGAATCGTGATAGTATAAGCCAGGCTGAAAAGCTTGCAGCGATGAACCAAAAACTGGCTGAAAGCAAGGAAGGTTATGTTCCGGTTTATTATCTGGATGGAATAGAATTGATTGCAGATAAAAAGTAAATGGTGGTTGGTAATTGGCCACCTATCAGGCAAGCCAGTTAATCGATGATGCAATTCTACGATTAACTGGCTTGTTTTATTTTTCAGGTTCCGGAATAAAATTCAGGGAAACTGAATTGACACAATGCCGTGTGTTTTTAGGTGTCATTCCTTCTCCGGTAAAAACATGACCTAAATGAGCGCCACATTTCGCGCAGGTGATTTCAGTCCGGAGACCATCAAAATCTTTTGTGCGTTTTACCGCTCCTTTTATTTCGTCATCAAAACTCGGCCAGCCACAATGAGCATCAAATTTATCCGCTGAACGGTAGAGTGGGGCATTGCATTTTTTGCACAAATAGGTTCCTGCGTTGTTGTTTTTGTAATAAGCGCCGGTAAAAGGCCTTTCTGTTCCTTTTCCCTCAATAACAAATTTTTCGAATTCATTCAATTCATTGAATTTCATAACGGTATCTTTTTTTAGCTTGTCTTTTTCCTGACCATTTACAACCGTTGCAATCGCAATTAGGATAAGCATACCAACTCGTTTCATCTTTTTTGTTTTTAGAACCTATACAATTAAAAGGCACGTATTGTTTAACGCATTACTAACAATTATTTAAACTGATCAGAAAGTTAGTCCTGAATTGCAACAGGTAAAAGTTGTATCTTTCGCAAAAAAAAATGAAGCGTCTTTTTAAATATTTTCTTCAGGGATTATTGTTGTCAGGTCCATTGGCTTTGACTTTATATTCGGTCTTTTTGATGTTTAATTATGTCGATCGGTTAATTGGCGATCCACTCAAAGAGCATTATCAACTGGATATTCCGGGAACCGGAATAGTCGTTTTATTTCTAACCCTAACACTTCTGGGACTGATTGGAGAAACCATTATTGCACGTCCCTTCACTTATTTTACCAGGAGACTTCTGGCCAGGGCGCCACTTCTAAACGTGATCTATACCTCCATTCAGGATTTATTTACCGCCTTTGTAGGTAAAGAGAAAAAATTTAATGTCCCGGTGATTGTTTGTATGAATCAGGAAAATGATTTATGGAAATTAGGATTTGTCACTGAAAGAAATTTGGAAGATTTTGGATTACATGATATGGTTGCGGTGTATTTTCCACATTCCTATGCATTTTCGGGGGTGTTGTATTTTGTTCCTGAAAAGTCGGTTAAACCGGTAAATTTAAGTCCTTCAGAAGTGATGAAGTTTGTGGTTTCAGGAGGTGTAACAAAAGTTAATTAAAAGATATGTCTACAGAGATTTTGTTAATGAGTGGTTTTTTGTTGTTGATCATTTTTGTGCTAATGATTGATTTGTTGGTTGTTGGACGCAATTCGCATATTGTATCAACCAAAGAAGCATTGATCTGGTCCAGTGTCTGGTTTTCACTTTCGATGGGATTTTATGTTTTTCTTTATAACTACGGACATTTGCTTCATGGAATAGAAACACCTGAAAAGCTCGCTGAGGTTGTTCTTAATTATTCCCCTGAACTACGATTCCGATTGACTGATTTCGCTGGAATGTTGGGTGAATACCGCAACCACATGGCCACAAGCTATCTGGCTGGTTATTTTATTGAACAGACGCTCTCCATTGACAATGTTTTTGTGATTTTGCTGATACTTCAGGGATTTTCAGTGCCCCTGAAAAACTATAAAACGGTATTGTTTTGGGGTGTATTGGGCGCCATTATTTTAAGGTTTATTTTCATTTTTGCCGGAGCTGCCCTGATTCATCGTTTCGAATGGATACTCTATGTTTTTGGAGCTTTTCTCGTTTTTCAGGGGTTGAAAATTCTTTTTAAAAAAGACGACCATCATAAAGATCCACACGATTATTCCATTGTAAAATTTCTTTCGAAATACCTTAATATATTGAAGGAATACCATGGTGACCGGTTTGCCCTGAACTATCACGGGAAAGTGTTTTTTACACCTTTGATGCTGGTTTTAGTATTGGTTGAGTTTACCGATGTTATTTTTGCATTAGATTCAATTCCGGCGATATTTTCGGTGTCGCTCGATCCTTATGTAGTTTTCTTTTCAAATATTTTTGCCATAATCGGTCTTCGTTCTCTCTTCTTCCTTTTGGCAAATATGATTGATAAATTCAGGTTTCTGAATGTCGGTGTAAGCGTTCTGCTGATTTTTGTAGGTGTAAAATTACTTGCTCATACCTGGCTTGAAGAAATTGGGTTTAAATCTTCCTATTCGCTCTATTTCATCGCTGTTACATTAATCTTAAGCGTGGTATTTTCTGCTCTGCTCCCTGAGAAACAAAAAGCCTGACGTTTGAAAAATTGAATAAAAAAACCTCCGGAAAGTCTTATTATTCCGGAGTTTTTTTGTCGTTCCATGGTCGGTCCCTAAAGTCAAAAAAGAAAATTTCAGGGCACAAATCTTCTTCGCAATCAGCGGTAAAACTCATTTTCTTCAGGAAAAATGGATGTGGATTTTACCTAATTTACTGGCAGATTAACTATATTTGTTTCCGTTTCAAACCTGTCGGTTTAATCTGAATTAAAATTTATTAATCACTCATTTACAACACGATAAAATGTCCAAATTCACTTATCAAAAACCATTTCCGATTAAGAAAGATACTACCACGTATCGTCTTCTGACCAAAGATTTCGTATCGACTGTTGAGTTTGATGGCCGTAAAATTTTGAAAGTTGCTCCTGAAGGCCTTGAATTATTGGCCAAAGAAGCATTTGCCGATGTATCGTTTTACCTGCGTGAATCGCATCTCGAAAAACTGGCCAAGATTCTAAAGGACCCGGAAGCGACTGATAACGACCGTTTTGTGGCGTACACCATGTTACTAAACCAGGTTGTTTCTGCTGAAGGCGAATTGCCGACCTGTCAGGACACCGGAACAGCCATTGTTTTGGGTAAAAAAGGCGAAGACGTTTATACTGGTGTAACCGATGCCGAATACCTTTCGAAAGGTATTTTTGAAACCTACCAGGCTCGAAACCTTCGTTATTCACAAGTGGTTCCGTTTACGATGTTCGACGAAAAAAATACAGGAACCAACCTTCCTGCCCAGATCGATATTTACGCTGAAAAAGGCAATGCGTACGAGTTTTTGTTCATCACCAAAGGAGGTGGTTCGGCCAACAAAACCTATTTGTACCAGCAAACCAAATCGTTATTGACTGAAGAAGGTCTGACTAAATTCATCAAAGAAAAAATTGGCGATTTGGGTACATCGGCTTGCCCGCCATACCATTTGGCAGTAGTTATCGGTGGAACTTCAGCCGAAGCAACACTGGCCACGGTTAAAAAAGCATCAGCAGGTTATCTGGATTATCTGCCAACGGAAGGAAATGAAGGCGGACAGGCTTTCCGTGATTTGGGATGGGAACGGAAAATTGAAAAAATCTGTCAGGATAGCGCCATTGGTGCACAGTTCGGAGGCAAATACTTTGTTCATGATGTGAAAGTAATTCGATTGCCACGCCATGCTGCATCGTGTCCGGTTGGAATTGGTGTAAGCTGCAGCGCCGACCGCAACATCAAAGCTAAAATTACCGAAGATGGTATCTTTCTGGAAGAATTGGAAAGAAACCCTGCCCGTTTCCTTCCTGAAACGGCGCCTAACATGCAACCTGCCGTTGACATTGATCTGGATCAGCCGTTCGAAGAAGTATTGAAAACATTATCAAAATACCCGATAAAAACACGGTTGAATATTTCAGGAACGCTAATTGTTGCCCGCGACATGGCTCATGCCCGTCTGAAAGAAATGCTGGATTCAGGCCAGCCAATACCTGAATATTTCAAGAAATACCCGGTTTATTATGCCGGACCTGCCAAAACTCCAAAAGGAATGGCTTCCGGAAGTTTCGGCCCGACCACTGCCGGACGAATGGATCCGTATGTTGACTTCTTTATGAGCCTTGGGGGTTCAAAAATCATGGTGGCCAAAGGAAACCGCAGCCAGCAAGTGACTGATGCCTGCAAAAAACACGGTGGATTTTATCTCGGCTCCATTGGTGGACCAGCAGCTATCCTGGCAAAAAACAGCATAAAATCGAGTGAAGTTATTGATATGGAAGAATTGGGCATGGAAGCCATCCGCAAAATCCGGGTCGAAAATTTTCCGGCCTTTATTATTGTTGACGATAAAGGAAACGATTTCTTTAAGCAACTTTAGCTTTTCAGAAGTAAAATAGAATAGTTGGGAATTATATTTCAAAAAGCAAACCACAGAAATGCTAAAGAAAATATTTAAAATTATCTCATTTTATGATGAAGCCCGTTGGAGCAATATGTCCAATTATTATCCTATAAATTTTTATAAATCAGATTTGACTTTTGATGCTAAATTATTGACACATTGGATCTGTTATATTACCGATCGACAAATGGCATTTCAAAGAATATGGGAGGTCGGAGGATTTGTATTCTCTGAGATGGTTGACAGAGTGGAACAAGATAGGACGTTAGAAATATTAAATCAGGATAATTCTACCTCATTTATTAGGAAAGAGGGGAAGGACGGTTTTATTTTCAAGGGCAATACATCAGTTAATGACAATAAGATATTGAAAGAGCGTGGGGTTAACTCGAGTGATTGTGCCACATTCGCTTCCAGGTACTATCCATCAGATTATTTTTCAATTTTATACACCTTAGACATTTTAAGCCATTATGACTTTTCTTTAACAAAATTCATTGTGGAACAGTTTAATAAACACAATGGGACAGAAGATTACGTCAAACGATTACTGTTTTCGCTTTACTTACTGACTTATTATGAGGTTGGACAGCCCACAAAATCAGAGCTTAATAATTTTAAGGACAATATTCAAAAGGCTGAAAAACGAACCAAAAAGGTTTTATCCATTTTGAATGAAAGCTTTGAAGAAGAATATGGCAAATTCAAAAAGGACGCAATATTCAGACAAAAAAGAGCATGGTGCAGCTTGAGAGATTACTTCAAATCACCAGAGTTTAGTCAATACTTTAAAAACGCATTAAAAGAGGAAGGGGTAAATGAAGTTCAGATAAGTCAGTTGTTCCAACTAAAATCCTTTCAACAATTTGAACTACCGGGCGATGTATGGAATAACAACTCAAAATTCAGGGAATGTGTGCTTGAGAATACTGAGTATGATAGACCCAATGAAAGCTTTAACAAGATTTTAAGGGACTATTTTGAAAAAAATAAGGAAGAATTGAGGGATTGTTATCCGGAGCAATTTGATATAACTTTTGATTTTGTTCCCAGAATGTGTGACCGTAATAATTGCGATATATGCCCTATTGGATTTGTGAAAGGTAAAGAAAAATCGAATTTCAAGAAAAGTTGTATAAATGACCACAATTTATATTGTTCTGTCGCATTGATAGATTGCAACTATAAAGTTGACTGCTTTGAAAATGAATGTAATTTGATAAAAAACTTAATGACTAACACAGTTTAAGTTCCTATTTATGTTTAATTCCATGTTCCGTTAGGAACCAAAGGTCGGTAGAGATGGAGAAAAGATGCCTCTCTTTTGTCCCGTACGGGACAATACACCGGATGGATTTACCATTTCTACCGACAGATTTTCCCTACGGGAAATTTTTAAGCAGTTTCAGAATTGAACACTAAATCATCTGGGCTGTTATTCTGTCAGTGAAAAATTTAAACCCAAAATTCTACGGATGAGTGAAGTTGAAAAGAAAAAAATAACCCGCGAAGGTCTTCGCAACGCATTTAAGATTTACAAATACCTCAAACCATTTCAGCGTGAATATTACATTGGAATGGTTTTTCTGCTCGGATCAAGTTTGGCCAGTCTGGCTTTTCCTAAATTACTTGGAGAGTTGGTTAATTCAGGAAATAAGGAAGCCGCGGCTCACAGTTTAAACGAAATAGCGCTTTTACTAGGAGTGGTGTTGTTGGTTCAATCGTTATTTTCCTATTTCCGTATCGTTCTGTTCGTCAATGTAACGGAGAAAACTCTGGCCTATTTGCGTCAGGATACCTACAATCACCTGATCAAATTACCGCTGAAATTTTTTGATCAACGCAGGGTTGGAGAGCTAAACAGCCGCATTTCATCGGATATCGTTTTACTTCAGGAAACACTCACCACGACGCTTGCCGAGTTTATCAGGCAAATCATCATCATTATCGGTGGAGTTGCACTGCTGGCCATTACCTCATTGAAACTGACTCTTTTTATGCTGGCTGTTCTGCCGGCAATTATGATACTGGCGCGTGTCTTCGGAAAGTTTATCCGTAAATTTTCCAAACAGGTTCAGGCCCAGGTTGCCGAATCGAATACTATTGTGGAAGAAACGCTTCAGGGTATTCAGAGTGTCAAATCCTATACGAACGAATACTTCGAGATTGCACGTTACCGGAAGAAAACCGATGAAATTGCTGCAGTCGGAATTGTGAGCGGAAGATACAAAGGCGCTTTCTCCGCCTTCATTGTTTTTGGCTTGTTTGGCGCGCTGGTGGCTGTTATTTGGCAAGGCTCGGCTTTACTTGCGAAAGGTGAGCTGGTTGCCGGTGATTTATTTTCGTTCGTGGTTTATTCTGCCTTTGTTGGCGGTACTATTGGCGGATTGGCCACGGTTTATACCAGTATCCAGAAATTTATTGGCGCCACCGAAGATTTGTTTGCCATTTTTAATGAACCTGAAGAAGATATTCAGATGGTTTCTGCCCTTCATGAAAGCGATAAACTTAAGGGTGAAATCAGTTTTCAAGGCCTCACCTTTGCTTATCCTTCGCGGCCCGATGAAAATGTGCTGAAACATATTGATGTCAGCATTGAAGCCAATCAGATGGTGGCTTTGGTGGGAGCCAGCGGTGCCGGAAAATCGACCATCGCCTCGCTGTTGTTGCGCCTGCATGATCCGATTTCCGGAGCCATTCTTTTTGACGGAAAAGATAGCCGCGATTATTCGCTTTCGTCACTTCGCAGCCAGATTGCATTGGTTCCACAAGATATTTTTCTGTTCGGCGGAACCATCCGAGAAAACATTGAATACGGAAAACCAGGTTCCACTGATGAAGAAATTACCGAAGCTGCTCAAAACGCCAATGCGATGGAATTTATCAGCCGTTTTCCTGAAGGGCTTGATACGCTGGTGGGAGAGCGTGGCACACAACTTTCTGGCGGTCAGCGGCAGCGAATTGCCATTGCCCGGGCGGTATTGAAAAATCCTAAAATTTTGATACTCGATGAAGCAACATCCTCGCTCGATTCCGAATCGGAACGCCTGGTTCAGGATGCACTTGAAAAACTGATGACAGGCCGTACTTCAGTGGTTATTGCACACCGGTTGTCAACGGTACGAAAGGCCGATCAGATTTTGGTGCTTGACCAGGGAAAGATGGTAGAAAAGGGAACTCATGTTGAATTAATCCAGGTTCCGAATGGAATTTACCGTAACCTGAGCGAATTGCAGTTTAATTTACATTAGAAATGAATTTACCCGACCTGAAAAATAACAACATCGAATTCTTTCTGAATAAGAAAGATATCATCCAGGAAACTGCTGATCAGATCATGAAGGATTTTGGCATGTTTGGGATTGAAATCAGTTTTTCCGGCCAAACCGAAAATGCCTACCATGAGCTTCATGAGCAGTTGATTAACCAGATTTCGGTCTATCTCGACAAAGATTACAGCCGGTTGATGGCGGTGCTGTACCAGGTTGATATTACCGAAAGTGAAATTGCCAGGGCTCATCGTGAATTACCTCATTACAATGACATGGAAGTTCTGGCACACCAGGTAATCTTTCGCGATCTGAAAAAAGTGCTGTTCAGGAGATATTACAAGGCACAGTTAGAGTAACTTCTGTAGAGTAACTTCTGTAGAGTATAAAGGTGTGGGGTTTCCCGATAAATTTCCTGTGATCAGTTAAATTTAAAAATCAAAATTTCCTGTCAACTAATCACCAAAGCCCGGCTTGCGGGTAGCTTGCTGTTAGCGGTTCGGCTTTATTTTTTGCTGTTAATCAAATAATTAATTCCCATTTGTCTTTAAGTTGTTCCCAAAAATAAATAGGAATTGTTCAATGTTTTCTCCATCTGTTTGAATGTCTTTTGAAACTTTATTAGCTAATTGCAAAAAGTCAAGATATTTTTTTTCTGCATTGCTGTATGAAATACTGAAAAGTGAATGAAATTCAATATATGTCTTTTTAGCAAATACATCTATAAGTCGTTGATCTAGAATCAAACAAGGATTATTATTAAATTTTATTTGTAAGAAATAAAGTATTTTACTGTAAGTTGATAGTCCAAGTCCAGGGACATTCTTAAAAATTTCTCGAAGTTCGTTAAAGTCCACCAAGCTTGGATTTGCCTTGTTTTTAATGAAAGTCAATGTCTTTTCTAGTAAGTCAATTTTCGTCAATATGCTTACAAAGTGGTTTCCTCTCATCCCGCCGGTGTAACCCCAATAAATTGTCTTTAGGATAAGTTCTCGAATCTCCACTGTGTCAAAAATGTCTTGTCTGCTTATTAATAAAGTATCCTTGTCGACAAATATTTTGTTGTTTAGTTTCTCTAACCAATCAATTTCCCTTTCGGCTTTTCTCCAAGTCGCTCGTTTTGTCATGAAACTTTGTTGTCTCACAGGCAGATTTGAAATCAATATTTTATACCTGTCAATGTTCATTATGTCGTCTTTTTAGCTGACCGCTAACTCATAAATATCAGTAAATATAAAGTACTTTTTCAAATATAACTATGTTTCATAAATTCATTTCAAGGTTCAATATCAGACTTGCAGGGCAATTGACCAATGTATATTACTGCTTGGTGATATCCAATGTTTAGGAATTGATTTCGTTCAGAGTTTGAGTATGGGACTCAAAAAAAGGTCTCCTCTCTTTTGGGACGGATGGGATCCCGTCCGGATTTAATCGGATTATTGATCTCCGTTGGTTATTCCTCATCTGGTAAATGGTTAAAAAAGCTGAAATTCTCCCAAATTCAAAGGTTGATTTTCTGTTGTCACCGGAATAAACCTATATTTAGAGTTCTATTGCAGAATCTATGTTTATTGGCCGGACAGTTATAACTATTAGTCTTTTTTTGTTCTTCTTCCAGGCGTTTTCGCAGCAGAAGTTCACATTGAGCGGAACAATTACGGATGCATCCTCCGGAGAGGATCTGGCGGGCGCTGTCGTTGCAGTTCAAAATGCCGGATATTCGACCATATGCAATTCCTATGGATTTTATTCTTTAACTATTCCTGAAGGCGATTACAGTATCGATGTTCAGTTTATGGGCTATGAAAATCAGATGATTCATGTCGGCCTCCATTCCAGTCAGGTGATCAATTTCAGGATGAAGTCAGTCAGTATTGAACTGGAGAACGTTGAAGTCATGGGTGAACGACCCGACCGCAACGTTACCTCCCTGGAGATGGGCAGTGTTAAAATCAGTCCGAAGCAGATCGAAAGCATTCCGGTATTTTTTGGTGAACGCGACCTGATCAAAACGATGCAGCTAATGCCGGGCATAAAGCAGGCCGGTGAAGGAAATGCAGGTTTTTATGTCCGTGGCGGTGGTTTGGACCAAAACCTGATTTTGCTCGACGAAGCTCCGGTTTACAATGCCTCGCATCTGTTGGGCTTCTTTTCGGTGTTTAATTCGGAGGCCATTCGCGATGCGAACTTGCTCAAAGGATCGATTCCGGCCGAATATGGCGGACGTGCTTCATCGGTACTGGATATCCGAATGAAGGAAGGAAACCTGAAAGATTACCACACCACAGGCAATGTGGGACTGATTTCTTCAAACCTGAGTTTTGAAGGCCCGATCAGGGAAGATGTCAGTTCGTTTATGGTGAGCGCCCGCAGAACCTATGCCGATTTGTTCCTTCAATTTGCCAGGGATAAAGACATACGCGATGCCCAATTGTATTTTTACGATATCAACCTGAAAACCAACTTTAAACTGAATGAATCGAACCGCTTGTTTGTTTCAGGCTATTTGGGACGCGACAAGTTTCGATTGCAGGATCAGTACGGTTTTGATTGGGGAAGTAAAACAGCAACACTAAGGCTGAACCATACCTTCAGCGAAAAATTGTTTTCGAACAGTTCCCTTATTTTCAGCAATTATTCTTACCAGATTGATATTGACGGTAATAACGATGTGATTATGGGCTCCAGGATTCAGGATTTAAACCTGAAGCAAGACTTCAGCTGGTATTTGAATGCAAAAAATACCCTGAAATTCGGTGTCAACCTGATCAGTCATAAAATTGTTCCGGGCGAGATTGAAGCCGCGCCAGGCAGTGTGTACAGTTCGCTGGCCGTTAGGCCGCGCCGGGCCATCGAAGGCGCCTGGTATATATCCAACAGTCAGCAGGTTTCGGAACATCTGCAGATTTATTATGGCTTGCGGCTGGCCTTGTTCTCGAATGTTGGCCCGGGCGATTTTTACCGGTTTGATACCGATGGCAATTTGGTAGAATCCATTAGTTACGATTATTTTAAATGGGTAAAAACACAGGGTGGCCCCGAACCCCGTTTGGCCCTGAATTATCAGCTTGGAACGCAGTCGGCAGTGAAAGCTTCCTATAACCGGATTTACCAGTTTATCCATTTACTTTCCAATTCAACCTCATCCACCCCAACTGATGTATGGTTGCCAAGCAGTGACAATGTAAAACCGCAGATTTCCGATCAGTGGTCGGCAGGCTATTTCAGGAACAGCAAAAAGAACTGGTTCGAATCATCGGTTGAGATCTATTACAAAAATCTGCAAAACCAGATTGATTACCGGAACGGGGCTGATTTGATTTTTAATTCGACCGTTGAAGCCGAATTGGTTTTTGGACGCGGCTGGGCTTATGGCGCCGAATTTTTGTTCCGGAAAAATTTTGGAAGGCTGACCGGCTGGCTGGGCTATACCTGGTCGAAAACGATGCGGCAGTTCGATCGGATCAACAATGGTGATGCGTTTCCTGCACGGCAGGATATGCGACACGATGTTTCGGTTGTTACCATGTACGATTTGAGCCGGAAACTAAAAATATCGGCAACCTGGGTCTATAATACCGGAAATGCAGTAACTTTCCCGAATGGTAAATATGAAATCGACGGAAGGACAGTGGGCTATTACACCCAACGAAATGGTTACCGGATGCCTGATTTTCACAGGCTCGACCTGGGATTGACCTGGATCAGAAAAAAAACAGAACGGTTTGAATCGAGCTGGAATTTTTCGGTTTACAATGCCTACGGACGTGAAAATGCCTATTTTATATCTTTCAGACAAAGTAAGGTCGATCCGGAAGTAACAGAAGCCGTTCAGATTTCTTTGTTTAAGGTCATTCCTTCAGTAAGTTATAAATTTAAATTTTAAACCTGATTGAGCAAATTCCGATCCATATTCCTGTTTTTATTCTTTTGGATTGTTTTGTCGTCCTGCGAGAAAGTGATTGAGTTTGATCTGGCCGGATCGAAACAGGCCATTGTTATCGAAGCAACTATCACTAACAGCAAATTACCGTTTACGGTATTGGTTTCAAAAACTTCTCCCTATTTTGGGGCAAAAACCAACAATTTGGTTTCGGGAGCCAAAGTGAGTGTCAGATCCGAAGGCGGAAAACCATTTTATTTTGTGGAAAGCGGACCTGGGGTTTATAAACTTGAAAGAACACATGCTTCTGTCGGTTTTTTGTATATTATTGACGTTGAATACGAAGGTGTTACTTATTCTGCCAGCTCTTTTCTAAATGATCCTGTGCCAATTGTTGACCTGAGTTTCTCCTATTTCGACGGATTGGGGTTTTTCGATAGCGGTTACAAAGTCAGTTGCTTCCTGAGAGACCCGGTCAGCAAGGAAAATTATTACAGACTGAAATTTTTTGTCAATGCAAAACCCATCGACGATCGGGGAGAAATTTCCCTTTATTCGGATAAATTGTTTAATGGAATGGTGGTCGGTCTGGGTCAGCGATCCATCGTTTTCAATAAAACGGACACCTTGACCATTGAGCTTCAATCGATCGATAAGGCTGCATACAACTACTTTCTCACTCTTGAAAATATTGCAGGAAATGAAATGCTTCAAACGGCTTCTCCGGCAAATCCAATCAGTAATTTCAGCAACGGCGCCCTTGGCTATTTTTCAGCCTATTCTTTTGATCGCAGAACGCTGGTTGTAAATGACTATATCAATAAATAAAAAAGCATTTAAATTTTCTGTTCAATTGCTGTCCTTTTGTATATTTAGCGCATGAGAAAACTGATACTGATCCTGTTTTGCATGGTTCCCCTGTTCACGTATTCAGTGGAAGATTGGATGTGGTGGAATATAAAACACGGCTGGGAGACCGGGATGCCCGGCTGGCGAACCATGATCCACATTACTCCCGGATATCTTGGTCCGAATGCTTTGCCGGTTCCGAATGTGAAAAAAGGTGTTGTTACGGCTGGTGCAAACCTTGAATTTGGATTAGATTTTCATTTTAAGGAAGGTGACCCGACTCAGGATATTTTTGCCAAATATTACCGTTCGTTTGCTGACAATAAGATCGCTATCGAGCTGTATGGCGTTGCGATGGAGCATTATGCCATGTCGGATTACATCCGGGATGAACGCATTGCACGCGATTTTGACGGGAAAGGAATAGCAGTCGGTGATTTGTATTTCTCAACACTGGTACAACTGGTGAAAGACCGGAAATTCCCGGATACCATGTTACGAATGGCTGGAAGAACAGCTTCGGGAGGTCATCTTGATGCAGCCAGATATTCGGATAGTCCAGGCTATTTCTTCGATCTCAGCTTTTCAAAGGAATACGCCGGACGAAATGAAACGATGTCGTTTATGCCTTTTGCTTCCTTTGGTTTTTATTCATGGCAAACGAACGACGAATTGAACTTACAGAACGATACCTATATGTATGGGGTTGGAGCCGATCTGAAAGGAGCAGGCTGGATCATTTCAAATTCATTGTCGGGTTATTCAGGTTATAAAAAGGAACGCGACAAACCAATGGTTTATTCCATCGATCTGCAGCATAAGGTGAAAAATAATAGTATCCGTTTGCAATACCTTCATGGACTTCGCGACTGGACTTACCGGACGGTCAAACTTTCGTGGATTATCAATCTGAAAAAATAATTCGCTATTCCTGCTGTCCTTCCGGTTTGCTTTCTTTGATTCCCAATGTGTTCCGGATGCCGCTGAAGACTGATTTCCACCAGTAATGGATAACCGAGCGTTTTTGATCTCTCTGAAAGTTTATTTCATCGGGAAGTAATTCTTTGCCCCTGGGATTTTTGGACCTCAACATCAGGCTGTTGGCTAAAAAACTGGCCAGTTTGGCCTCTTTGGTATTCCCTTTTTTCTTTTCCAGAACCGAAATTTTAAAGTCGTTGTAGTCAAAAGTCAATGAACCTGCTGCACTGGTTTTATTGGCTGAAAAGTTGAATTGGAAACGATCGACCCGGCCCGAACGTATCGACACCAAAGCTAATGGTTCCAATACCGGGTTTAGTATCCGCATGTTAAACGGGCTCAGACTTCCTTCTACCGTGAATAAATTTTCCGGATTGTTCATCTGGTAATTCATGCTTGTTTTTAACTCGCATGAATCCATAATTGTTGCAGTACCATTGAGCCTGAAATCAGGAATTACGCCTTTCGGGCTTATCATGTTGGTAAAAGGCATTAACCGGGTCTTAATATTGGTAAATCCGATTTTGCCTTCTGCATCACCTGATGCTGGTTGCTCGGTATAACTAATTTTTGAATTTACCAGAAGAAGGGAATCAATCATAACCGGATACTTCAGGGATTTTATCCTGTCCTGAAACATTTTTGGCCTGCGGTTTTCATCAAATGGCATTCGTTTGTCCCTGTAAACATCCAGGCTTAATCCATTTACCGATAAGTATTTGCCAACCAGTTCTTCCTTTTCGAACCACCGGCTGATATCGGGTTGTTCGATACAGACCGAATCAATATTTCCTGAAAAATAATCGTTTTGAAATCCAAGCTGTTTTTGATGTTTTTCTTTACTGAAATTTGGAATGATCTGAATGTTTTTGGCCGAAAAACGGTTTTTCAATGACGAATAGGATGTTTCGCCAATCGAGTAATGGTATAGTTTATCCTGTTTTTTGAGATTTGGGATACGGAACGAAAAATCAACGGCATGCATAAATCCCTGTGAGGGTTTATTCTCAATCCTGACATTCGTTAAATTTAAGCTTACCTTTTCCTGAAGTTTCTTTTCTCCGTTTTTGAAAACGGAAATGTCAGCGGCGTTTATGCGGAGTGATTTGGAGGCAAAAACATCAGCGAAACTTTCGAAATGAGGGTAGAGGTTTACCTTAAACGGATTGAATTTCATCGAATCTTTGGCATTGTTGGAAAGCTGAAAGCTTGGTTTTTCGACAACAATGGATTCAAAGAAAAACTGATCATTCCGGTATGCATTATCAATGTCAAAACCATTCAGAGCCAGAGTCGGGATGCGAAGTTCAAACTGATCTTCTTTGGTATTCTTCGACCTTGGTTTTACAACCAGTTGTTGGGCCAGAATTCTCCGGTCGATGGTCGAGAAAGTAAGGTCGTCGATACTGAACTGCTGGTTTTTATCTTTCGGGTTAAACTTAAACTGAATCATCTCGCCAGTATATTCACCAGTTAAAAATTGAGGTTTATCGGCATTCGGATCTTTTCTGATGAGAATATTCTGAGCTGCCATATTAAGGTCTGATTGTATAAGCAAATATGGTTTCAGTCCTAATTCTGAAAAAACTTTCAGCGAACCATCATTCAATCTGAACTGACGGATGGCTATCGATTCAATCACTTTAGGCAAGGGAAATGAGATTTCTTTAATTCCTTTTGTTCCGGTTCTTTTTTGTTTCTGATAAAGCCTGATACTTGGCGACTTGATCAGTAAATTGTCGGCGTCAATTTTGTGATCGAAATAAAACTCCTCCGTATCAATACCTGTAATCCTGATTTCAGGAATGGTCAACTGAATATTCCAAATAATGGATGGAAAATCTTTGCTGTTCGTTTCCGGATAAATTTGAGCGTTAATCACAAAAACTTCCTTTCTTCGGGTTGAAAAGCCAACTTCTCCGGCCTTTATAACATGCACATTATCAGAAAGACGGATCAGGTGGTCGCGGACAGAGAAATCAACAAATTCGGAATACAGAAACTTCTTCTTCCCAAACTGATCTTTATTGATCAGGGTGTTTTCCAGTCCTAAAGTAAAATGGTTGTCGAGCGAAATTGTCTTTCCTTTTCGGCTGTGATTAATAAGCCTGATTGTTCCATCCGGAATTTCGACTTTCCTAACTTGTATGTTATCGAGGTAGCTGGATAAAAGTTGAAACAAATCTTCAAAGTCTGCCTTGGGTTTAATCTGTTTCAGGAGCGCGAAATTTTCGTAATAAATTTGAGGTGATTTGATCCGCAGCGTATCAAGCGATAATTTTTTGTTGAAAAATGCTTCGTGAAAATCAGCATTCGACATCGTCAGTTCCGGAATGGTAAATTCGTATAACTCCGAACGGTTAAATTCTTTGAGCAAATCCATCCCGTTTTCTTTCGATGCAGGGAAGAGGTGGAGATTTTGCAGGATCAGCTGGTTTGTGCGGGTTGAAATGGCCAATTTTTCAATGGTCAGTTTATGCAACTGATCGACCAGTTGCATCTGGTAGTCGCTGAAATTAAGTTCAATCTGGTTGGCAAAGAACAGGCGGTCGGTTCTTCGGGCACTGGTTTCATCCAACGCAAATCCACTTAACTGTAATTTTACAGTCGATTCAATGTTCCCCTTTTGCAGAACTCCCGTTTTATTCACCAGTTGAATTTTGCCTTGTTTTATAAAAATCTGGTTCGCATAGATTCCTTTTGCATAAGTAGAAATGAGGTTGTAAATGAAACTGGGATTTTCCGGCGCTGGTTTTTCATCTGATAATTCATTCTGAACAATGCTGACTTCAGGATTGAAAACATTAATTCGCTGAAAAACAAATCGCTTCTGATGGAAAGCCTTCTTGAAGTTAAACAGATCGAGGCGGATACTGTCACAAATGGATTTAATGGTGTTTTTATGGTTGATTGTATTGTTCCCTGTTTTCAAGGGATACAGTTGAATGTTTTTAACAAAAACCGATTTTTTGCGTGTCGAAAGGTCAAGATTTCCGACTTTGATCCGGTGAATATTATCGCCAAGAGTCAGTTCGTATTGGAACGCCGAAAGATCAATGTTTTTCGAGTAAAATATCCGGCTGGTATCTTGCAGCGAAACCGAATCGAGCAAAAAATCTTCCAGATTGATTGTTATGTTTTTTAATTCCTGCTGACTGGCTGTGTCGGTTTGTGTTTTGAAAAGCTTGACCTGGGCATTTTTGAGTTTGAAGTTTTGAATGCGAACACTTGAAAGTTCATCTTTGATCAGTTCATAAAGATCAAGGTCTTTCATTGTTTTCAGTTTGACTTTAAGTCGCTTCTCGCCTGGCCAGTATTCGATTTTGGCATCGGTTAAAATCATTGAATCAATCGGGATAGCCTTGTTCCGGTAAAATTCATTGATATGAGTGCTGGTTAATTTCGCCTGAGGGACGAAAATATGATATCGGTTCTTGATTGAAAGATCGGGACTGACAGGTTTCAATTCAATATTCTGAGCTTCAATAAAAGAGCGTTTCATCGAATAGGTTACAGATTCGGCGCTAAGCACATGAGTGCTGTCGGCTAGCTTGTTCTGGTAGTTCTGCATCCGGATGTAAATATCTTCTGCATCGAACAACTTGTTAAGGTCGGGTAAAAGCACCGAATCAGTATAAAAATTCAGGATTCCGATGGTAATATTTTCGGCATTCGACAGTTTTTTGGAATCGCCCAACAGATTGTAAAAATCGAAGCTGGCATTGGCAAGCTCAATCTTATCGATCTGAATGGATTTGAACGTTTTGGTTACCAGCGGCATCATTTTCTGCAAAATGGAACTGATGTTGTTTTTCTGATCGTCAGGACCGGTTTGCTTGCCGAGAATGTTCAGTTCAGGCTTACTAATGACTATTTCTCCAATCTCAAGCCTTTTCCTGAAGATCAGCTCAACCAGTTGGATTCCTCCAACCCTGATGTTAGGCGACGAAAAAGTATAAAACTGTTGTTTAATATCGTTTTCATCCAGGGTTTTGATGATGGAGTCTGACGGATGATAGGAAACATGGTTGATATCGAAACCCCAATACTTGAAGTTGATTTCAAGATTTTCGAAAGTTAGTTCATATTTTCCTTTCGATTTATTCTCAATATAACCAGACAGATTCTTATTGAGATAACTCTGAGTTTCAAAATACAGAAATACGAAACCGGCTATCGCAATCAGAATCAGACCTGAAAGTATAGCTGCTGTGATTTTCAATATTTTCTTACGAAAATGTGACATCGACATCGGGTTCATTAGGTTTTACTGTTCCTTGTTTAGACGGAATCCGTATTTGGTGTCGACAATATAGACAATAATACAACGGGCAAAGTTACTTTTTTTTAAGAATAAGTTCTGAGGATCATATAATGTCTGAGATAATTGTCATAAATAGATATACGACATTAAATGATATTTATTACTTAAGAGTCAATCAATTTCTGAAGTTTTACCTGAACCCAATGACGGCAATAAAAAGCCATTGTTTTTATACAAGTGTCCGTTATTGCCTTCAAGGTGGGGCTGGATTTCAACAGTCCACGTATTCACAGTATGCTTAAACGTTTAATTCAGCAAAGGTTTTTTCGATGATATCAAGGGCATTCATGAGTTGGTCTTCGTTAATTATCAATGGAGGCGTAAATCGGATGATGTGCTCGTGTGTTGGTTTCGCAAGCAAACCATTGTTTTTTAATGCCAGACACACATCCCATGCGGTGATGCCGTTTACCGGTTTTATGACCACCGCATTCAACAGACCTTTTCCCCGAACAATTTCGATCAAATCAGAATCGATTGATTTTAACCTTTTCCGGAATATTTTCCCCATCTTTTCAGAATTATCAACCAGGTTTTCCTCCCTGATTACTTCCAGCGCCGCAATGGCAACTTTAGCGGCAATCGGATTTCCTCCGTAGGTAGATCCATGTTCCCCCGGCAAGATAGTCAGCATAATTTCATCGTCGGCCAAAACGCACGATACGGGCAACATTCCACCTGAAATGGCTTTCCCAAGAACCAGAATGTCGGGTCTGACATCTTCATGGTCGCAAGCCAGCATTTTTCCGGTACGGGCCAATCCGGTCTGAACTTCATCGGCTACAAACAGCACATGATGCTTTTTGCATAAATCAAATGCTTTCCGCAGGTATCCGTCTTCCGGCACATACACCCCAGCCTCAGCCTGGATGGGTTCAACCAGAAATCCGGCAACATTCGGATCTTCCAGCGCTTTTTCCAGTGCATGTACATCGTTGTATGGAATATGAATGAATCCGGGAGTGTACGGACCAAAATCGTTGTACGATTCCGGGTCAGACGACATTGAAATAATGGTAATGGTCCGGCCATGGAAGTTGCCGTTGCAGACAATAATCTTGGCTTCGCCCTGTGGCACTCCTTTTACTTTGTAGGCCCATTTGCGGATCAGCTTTAAAGCTGTTTCGTCGGCTTCTGCACCCGAATTCATGGGTAACATCTTGTCGTAACCAAACAATTTGGACATGTATTCTTCCCATTCGCCCAAAATATCGTTGTAGAAAGCTCTTGAAGTCAGCGCCAGTTTTTGGGCCTGATCAGTCATGGCTTTCACAATCTTCGGATGACAATGACCTTGATTGACTGCGGAATAGGCTGACAAAAAGTCGAAATATTTTTTACCATCAACATCCCATACAAACACGCCTTCACCACGTTCCAAAACAACGGGTAGCGGATGATAATTGTGAGCGCCATAACGGGCCTCACGATCCATATAGTTCTGAGCACTTAATACTTTCATTGGATTGAAATTTTTAGTTATTGAACCACAGAATTAGGCATAATTTTACCTACCAGCTATGATTTTTGTCTGCTATTCATTTCCAAAACCGGATAACGGCAATCTCGCAGAAAAGAAAAAAGATGGCGAGCAGGATGAAATATTTCCAGAGTTGCTTTCCGTTGTTTAAATCCTGAAGTGTTTCGCTGAAACTTAAATCTGAAGATTTGATCAGTTGAAATTGTTTGAAATCAGGTGACTGAATCAATTTCTGTAGTTCTTCTTCGGAATAAAAATCAGGAATGGATTCTTTTCTGGAGTAATTATAAGAAATAGCCTGAATGGTTTGATCCCCGTCCTGAATCAGGTAATGTCCGGCTTCCCTGGGCAGATCATCCAAAATCAATTGTTTTTTTCCTGATCCCACAGTACGAAGTGAAGTCAGAAATTCATCCCTGGTTTGAACATTGATAATCTTCAGCTCATCCGGATCCTGGCTCTGGTTCAGCATTACAGGTTCATCTTTATCAATCGGATAGGAATATTTTTGCGGCTCACCGCTGTTCAACACCATGTTGTAAATAGTTGGTACAAAAATGATATGCCTGATGAAATTAAAATTCTTCTGATCGAGCGGAAAAGCAAAAGTATAAACTCTCCCGGCTCCAAATGTATGGGTGCTTAAAGCGCTTTTCCCATTTCTGAACTTTAAAAGGGCTGTTTCGGGTTTTTGCATTTGTTCGGTAAAATTCACTGAACCGTGAATGACCGGCAGATCGGCTTCATTTTCCTGCTTCTTGAATACCTCCTGATACAACTCGTTGTTGTAATTGATTTCCGAAATGCCAATGGATGCAGTATCCAGCGATTCAATTTCCTTTCCGTTCAATGAATTCAGTAAAGCATTGTATTCGCCATAGTTGGTCATTCGTTCCGGAAAAATAACCAATGAGCCACCCTGTTCAACCAATGAAGTCAGTTCGCTTTTTAATCCGGAGCTAATTTTTTGATTATTGATCAGGAATATGCATTGATAGTTTTTAAGTTGCGAAATCTGAACATTGTTTTCAGGAAATTCATCGTAAGTGATTAATTCGTCCTCAGCAAACAAGGCTTTCAAATAACCGGAGCCATTGTTCATCGGGTTTAAGATTCCGAGTGCACGAAGTTTCCCCCGAACGTGGTAACTCAAAAAAAATGAATTGTCATAAATGATCGGATAATCATCGAGTTCGATTTTGCACAGCTGAATTCCTTCCGAATTATTGGTATAATTCAGTTCAACAACTGCCACCTCTTGCCCGGCCAGGTTAATGTTCGAAATTGCCTTGAGTGAATCGTTGATCGTTAAACGGACAGGAATATTCTGATAAGCCTGGTCAGATAAATTGCGGATGGAAACCAATAACTTTTCGGCTTGACCGATTTTTCGTCCCGGAGTTTCAAACCAACAGGAGTCGATTAGCAGGTTGTTTGTTTTTTCGGCTTTAAATGGAAATAAATACGTCCAAACGGTTGAGTCCGATTTGACTGTTTCGATGTCAGCGCTGCTTTTCTGAAAATCAGACAAGATGTAAAGTGTTTTTTCTGCATTCTTTCCTGATGTTGAAACGGTACTGATTGCCTGGGCATAAATGACTGATAATTTGGGTGAACGCGGACTTTCCTTTATTTGTGAAACTTGTTGAATAAACTGTTCTTTGTTGAACAGGAACTGATGTTCGGGTAAAAAGTCACTCGTAATAATCAGGAATTGGGTTCCAACCCGGTACGAATTGGCAATTTCAATAGCTTTTAGTTTAGCCTGTTCCAGTAAAGATCCTTTTTCGCCTTCGGCCTTCATGCTAAACGTATTGTCGATAGCTATAGCAACAACCTGACGGGCCGCGTTCGATGTCCGGTTGGATAATGGAATATATGGCCGGCTAAATGCAAAAACCAGCGAAGCAATGGCCAACAGGCGGCTAATTAAAATTAGGATTTGTTTGAGCTGGGATTTCTTCCTCGATTCTTGTTTGATACGTTTTAAAAGCTGAACATTACTGAAATAGAGTGTTTTATATCGTTTGAAGTTGAAAAAGTGGATAATGACCGGAATAGCCAGTGCCAGCAAAGCAAACAGAAAGGCCGGATATAAAAAACTCATCGTTAAAAGCAGTATTAAAAAGTTAATTTCCTGTCGAAAAATCCGGTTCTTTGGAACCGCACCAATTCATGCAGAATGTCGAATTATCATTCCAGAAGCAAAAATAAGAAAACAAGGCTTGATCTGATCAAAAGGCGGATTTAGTTTTTGTTATATTCGGATTGGCGCATAAAAAAAACCGCCCCAATTGCTTGAGGCGGCCTTGAAGTATTGAAGTACAAATGCTTTATTTTTTGCTTGAAACGATGATCTGTTTCACACCAAAACGTGAAGTATTGATTTCGGTCACTCGCAGCAGGTAATTTCCTGATTTCAGATTAGCCTGTTTAAATTCGGTTTTAGCTTTTCCTCCCTGGAATTTTACACTTTGAATGGTATAGACCTGTTGTCCGCTTAAGTTGGCCAGGTCAATCCTGGCTACAGTGTTGCCAAAACCTTCGATGGAGATGGTCACTTCAGCGCTCACCACCGGATTTGGATAAACGGTCATGTCCATCTGCACGGGGGTCAGGACAACTTCGAGGTTGCCACTCTTGTTTTTATCCGATGAATTGTCTGAAGAATTGGCGGATGATTTATCATTTTCATCCTCATCGTCACTAAAACAGTTCCCATTTTTAGGTTTGTGAATCACCACCTGCCCTTTACTGATTGGATTGGAAGCGCTGGCCTTATCCGGGTCACCGTTTTGGTTGTCATACAATACGTTTCCGGTATTGTCCCAAACAATCAATCTCAGGTAATCGGTTCCGTTTTTGGAAGTGATGTCCCCATCCAAAACCGAGACGATAAATTGATAGCCGCCTTGTCCGTTGACAGAAGCCGAACCTTTCAGGATAGCCTGGTCGTTGTTAACCATCAGCCAGTCTAAAGAAGTAGATTTCACTTCAAAGTTTCCTGAATGCATTTTAAATTTGAATTCTCCTTTTGGAGCGAGAGCACCTTTATGGTATTTGGCTTCGAATTCATATTCTGATTTGTCGGTTGATGTTGGCTTGGCAGCATAAGCGCCTGCAGGAGTGTTGATGTATCCGCCACCGGTAATGAACCCGTCACAGGAATTGTAAATCACCACGTAGCTGAATGTTTCGGTGTCTGTTTTACCACAGGCATCCTCAATGGTTAGGGTTACGTCGTAAAGACCAGTCTGGCCATAGACATGATTTCCTGAAAGGTTTGTTCCCGTAATCAGAGCAGGCGTTGAAGAACCATCTCCCCAATTCCAGGTAGCACCAACCAGGTTGTTGTCGGCATGAGTGGCCGAAGCCAAAGTGGCATCACCGAGTTGGACCAGTGCCGAAACATTGAGTCCACTGATGACAGGAGCATTGTTGGTGATCTCTACGGTCTGAGTTCCTGTTGTTGAATTTGCGTTCACATCAAGGGCCGTCCAGGTTACGGTAGTGATACCAACGGGGAAGAAAGCAGGAGCGTCACTGGTGACAGAGGCTACCGTGCAATTGTCGGTAGCTGTTGCCAAACCAATGTTTACCACAGCGCCACAAACACCGGCATCATTGAGTTGAACGATATTGGCTGGAACAGTCAGTCCGGGAGCAATATTATCCTGAACGGTAACAGTTGCAGTAGCTGATG
>JAUXUF010000405.1 GCA_030684645.1 Bacteroidota bacterium | reverse complement strand
AAATGAAAAAATTACAACTACACTTAGGTACAGTTATATTAAAGATGTTTTCTTGAACATCAACGAACAGGACAACGTAACAAAGATCAGTAGATCCCTTATTCGCAACCTGGACAGTCAGCAAAACTTTGGCCTCGAAATTCATAGTCCCCTGCAGCTTACAAAGTGGTGGATAGCTCATATTACTGCTCAGGGGTATTTTCAGAAATTTAATTCAGACCTGTCGGGAGCACAACTGGATAACAGTAAACCCTACTTCATTTTTAACCTGAAGCAGAACTTTAGCTTCAAAAATCAGCTTACTGCAGAAATTACGGGCAACTATGAATCATCCAGCGCTTACGGCATCTTTATTTTCGAACCTTATTACGTTTTAGATGCAACTTTGGGGAAAACCTTGTTTAACAAGAAAGCAATTCTTCGGCTAAGCCTTTCAGATATCCTGAATACTAACGCTTACCGTTTTTTTACCCGCTACAATAATCTGGATTACTATAGCAAAGAGAAGAGGGAGACCCGTATTGCGCAACTAAGCTTTAATTATAAATTTGGAAAAGGCTCTGTTAAACCCGCCCGTAATCGTGTTAGCGGACTGGAAGATGAAAGTAGCCGGATACGCAATTAATTAATCGCTATGTATAAAAAATTGCTTAATTTCAGGTTTTCCCCTGAAATTAATGTCCAACCATAAATACAGCATTACTGAATAATAGTTTGCCATTCTCCCAGAAGCTGCGGAATAATGGATCATCGGCTAAATAGACCACAGATCCATTTCCCAGTTCCTGAACCCCGAAGATCAGGCCATCCATTAATTTTTTCCTGGCTTTTACACCTACGAACCCGGTTACATAATTATCCTTTTTTATAACACCCACATTCCAGCCGCTGCTCAGGTACTGGTAAACCTTATCGTCGAGTTTAAGCGTATAGTAAAAATCAGGAAAGCCAAATCCCAGAGGATGCGTATTATCCAGGTTCACCTTATAGATCGCGCCCGGGATATTCGTTCTTACACTCTCTCTTTCCCTGTTTTCATAGGCTCTCAGATCCTCATACGGATCTTTAGCTTTCTCATCTTTTTTTGCTTCCTCCTTATTTTTAAGATCAAAGCCCTTTTTGCCAACCAGCTGTGAAACAGCACCTTCCATTGCGATCAATTTTCCGCCACCGCGTACCCATTGCTGCATTTTATCGTTGCCCATATCAGGATAATTGCCATCGGGGAAAATAAGCACATCAAACTCATTCCAGTTGATCCTTCCCAGGTCCTGTGAGCGGACTACAGTTAAAGGATAGTTAATTTGCTGTTCGAAAAAATGCCATACTTCCCCGAAGGAAAGTGATGAGGTCGATTCTCCGCTGA
>JAUXUF010000403.1 GCA_030684645.1 Bacteroidota bacterium | reverse complement strand
AGCAAGGTTTCGTCCCGTACGGGACGAAAGAATCATATCCCCCCATTCTCTCTACCGACCGATTGTGCCTAACGGCACAGTTTTGCCCTAAGAACAATATCCTGAACCTTTCATTAAGGGAATTTTGTCGTACACCCGTTCCAACTGGTCGTCCCGATTTTTGAACTGAATGGTGGTATCCTAAACAAAAACATTACCCATCTGTTTATCTTTTTTACCATTAGATAACCGGTAAACAGTTTAGAACTCCTAAATTCAGAAAACATGAAACGAAGAAATTTTATTGCCCTTGTTGGAACTTCTCTCGCTGCCGCCCCTGTCTGGGCCAATGTTTATAACAGCAGAACGCCTTTGCAAAAGGCTGGTGACAGTGTTTTTCCTGAATTACTTTTTGCTTATAATGCGCTTGAACCAGCCATAGATGCCAAAACCATGGAAATCCATTACACCAAACACCACAAAGCTTATTACACCAATTTCATGGCTGCCATCAAAGATACCCCGGCTGCGGAGCTTGATCTGAAAAGCCTCTTTGAAGGAATCAGTAAACAAAGCATGGCTGTCAGGAACAATGGCGGAGGTTATTATAACCACCTTCTATTCTGGGAAAATCTGACTCCAACCCAAACAAATCCCTCGGCAGCTTTAAATACGGCTATCGAAAAAAGTTTTGGTTCGATGGACCAGTTTAAGCTAGAATTTGCCACTGCCGCCAAAAAACATTTCGGAAGCGGATGGGCCTGGCTGTCAGCCGGTAGCGACGGACAATTGTTTGTTAGCGACACGTTGAATCAGGATAATCCTCTGATGGATGTCGTGGAGAAGAAAGGTACACCTCTATTGTGCATCGACGTTTGGGAACATGCCTATTACCTGAACTATCAGAACCGCAGGGCTGAATATGTCGATAATTTCTGGAACGTCGTAAACTGGGACACCGTTAACAAACGATACGAAAACAGGTAATAATCTGGCTCGAAATATTCAATACGTTTGGTGAGCGGGCGACTCGAAGTCACCCGCTCACTTGCTTTTAAACCCTGTTCATTCGTAGTTTTTTTATACCTTTCCACATCAAAATTATCAAACCATGATTGAGAATGTAGTTATCATCGGCGCAGGAAACCTGGCCACCCAACTGGCTCTGGCCTTGCTTGAAAATGGGATTCAGGTGAAGCAGATTTTTAGCCGTAAAGTTGAATCCGCACGTGAACTGGCCGAAAAGCTGAATGCTGATTTTACCAATGATTTGTCAAAACTTAATACGGACGCGGATTTATATGTGATCGCCGTAAAAGATTCAGCCATTCAGGAAGTCCTGGAAAATCTTTTTCTGGAAGAAACCCAGCTGATCGTACATACTGCCGGAAGCGTTCCGATGAACGTACTCGATGGATTTACACGGAATTATGGAGTATTTTATCCACTTCAAACTTTTTCAAAAACCAGAAAGGTTGATTTTTCAACTATTCCGATCTGTATCGAGGCCAATCACCCGTCCAACCTGATCAAACTTCAGGAATTGGCAGTGAAACTCTCCGGCTCGGTGCATCAAATTACATCCGATGAACGAAAAACGCTCCACCTGGCCGCGGTATTCGCCAATAATTTTGTGAATCATTTTTATGTCATGGGTGCAGGGATTCTTCAGGATAAAAAACTGAACTTTGACCTGTTAAAACCACTCATCCTCGAAACTGCCGCAAAAATCGAAAGCCTCCGCCCGTTGGACGCACAAACCGGGCCCGCCAAACGAAATGACCAATCGATCATTAACGCCCAAATAAAAATGCTTCGCGATAAGCCGGAGTTTCAGAAAATCTATAGTTTTGTGACCGAAAGTATCTTTCAGTTTCACCAAAAACAAAGCCATGACCTTCTTTAAAGAAAGATTAAAAATCATCAAAGGCCTCATCTTCGACGTTGACGGCGTCCTGTCCATGGATACCTCGCCGCTCGATGAGAATGGCGATCCGATGCGAACTGCGAATGTGAAAGATGGTTTTGCTATCCGGTACGCGCTTCAGAACGGATTTCAGGTTGCAATCATTACCGGAGCAAATACAAATCGGGTGAAGCTACGCCATAAAAAACTGGGGGTAGAACATATTTACCTTAATTCCTTTAACAAGACTGAATCTCTTGATGATTTCCTTGCAAAAACAGGTTTGAATAAAGATGAAATCCTATATATGGGCGACGACCTGGTCGATTATCAGATCATGAAGGAAGTTGGCATTGCGACTTGTCCGCTGGATGCTGTTCCTGAAATTAAAGCCATTTCGCAATACATTTCGGATAAAAAAGGTGGAGAAGGCTGTGTTCGTGATGTAATCGAACAAGTGATGCGTTCACAGCAAAAATGGTTTGGACAGGAAATTAAAGGCATTAAAGCGGATTAGGAGAAGCCCCATCCCCAGCCCTTCCCCAAAAGGGAAGGGTGCAGCGCGACAAATAGTCTGATCGTTTTCTTTTACAGAAATGTATCTGTGAAAGTTTTAAAATCCCAAGATGGAAAATCCACAAAATATCAAATCCCATTCTTTGCTCCTCCCCTTCGGGGAGGCCGGGAGGGGCTTTGTTTTTCTTCAAAATCTTGAACAATACGAAATTATACTGGCGTCCAAATCACCACGCCGTCAGCAAATACTCAGTGATCTTGGCTTGAAGTTCAGGGTTCAGGCTATGGAAATTCCCGAAGTTTTTCCTGAAGGAATGGGAATGACTGAAATTCCCGTTTACCTGGCAGAACTGAAATCCAGTGCCTTTCTTCCATATTTAAAAAATAATCAGCTGGTGATTACCGCCGATACTATTGTGTGGCTCAAGGACAAAGTGCTGAACAAGCCGGTAGATTTTGCCGACGGATTTCAAATGCTGAAAGAATTGTCTGGCGAAAAGCATCAGGTATTAACCGGTGTCTGTTTGTTGTCAACCGAAAAGAAGATATCCTTTTTTGCCTCCACCGATGTCTGGTTCAAACAACTGAGTGATGAGGAAATCAATTATTATCTTGAACATTACCGACCCTACGACAAAGCCGGTGCGTACGGCATTCAGGAGTGGATCGGATACATAGGCATAGAACGGATTGAAGGTTCATTCTTTAATGTAATGGGGCTGCCTGTTCAAAATCTATACGAACATCTGAAGGCTTTTTAGCCAGAACATAGCTACCATTTATATCAGTGCTTTTAAACAGACTGATCGATTCTCTGATCCAATAGCAAAGTAGTACCTTAATCACGAGTTTCTGTCAAAAAAACTTATCCATGAATATCTCGAAATTTTTATCTATCCTGATTCTTTTTAGCAGCCTGAGTTCTTTGAACGGGTGTAAACCTAAAATCCCTAGAATCGGGATTTTAATTCACGATTACGACAGTGACCGCTGGGTCAAAGATAAAAATTACATAGTTGAAAACCTGACCAAACAAGGAGCAGAGTTTCTTGTTGAAACTGCAGGAAATGATCAGAAAAAACAAATAGAACAGGCCCGTAATATGATTTTAAATGGGGCTCAGGTATTGATTGTTGTTCCGGTCAATAAGGATGAAGCGTCTAAAATTGTAGAAATGTTGCCTCCGGATACTATAGTTCATCTGATTTGAATAAGTAAAGAAATATTTCTATCTAAAAACAAGTCTGTCCTGAAATGATTTTCAGGACAGACTTGTTTTTGCTCTTTATTTTAATCGCACAAAATACAATTGTCTTTTCGCGGATTAATGATTAGAATCGGCAGATCGCCGGCCTTTCGTATGATTTTCTCTTCCGGAAGACCAATAACCCGGTCGAGGAGCGAAATATTCGTACTTCCGGCGAAGATCATCACATCGCCATTCCAATCGGTCGCATGATTTAATGTTTCATTAAAAATACCCCAGCTGTTAGATTTCCCGGGAACAAAATAATGCCTTATAAAAAGGCCCGAAAGAAATTTTTCTATAAACCTCAGGTTCTTCTTCAACCTATCAGCCTGATCCCTACCGGTTTCTCTGGCATAAACCAAATGAACCTGCGATTTGTTAAACCGGCCCAGATACGATGCCCAAAGCGAAGTTTCCTTGGATGCCTTCCGGTAATCGATTGGAACCAATACATTTTTATAGTTCAGGTAACGTGGCGAATCTCCTTTTACGAATAGAAAGGCGATAGTGCTTTCGCGAAAGGCTTTCAGTCCGGCTTTGGTATCAGCCTGATCCAAAACCACTAAAACAGCATTATATTCATCCGCCAGTTTCTCCATATGGTCCTGAAGCGAATTCTGAAGTAGCAAACTGGAAACCGGCATGTTCGGAAGGTTCGATTTAAGACTTCGTGTGGTCTGAATCATTTTCTCCTGAATCTGACTTTTCTGTGCCTTATCTTTCCAGAAAGTCAGTAAACAAAGCTCTTTTTTTAGAATGTCAGCCAAGCGTACTCCATGAACGATGACATCTTTCATTCGTTCAGAAAAATCACAAACTACTATTACTTTCTGATCTGAAATATTCGACATACCTGGAACTTGGAACTCGTCTCACAAACATAGCTGATTTTTATGAATGATGAGCAAGCGGTAAATGCGGTAAAAAGTCAGTTCCTCCTGAAAATGCTTTCATTAACTTTGCTAGCGAATATAAAATCCTGTCGATGATAACCAAAGAATTAATTGCCCCTAAAAGTATTGTAGTTATTGGAGCCTCGAACAACACATCGAAGCCGGGAGGAAAATTACTAAAAAACCTGATCGACAATAATTTTAAAGGCAATTTATGGGTAGTCAATCCAACTTCGGAATCAGTTCAGGGAATCAGGTCTTTCCCATCAGTAAATGATTTACCTTCTGTTGAAATGGCAGTTTTGGCGATACCGGCCTCGGCCTGTCTCGAAGCAGTTGCAGTTCTGGCAACACAGAAAGGCACCAAAGGATTTATCATTATTTCGGCTGGATTTAGTGAAGAGAGTGAAGAAGGACGGATTTTGGAACAGAAAATTGTACAAGTAATCGAAGCAAATAACGGTAGCCTGATTGGCCCCAACTGCATTGGGATAATTACCTACGCGCATACCAGTGTGTTTACCACACCAATACCCAAACTCGAACAAATGAGTTGTGACCTCATTTCGAGTTCGGGCGCTACTGCCGTTTTTATTATGGAATCGGGAATTCCCAAAGGGCTCCATTTTGCCAGTGTATTCTCGGTCGGAAATTCAGCTCAAAACGGTGTTGAAGAAATACTCGAATTCATGGATGAGGTGTTTAATCCCGAAACCAGCACAAGAGTGAAACTTCTTTATATTGAAAGCATTAAAAACCCCGATAAATTATTAAAACATGCTTCATCGCTAATCCGGAAAGGGTGCAAGATCGCAGCCATCAAAGCTGGAAGCAGTCAGGCCGGAAGTCGGGCAGCAGCTTCTCATACCGGTGCAATGGCTAACTCCGATTTGGCAGTAGAAGCCTTGTTTCGCAAAGCCGGCATCGTGCGTTGTTTTGGCCGCGAAGAATTGACCACAGTTGCCAATGTATTTCATTGCAAACCTATGAAAGGCAAGCGACTGGCCATTATTACCCATGCCGGAGGACCTGCAGTGATGCTGACCGACGCACTCGAAAGCGGTGGATTACATATTCCTCATATCAAAGATTCTGAAGCCAAGAAAAAACTTAAAAGCAAACTTTTCCCGGGATCCTCTGTTGAAAATCCGATCGATTTTCTGGCAACCGGAAATGCTGAACAGTTGGCGGCAATTATTGATACCTGCGAAAATGAATTTGATGACATTGACGGTATGGCAGTCATTTTCGGAAGCCCCGGATTATCGCCGGTGAGAGACGTTTATCAACTTCTGAACGAAAAAATGCAAACCTGCAAAAAGCCTATTTTCCCTATTTTGCCTTCAGTAATCAATGTTAAAGAAGATGTCGCCTATTTCATTTCGCAAGGAAACGTCAATTTTCCCGATGAGGTTTTACTGGGCAAAGCGCTGACTTCCATACTAAATACGGCCAGACCTTCAGCAGAAAAGATATTTCTGGACCGGATTGATATCCCCGAAATTCGCCGCATCATCGATCAGGCAGAAGACGGGTTTCAGTCGCCCGAAACCATTCACCGCTTATTTGCAGCAGCTGGAATACCAATGGTGCACGAAATTACGGTTACTACCGGAGCTGCAGCTCTTGAAACTGCTCAAAAACTGGGATTCCCGCTGGTCATGAAGGTAGTTGGTCCCATTCACAAAACAGATGTTGGCGGAGTTGTACTGAATGTCCAGGATATGGAAACTGTTCAGCGCGAATTCAAACGGTTAATTCAAATCAAAGATACTACATCGGTGCTGATGGCCGAAATGGCCTCCGGAATTGAACTTTTCATCGGCGCCAAATATGAAGACAAGTTTGGGCACGTTATTTTATGCGGGTTGGGTGGAATTTTTGTGGAAGTACTAAAAGATGTTACTTCAGGCCTTGCTCCTCTGACAATGACTGAAGCCCATTCCATGATCAGAAATCTGCGTTCGTACCAGATTATCAAAGGCTACCGCGGAAAAAACGGGGTCAGCGAGCATGTATTTGCCGAAATTATGGTCCGGTTGTCCACCTTACTGCGCTTTGCAGTAGAAATTAAAGAGATGGACATCAATCCACTTTTAGGCGATGGAGATAAGCTGATTGCAGTGGATGCAAGGATCAGAATTGAAAAATGACAACTATGAAGTAGTTAAAATCTGCTTAAGTCTATCGTTCAAAATGTACCGCGTCTCGCCCGTTATTGTTTGCATTTTCAACATTAACTATATTCCCATGACTGGTCTGGTTTATTACGGTTAATGTTTGCTTGATTTTCGTGATTTCCTTTTCACTATGACTGGATGAGATAATACTCCAGATTGAAATTGGCAACGCCAAAATTGCACAGATCGCACTAATCCAATTTGTAATTTCCATATTGATCTTATTTGAAGTTTATAATTTCATTTTCATTTCAAATCTTCCCTGGATAACCAGATATACCATGTCAGTACCTTGGGATTTTGCACCTAGTCATTGCTATATCTTGCCTTTGTCCATATTTCAATACTGTTGATTGTTATTATATGCAACTGATTGGATGACCTGAAGTCATCTGATCAGTAAATTCCATAAGGCTATTCCTGTTTGCTTCGTGCCAACACAAATTTGGAGATCAACAGGGTTTCATTATTTGTGATTTTTGCTTTATTCTGCATCTCCGGCATTTCCTGCAACCAATGTTTTTGCGAAAAATGTTCAGGCAAATACAGGTTATGGCAACTTCCGCAATGATTTATATATAAAGTCCTGCCAATCATTAAACTGTCGGTTGAAACACCTGTGCGGCTTGCATCTGACATTGAAGGCATGTACAATGCGGGGCTACAGGCACCGAATGTGATTGCTGCCCAAAGGATGAGCCTGTTTCGGGTTTTAGAATTCATACGAAAAGATTAAACGTGCCTGAAGTCCGTCGTCTTCAATGATGCTGCGACCGCCACTTTTGAGGTTGACAAGTTGTGGCATTAAAGTAAAATTGATCCAGAAACCTTCGCCTAAGTATGATAATCCGGGTCCGGCAGTCAGAATTGATTTTTCGAGTTTTCCTTCCATAAAAACATTCTCGTTCATCATTTCTACTCCGGCAAACCATCTTTCGTTGATTTTATACGACAATCCGTAATTCCATTCGAACTTGACTTCCCTTTTCGTTTCAGCCTTTAATTCATCATTTTTCTGAATAAATTCCCTTCCAAATTCCAGTTCTCCAACCAGGTTAAAAGCCTGAATGAAGCGGCCTGTCTGTTTATCCAGAATAATTTTGCTTTCCAGGGCTGTTTCGTCGGGAGCCAAAGCATATTCGAAATAGATGGCCGAACCCAGTTTATTGGCAACCGGATCGCTCAGTTTCAGTTTCCATTCGTTGGCGAAACTGTACGAATTATCCGCTGTTAAAACGTCAATCCCGTTTGCCGGAGAGATTCCTTTACTGTAGCCGTAATTCAGGTAGAATGCGGTTTGCAGCTTTTTGCCGAGTCCAAGTTCGAATTCGAGGCTGTGGTTCAATCCCCGGTAATAATCCTGACGTCCGGTTCCAAGCGTGGTCCAGACTTCCAGTTCTTTTTGTCCTTTATTCAGAACATTACTTTGATAGGTGTAGGTGAAAACACGGTCCTGTGCCTGACTATTTAGAAATGCGAAAATCGCAACGAGTAAAAAGAGCTTCTTCATTTTGTCTTTCAGTTTAAATTTTACTGAAGCAAAAGTACAGCTGCGATTTTTACCAAACTATCCCTAAAAGTGGGGATTTATATCAGGTCGGCAGTATCAATTTCGGAAACATCGATGATCTTCTTAAGGATGGCATACATGGTCATTCCTGAAGCCGATTTGATGCCGGTTTTTTCCGAAATGTTCTTGCGGTGAGAGATCACTGTGTGGGTGCTAACGAACAATTGATCGGCAATTTCTTTGTTCGAATAGCCTTTAGTGAGGAGCTTTAAAACCTCAATTTCGCGTTTTGTCAGCTCTGTATCTGTATCTCTCGGCTGGATTACCGCGAATGAATTCAGGATTTCATTCACCTTGTAACAGATCAATGCCGGAGAATCAAAAATGTTAACCGAAGAATTTGGATGAGGTGAATTTGCTTCCAGATAGATATTCAAAAACTGAATAGTTCCGGTATCAGAAAGAATTTGACGAATAAATCCACCGCTTTTTTCAATTTCTTCAGTGGTTGCAATGACAAGAATATTTCCGGTCATTTCCGGGTAATCTATGATCTCATCTCCACGGTGAAGCTGAATGATTTCATCGGCCAGGCTGCCCTTGAGAACCTCAGTTAGGCCAGTCAGGATTACATCTGACTTGCAGATCAAAACGATGGATTTAGTTTGACCGTTATTCATGATTGAGTAAAACCTTTTCGAGCTGTTTTACTTTGGGTATTAAAATATGATCTTCAATCCGGGAATGGTTTTTCATATCTTTCTCAAACATAAATAAGTTGTTCAGGAACGCATTCCCACGGTTTTGATCGTAATTGGGTGGAAGATATTTAATGATGATATTTTTGAGGTCATCCAATTTGTCATCCATATTTGAATGTTCTTTTTCAAAGCCGGAGATCGAAAAACCTGGGTGCTTTTGTCTGAACTGTTCCCGAAAAGACGGATTTTTAATCGCTTCATTGAGTTCAAGAACATAAGGAAACATCTCACGTTCCTCATAACTGATGTGAATGACGAATTCTTCTTTAAAATTGGCGTAAAATTTTCGGACCAACTCATTTTCGTTGCTTTCTTCAGGATTTGCTAAAAGGAAAAGTTCGATCAGACGGTCGTTTTCAGGTATCAGATAATTCACGTAATACTGATGGGTTTTGATCAGATATTCGATTACCATGGAAACTGAAAAGTCTAGCAGGCGTTTTTCCGGAAAATAAGCTTCGTAATGAAATACATTGATGATTTCGACGAAAAAATTGATGTCAATGTCTTTTTCTTCACATATATTCCGGATGGTTTGATCGCCAAAACCCAGTTTAATGCCCAGGCGATTGATCACCGGCAATAACGAATGATCTTTATGAATTACGGATGCGAGTTTGCTGTTTTCGTTAAATAATTCCATATCCTAGAAATATATGTTTGCTGTTTTTGTATAGACACAAAAATAGATGAAAAAGTTCATTTAAAAATAAACCCCGAAACCAGATAATCAGTTTCGGGGTTTATTTTTTAGCTATGGCATTTTTAATTTATCCACTAGGCCGTAGCAAAGATGTGGATTCTTAGTCAGGAAAATTTGTTAAATCTGTTCCTGCTTTGTACAAATCTTTCATCTGACTTTGCGTAATTGCAAAATCGCCGACCATAGGAGTACCTAATTGTCCAAATTTTATTTTGTGTTGTAACTCGTTTGGTTTAGTACGGATAAATTTTCCAACTGTCATACCGGTAGTTCCATCAAGATTCGGGATCAATTTTCCATCGGAACCATGACACATTATACATTTAGCTTTAAAATATGTATTGCCGCTTGCAGCATTTCCGTCTTTCCCAATGTTTGAGAAAGTAGCTGTCCCTGTTGGATAAACGCCAGTGTAAGTTGCATCATAAAGCTGTGTTACATCCATTGCCCCTTCTTTCAAATACTTTACAACATCCCAAATTTGAGCATCGGTTAAAAGTTCGGTGTAGTTTGGCATTTTATCACCTTCAGTGATTGTTGATGGAGTCGCCGGATTGTAAGTTGATAAATCGGCAGTCAAATTTCTCCTTCCGGCAGTTTTTTTCATACCGTCAAATAATTCCTGCTCTGTTTTAGTTTTTACGTAAGCAAAAACGTCGAGGGATGAAATATTTGGACGGGATGTTTTTGGCGCACGATTAATGTACGAACCAGTAGTTCCTTTCAAATCCCAACCGTGACATTGTTTACACCTGAAGAAATCAGCCTTTGCGTTTAAAGTTGCAAGTTTAGTACTGGTTTGGTCATAACCTGCTTCGGTTGCCCAGAATTTGTCATACAAAATTCCTCCTTTTGCTGCTACTGCATTGGTGTATGCTACTGGAACTGACGGTGCAGCAGGTTCATTTTTCCCACAACTGCTTAAAATTGCTGCGATAGCAATTACCATAAAAAAATACATCGATTTCATAAAACATAATTTTAAATTAGTATTAATGAGTCATTATTTGCGTTTACAGGTAACTTATCAAGGTATGAGTTTTTCATTATCTGCTTAATTTGGTTATTTAATTCAAACCAATAGTCTTTAGTGGGACAAATATTAGTGCGTTTACATTCGTTTGAGGGACAATCACAATTTACCAAAGTTAATTCAGGTTCAAAGGCGCGATAAATGTCATAAACTGAAATCTCGCTTGCAGATCTGGCAAGTATATACCCACTGCTTTTACCTGCATAATTAGTTATGAGACCTGCATTTCTTAAACTTGTTATGATTGAATCAAGATAGGCCAGAGAAATCTCTTGGGCTTCTGCAATTTGTTTTTGTAGAATACCTTGGCGTTGATTGTTGCGAATTTCAACCATTGCTCTAAGACCGTATCTCACTTTTGTGTTAATTTTCATAAATACTATCAATTCTATCAAACCGGTAGGATACAAAGATATTACTTTAAGTTAAAGTACTTTGAAATGAAACTGAATTTATGCCAGTTTATAATTATTATAAATAAGGGAATCAAATAGAAATATAAACTCCAAACTTCTCCTAAATAAATAAAACCCCACTTTCGGTGAGGTTTTCGGTTTGTTATTTTAAGGTGTTCCTAATCTTGGTCTTACGGCCTTCTGCTCCAGAAAGTCCTTTTCGGTTTCTGTTCAGTCTGAGCTGAAGGGTGGTTATTGGGTCTGGCTTCTCTGTTGTGGACTGTTTCTCTAACTGCCTGACCGTTGTGTTCGCGGCGTACAGGTTTCCTGGCTACTTTAGCGGGCGCTTTTACCGGCGTGAAATCGGTCATCGCATAGGGATGGTCATTCACTACCGGAATATTTTGAGAAATTAGTCGCTGAATATCGCGTAGAAAAATAATCTCCGTATTATCGCAAAACGAAAGCGCGATACCACTTTGTCCGGCACGGCCTGTTCTTCCGATCCGGTGTACATAAGTCTCCGGAATATTGGGGATTTCGAAATTAATCACATGGGTTAAATCATCAATATCAATACCTCTGGCCGCAATATCAGTAGCAACCAATACCCGTATTTTTCCGGTTTTAAAGTCTGAAAGGGCTTTCTGGCGGGCATTCTGAGATTTATTGCCGTGAATGGCCTGTGCCTGAAGTCCGTTTTTCTGGAGTAATTGCACAACTTTGTCGGCTCCGTGTTTGGTCCGGGTAAAAATCAAAGCCGAAACAATTTCAGGATTCCGAAGTACATGAACCAACAGACTACGTTTATCGGCATAATCTACCATATACATCCACTGTTCCACCTTTTCAGCAGTAGTCACTTCAGGAGTAATCTCTACTTTGAGCGGATTTTTCAGGATGGTTTGCGACAGTTTTACGATGTCGGTTGGCATGGTTGCTGAAAAAAACAATGACTGCCGTTCTCGGGGTAATTCGGCAATGATGCGTTTTACATCATGGATAAAGCCCATGTCAAGCATTCGGTCGGCTTCGTCCAGCACAAACAATTCGATATGACGCAAATCGATGTAACCCTGATTCATCAGATCGAGCAAACGGCCTGGTGTGGCAATCAGAATATCAATTCCTGCACGCAATGCATCCGTTTGCGGACGTTCGCCCACTCCTCCAAAAATGACAGTGTGTTTCAATCCGGCATAGCACCCGTAAGCTGCAAAACTTTCGCCAATCTGGATAGCCAGTTCGCGGGTAGGGGTTACAATCAGTGACTTAATCCTGCGCTTCCCTTTGGCCGGATTATGAGTTTCGTGCAGGATTTGGATAATCGGAATGGCAAATGCTGCCGTTTTTCCGGTTCCTGTTTGTGCACAACCAAGTAAATCTTTTCGCTGAAGTATAATGGGTATTGCTTGTTCCTGAATTGGGGTTGGTTTTTCGTAACCTTCTGTTTTTAAAGCCTTCAGGATGGGCTCAATCAAATCTAAATTTTCAAATGACATTTTTTAATTTTGGAAAGGCCTCTTAATCAAATAATCGTCCGTCAGCCTTTGTGTTTTACGGCACAAATTTAAACATAAATAAGTTAACCAATATGAATTCAGGGTTAAATCTGGTTTTAAACTGAAAAAGAAGAGGTTAGAGTATGGTTTTGTAAATTTCCAAAGCATCAGGAAATGGTTGCAAGGCCCGTTCAAAGATTCCCAGCGAGCAGGCAATGGTCAGTCCGTAATTGGTTATGGGAACACCTGCCATTCGGGCTTTCATCATCCGCGAGAGCATTTCGCGACGGTTCCACATGCAAGCCCCGCAGTGGATAATCAGCTTAAATTCAGATAGGTTTTCAGGAAAATCATGTCCCCGGTGGTACGAGAAATCCAGGTTTCCACCGACGTACTGATTGAGCCAGCGAGGAATTTTCACTTTGCCGATGTCGTCTTCAATCGGATGGTGAGAGCAGGCTTCGGCAATCAAAACCCGATCGCCTGTTTTTAAATGGTCGATGGCCATGGCACCTTTCACCATTTCCTGAAGGTCGGCCTGATAGCGCGCAAACAAGATTGAAAAACTGGTGATTGGTATTTCAGGAGGCGTGTCGGCAGCCACTTTCAGGAAAGCCTGACTGTCGGTCACTACAAGTTTGGGCGGTTTGTTCAGACGGTTGAGCGCTTCAGGCAGTTCGCGGTCTTTCACAACAAGGCAAAACGAGTCGTTATCGAGCAGGTCACGGATGCATTGGACCTGTGGCAAAATGATCCGGCCTTTGGGCGCTTCCTTATCGATTGGAACCACCAACACTGCCATTTCGCCCGGACCAACCAGATCGGAAACGATACAGGCCCGGTTGATAAAATCGTCGGGCGCATAATTCAGAATAGCCTGCCGCAAATCCAACATTCCAAAACCCGTTACCGCGGAGGTTTCTACCACCGGAATTTTTTCTCCGGAAAATCTTTCCGGCAGACTGTTTTGGGTTGAATCCAAATCAGATTTGTTGAAAACAACGATGAAAGGAATTTTGCGGTCGTTCAGTTCTTTCAGGATGGTTTCTTCAAAATCGCCCCACTCATCAGATTTGGTAATTATTAAGCCAAGTTCGGTGCGGTCGAAAACTGACATCGTTTTTTGGATCCGTTTTTCGCCCAAAGCGCTCGAGTCGTCAATTCCGGCAGTGTCGATAAAAAGTATGGGGCCAAGAGGCAGAAGTTCCATCGGTTTTTCAACCGGGTCGGTTGTCGTTCCGGCAATTTCGGAGACGATTGATACTTCCTGGCTGGTCAATGCATTAAGAATCGATGACTTGCCCACGTTGCGCCGCCCGAAGATGCCAATGTGAAGCCGGAATGATTTGGATGCCCGCATAATTGAAGTGATTTTACAATTGCAAAATACACATAAGTTCCGGTGAAAAGCAAATTAGAAGGAATAAATAGCGGAGAATGGATGGTCACACAACAAAAAATGCCCCAAAATATTGGGGCATTTTTTAGTACAGAAAACCAATGCTATTTTTTTGCAGGAGCAGCAGGTGTTACTGGTTTTGCAACTGCCGATGGTTTTGCTTCAGCTTTTTTAGCAGCAGCTTTTTTCTTTGATGCAGGAGCTTCCTTTTTTACAGGAGCCTGATTCATTTTTGAACTTGTTGGAGCAGCGCTACCAGCGAATGCCAAACCTAAAACACAAACCGAAATTAATGCTAACTTTTTCATGATTTTAATTTTTAAATTGTTGTTGTTTTTTATTCAAGCATCTGAAGAATCAGGAATGTAGGGAATTTTGGTTTTATCAAAATATTTCTGCTTTCATCCTCATGTTTGAACGATTTATTATTTCATTTTTTTTATTAAACATTGTTTAACCAAACTTAAAACCTACTTGATTTTTTTTGCCGTTGAGGCATGCTTGTGGTGTTTCGTGTTGGCTTTTTTAGATTTTGCAGATTTCATTGAAGAGGAAGAGTTCGTTTTAGATACTACCATGTTTTCTGTCTGGCTTTTTGCAGTTGAAGAAACATTTGTGGCGCTGCCGGCAAGCGACATTGTGAGCGCCAATGCGAATACCATTAAAATTGTTTTCATTGTTTTGACTTTTAATTGTTATGAATTACGATTCAAATGTACGGTAGGGAAAACCTAACGAAAGTTACCAACATGTTAATGCCTTGTTAAAATGACATCGGACATCGTTTTTATTAAATATCTTTACTTATCCGAAAGCGAAATTCAGGAGAAAAAGCCTTTCGGACACCTGATGAAATATTTTAAATCAATAAAATGAAACAACGCAAACTCCATTTTAGCAAGAAATCACAAAGGTTGATCCTGACTATTTTAGCTGTTGCTTCCATGGTCGGCCTGCTTGTGATCCAGGTAAACTGGCTGATGGAGTCGATCCGAATGCAGGAGGCGATTTTCACCAAGGGCGTAAACATGGCGCTTCAGCAAACCGCCTTGAATATGGCTAATGACGAACAATTGAACACCGCCATGCAAAACAGTATTGAAAGAGATAGTTTGATTAACTCGCAAGAAGTATTTACCCAAAATATTATTACCCGGCTCGATTCAACGGTTCAGAAAGAACTTGAATTCTATCACATTAACCTCGACTTCCATTTTCTGCTCATAAACGGCGAGGATACCCTGTCGTTAAAGCCAACATCAAAAGTAAAAAACGGAGAATTGTTCCATCAGTCATTCAGTTCTCCCGATCCAAATGCAAGCATCGACCTGGCTATTCATTTCCCTGGACGAAGTTCTTTTATTGTCCGGCGCATTGCAATCATGTTTGCTACTTCAGTGTTATTAATTCTTTTCACCATTGTTTCCATTTTCATGATATTGGCCTATTACCGGAAAGAGCGATCGTTTGCCCAACAGGTTAAAGACATGATCGGAAACCTAACCCACGAATTCATGACCCCCATTTCATCTATTTCGTTCGCCGGAAATATGATCCTGAACCGGGGTCAGAAATCAGGAGATCAAACTACGGTAAATCTAGCCACTGTCATCAAGGAAGAAAATAAAAAGCTGCAAGGGCAGGTTGACAGGCTGTTGCAATTGGCAGCTGTTGAGAACAGTGGCTTCGACTACAATAAAGTACCTGTCGATATTCATTCGATTATTGATGATGCCATTCAAATCCTATCTTTTCAGTTGAAGCAGAATGAGGCTGAAGTTAAATGCAATTATGAGGCAATGATGTCAGTCGTTTTGGCTGATGCCATTCATCTGAACGACGTTTTTATTAACCTGCTGTCGAATAGTCTAAAATATTCTGTTGAAAAACCTTTAATCAGGATCGAAACTAAAAATTTGGACCAGAAGATTGAAATTACAGTAACTGATAATGGAATCGGAATTCCAACCCGGGAGTTTAAGCGTATTTTTGAAAAGTATTACCGAATTTCTACAGGAGATATGCACACAACCAAAGGGTTTGGAATTGGCCTGTATTATGTGAAGACTGTCATTAAAGCTCATCAGGGCGCCATTACCGTACAAAGCGAAAATCATAAAGGAAGTACTTTTAGGATTGTTCTGCCCGTTATTAAGCAAAACTGAATCAAAAAGAATTAGTAATGAATCGGATTGTAAATATTCTGTTGGTTGAAGACGATTTGAACCTGGGATTTCTGTTGGTTGAATTTCTGGAATTAAAAGGATTTGCCGTTAAGCTTTATCGCGACGGACAAACTGCGTTTGCCGGTTTTCAGAACGGTCATTTCGACTTTTGCATTCTGGATGTGATGCTACCCAAAATGGATGGTTTTACGCTGGCAAAAAAAATGAAGATCATGAATCCTCAGATTCCTGTCATTTTTCTGACTGCCCGTTCGCTTAAAGAAGATAAGATGAAAGGCTATGAAATCGGAGTTGATGATTACATTACCAAACCGTTTGATGAAGATGAACTGTTTTATAAGATTACTGCCATTTTGAACCGGAGCCATTTGTCAAAGGCTACTGGTGAAAGTAGTTTCCAGATTGGACGGTTTCAGTTTGATTTTCAGAACCAGTTACTCGAAATTGACGGACAAAAACGCAGGTTGACAGAGCGGGAAAGTACCATTCTCAAATTTTTATGCCTGAACAAAAACAATGTGATTCGCCGTGAACAAATTTTAACCGCCATTTGGGGCGAAAATGATTATTTCGCCGGAAGAAGCCTCGATGTTTTCATTTCTAAGCTCCGGAAGTACTTTAGCTCCGATCCGACCGTTACTATCGAGAATATACCTAAGGTGGGATTTATTTTGCAGGATTAGTAGGGTAAATTTCAATTTAACTGTATCATTCCAGCGAACTAAAGTTCAGTTTAACTGTTATATTTATTAAAAATCAATAACATCTAAAATTTTTATACCATGAAAAAACTATTGTTTATTTTACTCATTGCCCTGTTTTTCGGATTTAAATCAAACGCACAGGATTACAATACAGGAATCGGTCTTCGCGGAGGTTGGGGAACCGGATTGACCATAAAACACTTCTTGGGTGAAAATAAGGCGGTTGAAGGTATTTTTGATTCGCGCTGGCATGGATTTAGTGTTACCGGGTTATACGAAATACATAATCAGGCATTTGGTGTTGACCGTTTAAACTGGTATTATGGAATCGGAGCGCACATTGGGTTCTGGGATGGCAGGTATTATTGGGACTACCATAATGATACAAACTATACTGTGATTGGAATTGATGGAATCCTGGGGTTGGAATACAATTTTAAGGAAATACCTTTTAATATTGGAATTGACTGGAAACCAGCTTTCAATCTTACTGATTCTTCAGGATTTTGGGGCGACGGTGGCGCTATTTCAATCAGGTACATTTTCTAAAAGAATAGATAGATTTGGAAGGAAGATTTGGCAATTCTGCAAAATTTAGTTCCTGAAAATGAAAAAAAGGCTTCTAATCGTATTGTTATTCCTGATTTCGGGTTCATCATTCGCCCAGAATGTTGACATTCAATTACTTCGTTCGATTTATTCTTCGAAAGTCCAGAATGCCGATAACCTGATGAAGTTTGTCTCCGACTCAAATAACGGAATGGTGTTGGGCGTTCCTATCACGATTGGAATTGCAGGATTGATCAAACACGACGAAAAATTGATGAATTGTGCCGGTCAGATTGCTGTGGCCAGTGCGATTAATCTGGGTGCGACCTTTGCGTTGAAATATTCCATTAACCGCGATCGTCCTTTCGTGACTTACCCGGATATCATTAATAAAGCGAATGAGGGAAGTCCATCATTTCCTTCCGGCCACACTTCCAGTGCCTTTGCAACTGCTACTTCGCTGAGTCTGAATTTCCCGAAATGGTATGTCATTGTTCCATCGTATTTATGGGCCGGAACTGTCGGCTACTCGCGCATGTACCTTGGCGTTCATTATCCGGGCGACGTTTTGGGCGGAATGATCACCGGAGCAGGCAGCGCTTTTCTGACATTTAAATTGAATAAATGGCTCAATAAAACTTATTTTAAGAATCATGGACACCAGTAAAAATAGCTTTAATAAGCGTATTAAAAGTTTTGGTTATGCTTTCACAGGTATATATGAACTTATCAAATCGGAGCCCAATGCCCGGATTCATTTATTAGCGACTATAGTTGTTGCTTTTGCAGGATTTTTTCTGAAAATATCAAGCGCAGAGTGGTGCGTGGTGTTGATTGTAATTGCCCTGGTTTGGGCTGCAGAAGCATTCAATACGGTTATTGAAAAACTTTCCGATTATTTATTTCCTGAATACCACGAAACGGCTCGCATGGCAAAAGATGTTTCCGCCGGAGCGGTCCTGATTTGCGCAATTGCAGCCCTGGCAATCGGTTTAATCATATTTGTGCCTAAAATAGTTTTGTTATTCCATTGATTGGATTTTCAGGGATTTATTTTCCTATTGATAAGGTAATTTGTTGTTGTTCGGACTCTCTTCCGCTTTAAGAATCTCTGTTACCACATAGGTGCTCATCCCACGCCAGGGTAAAGGGTGCAAGTATTCTTTATACCGAAGTTCAACAACCTTTCCGCTGTTACGTTCAAGAATTGCAGCAATGCTATCGCTGGTTACGCTGAATTCAAACTCATTACTTTGCACCGCACCTGGAGTGTTGGATTTGAAGCCCTCCTGAATCAGGCGCCCTTCATAAGTTTTAAAAACATATCCCTTTTTTACGAAAAAATTGAGATTGCCGGCTTTCACCCCTTCTCCGAAAACATAATAGTGCCGCCACCAGAATACAAGGGCAAAAACGAGAACAAGGATCAACAAGCCTAGGCGCAGGATTTTTTTCATTTTGCAGCTTTTTTTATTTCGATCAATTTGATTTTAAAGGCAGTTAACTTTCCCGGTTGTATTAGTTCGATTTTTTACTTTTTCCTTCAATATAGGTCATAAACTTTTCACCGTCTTGCGACATTTCAAATTTCGTATTTACATTATGTTGGTCGAGCTCCAGTTTGAACGGGAACGTTCCGCCACCCTCACCGGGTTGACCACTTCCTCCACCAACCCATTCTCCCAATAACCAATTCCATTTGTCCCAGCTTGGGTTTTGCTGCCCAAAACATGTCGCTAAGAATCCTAAAAAGGCAATTGTTAATATCAATTTCACTTTCATTCTTGTCGTATTTTAATGGTGCCTTTAATCATTTGAAAGGCAATGACGAAGAGGTAAATGTAGGAATTCAGAATGAATAACCGTTGCCACAATTCTTTATAAATGACTATGAAATTATCTCCGGAAGTAAACCTGAATAAAAAAAGAAGTATAAAAAACAGGCCGGATGCGAAAATAATCCGTGACAACCGGTAAAGTGCAGGATTTTTATTTTTTGTGATCACTTTTAGCATAACCAGTGGGAGTAATAAAATGGAGATAACTCCAATACTCCCAAGTATTTCGTGGATAATGCCAGATGTTGTTAATACGTTGGCAACACGATCGGCTTTAAAAGCCCCGGATCCGATTCCTTCACAAAAGCCATAGAGCATAATTAATCCTGAAGCAAGTTTCGCATACCCACCTTTCTCCGAAAATTCTTTCTTTATGCCGATGCCAAAGAATATAAGCAGAACTCCAACAATGATCCATAAGGTAGATAACTGATCGGATATAGGGCTAATTGACGTACCTAACTTACTAACGGTATCTTTCAACTGGTCATATCCGGGATAATAGGTTCCCAAAACAAACTGGGACACTAAGTCACCGGTAATGGCAAGTATCCCGGCAAGTGCAGAAAATACAATATAATTATTGCGCCTTTTCAATGAATATTACTATTTGGTGGTTAAAAAAGATTTTGAAATATGGTCTGCAACTTTATTGAAATTTATCGTTTCATGTCACTAAGGTTTAATAACATTGGCCAGTACAGCTGGTACCTGGAGCAAATCGTAATCGTGCTGGTAAATCAGGTATTTGTTATGCCATTCCGGATCGAATTTTTCCTTGTATTCGCGCAATCCTTTATAATGCGAGAAGGATCTGATTTTTTCGTAGGCAAACTTCATCGACTTTTCCGGAAATGTATGCGGATCGTCCAGCCCACTCATGGGTGCAAATCCTAAATTGACGTAGCTTATCTGCTGTGATCTCAGGTATTTGAAAAGTTCGATGAGAATGAAATCCATTACCCCGTTGGGCGCATCTTTGGTCTTCCGGATTAAATCGTAAGTGGCTTCATCTTTGGCAAAGTCGGGAATGATATTCAGGAAGGCAATGATCTTTTCTTCTTCATTTTCGACCGTGATGATCGTTTGTTGTTTCAGTTCGTTCCAATCAAACATGCCTTGCGAAAAAATGATCTCAGTCCTGCCCATATCCTGCAACCATTCGTCGCTGACCGATTTTATTTTCTGAAGTATTCCGTCCTTTACAGGTGGCAAATGTATGGTGGCTTTATAACCCCGGTCTATCACTTTATTTATGGCATTGCGCATTGGTTTTTTAGCGCCCCCCTCCAATTTAAAGGTTGAAATATTTACAACACCTTCCTGCCCCAGAAATAGTTCCTTCTTCCGAAGCTGGTGATAAATTTCCAGACTTTCTTCCGGAACCCGGTAAAAAACACTCTTCATCCCGCTTTGATAGCAATACAAATCAAACTCTGAAATGCATTTTTTCATTTCTTCCTTGTTCTCTGCAACCGGGTCTTCCAGTGCGACTGCAAAATTTCCTGAGACACCGTAGGAAATAAATGCCTTTTTACTTTCAGACAAGAAAATCATTTTGTCGCCGGAGGTCTTAAAATAATCCAGTGAAGAATTACCGTGCATCTTCAACAGATTATTGGCCAGATCAAGCTCTTCTTCGGTAACATTTTCCTGGGGAACATACGAACGAACAAATGTATAAATCAGGAATACAAAGGAAAGGAACCCACTTATGTTGATTGAGAGTAGGAATTTTTCGGCAAATTTACTGGCAGGGACCATTTCTTCGCTTCCAACCAGAAAATAGTTTTGAATCGTAAACCGTACAGACTGGATAAGACTAAAGTCGATATTAAAATGCTTTTTGTCGAGATAATAAAAACCAACAATTCCATATACGAGAGTCGCTGCAGCTGTGAGCAAAGCAGTTTGAAGTCCCATGTTCCGTAATCTTGGATTCGTTTTAATGTAATATTCTTTGCGGGTGCCAATTAAAACGGCAATAACCAAAAGCGCCAGTATAGCTTCTTCAAAATCAATAGCTTTAGTAATATGACCGACAAGCGAGATCAACGTTAAAATCAGGGCAATCCACCACGCCGATTTTAAACCTTTCATCAGGAAAGCCGCAGTGACCAGCAACAACAAACCAGCTGTCATCACCAGGTAATTGGATACATGAATCGCCTGAATGGGTAAAAAATCTTTTAGAAGGATTAACCGTTCATGAATGGCCGGTGTCAGAACCGAGATGATATTTATGATTCCCAATCCCAACAGGAAGAAGGCCGGAAGGACACGCATCAGTAATTTATTCAGTTTGGCAAGAAAAGCCGCAATTCCGACTAACAATGGCATCCAGAATTCGAAGAAACGATAGAGAAATGTAATTGCAATGGCATCAACATTTCCAAAACCGAAACGAATCAGAACGTATGCCATTGAAACTTCGATGGCTCCCAGTCCACGTAAGAAGGGTGAAACAATTAAAAAAATGACCGAAATGATATAGCCCATCACTGCTGCCAGAATGGACGGATGAAAATTGAGCGCCATCATGGCAACGTACAGGTGAGCTATCCCGATGAACTCAATAATTACTGATACCAGGACCGTGTAAATGAATTGTTTCTTATCTATTTTATTGTTCTGCAAATCATTCATGAATACTTCGGTCGCCGGAGTCAGCTTTGCCAGTAGGATATAGAAAACTCCTTTTTTCATGATGGAAAGATAAACGAAAAGCAAAGCGAATTTTAGAAGTATGATCGCTGCCAGTGCATACCATTCCCCTGAGCCGGTAGTTCCCTCAACAATAGTATATAGAAAAGCAGGAACAGCAACAATAATTACCGATAGTATTCCTATGAATCCATAGATCGATGAGGCAAAATGAATTTGCGTATTCTTTATTCCTTTACTTTCGATGGCACCGGTAAAAAATGCGAGTGATGACACACCACCGGCAGGCAGAAATACGCTGATCAGATTTCTCTTGATAAACAGGATTGTTGAATCGTAAAGCGAAACTTTGTGGCGGGTTGCTGCAAAAGAAAAAACATACATCAGCCCCTGCAATAAAATGTAAATTGCTGTTAAGGCAATTCCAATAAGAATCCATATCCAGTTTGCGGTTCTCAGCACACCCTTTACTTCTACCAATTCGGAGCGTTCATGCTGAATAAACCAGATTCCAATAGCAAAAAAGAATAGGGTAAAAATGAATTGGAGGATTATCTTCTTGTTTTCGCGCAAGAAGGGATTGGCATGTTCTTTAAATAGACTTGATAAAGAACCGATAGAAACTTCTCTTTCCATAATAAAAAATGATAAAAACATTTTTCGTGATGAGTTACTATCAAAATTACACAAAATAGTTCAGTCCTGAATACTTTGGGCTGCTTGAAATAGTACAAAAAGCAATAATGGCAGGCTAACCCGAGATCGGAGAGCATGAAAGACACTATTTTGGAACTAACTGAAAAGATATCGCTCAAACCCTGCCCTCGTTTGAGCGATAGCGATAACGAGGAGTTGATTGTTTTGCGTTTGTAATGCAGTTTAGATTAATCAATATCCTTGTGATTTTATTGGAGAAAAGGTTTGGTAAATGTGCAAATTGTATTCTATTGTAGCGTCTGGATATAGCAAGTACTGACATGAATGTTCAAAGTACGCATATTGATGTAGCAAATAAAGACATGAATTTTGTGAACACACATCTCGATATCGTGAACACGCATCTCGATGTAGTGAATTAGCGTACGAATATCGTGAACATATGTCTGATATTGTGAACAGGCATCTGGATGTCGAAAGTAAGGACTTGAATATTGTGAACAGGCATCTGGATGTAATGTATACGCATTTGAATATTGAAAGTACGTGCCAGGATAATTCAGGAGGATAAACCATTTTATAGTTTTTCGAACGGGAAATCAAAATATCTTACTATCATATTAAAAAAAGTTGTAAAATGCCCCCGAATTTTAATCTGAATTTGATATATTTGGTTATGAGTTAAATAAAATCAATTTCAATTTAAAAAAAACCGACCATGGATCATCACCAGATTGAAAAAAATGGCATGTACAAGAAAATGCTTATTTTCTTTGCCGACCCGATTAATGCTGCTGTTTGGGCAACTTTTGCACGATTAGTAACCGAAATCGCCAATTTTGTGTCGCTCAACAATTCACTTACCAATTATTTACAACAACAACATGCCGACATCAAAGGCGTTACCCAAACCAAGAACGACGCATTTATGGCAATGGTGAACATCGTTGTAAATAAAGCAGCCAAAGCTTATGTCTGGGCTGTTGATACGGCCAATGCCAACCTGATGCAAATATTTGATGTACAAAAATCTGATTTCTTAAGCATCTCAGAAACCAAGGCCTATAACCAAATCAAGAACATACGCGACGCGCTGAGTGCAAATATCGCTTCGATGGCCAGTGTGCAATTAACCGCTGACGATGTTACCGCTGTAAATGTCGCTATAACTGCCTACCAGAATACGATTGGAACCACAGGCGCTGCACAGACCCATAAAACCGAAGGAACAAAGGGAATCGATGCAGTTATGATTCCAATTGATAAAAGTTTAGCCCTGATTGATAAGCTGATTGTTAGTTCCTACACGGCCAGCAAGCCCGATATGGTCAAAGAATATTTGGCAAACCGTGCTTTAGACAAACTTCCGACCCACCACAGCGGACTATCCATTCATATTACCGATGCCGAAACCGGCGCCGATTTAGAGGGAGTAATTTTGGCCGTCAATGGCAAAACCGCCACTTCTGATATTGACGGAATGGCCGAAATAATTAAAATAATGCCCGGAACGTATAACATGAGCGTAACGCTTGCCAACTATGTTACACAAACCACGAAAATTGTAATTGAAAAAGGGAAGCTTACCGAACTGGACGTTAAAATGGCAAAAGGCTGATTGTTTGTTTTAAGTTTGATTTGAGCGTGATTTGACAATAAAGCCCATCGTGAGATGGGCTTTATTCGTAAATTGAATGACAACGATCATTTATTTGCGGCACATTGATAATAACGATCAATTTACTTTGATGTATAAACATAACCGCTTACTTTTAACACAACGTAAAAACCAAACACTTAGACAAAATACAACGGCTTGGAAATAATCAATGTATCGAGAAAGTACTATAAGTTCTCCGCTATTTTCAAGTTGCCGGTCAGTTTAATCGCAACTTGAAACGGTATCGCTTTTTGACAAAATTATATTTTTACGATAACGTGGGATCACATGACATTGTTGTGGGGAACGATATAAAAATGAATCTTTGTTATTAAAAAACAGAGATGCTATGACAATGTTAAATGATCATTACCAGAGCCTGATCCGACTTCTTTTGCCTTCGGAGATATTTGATTATTTTG
>JAUXUF010000401.1 GCA_030684645.1 Bacteroidota bacterium | reverse complement strand
CTTAGGAATCATAAATAAAAAATTACGGAATAATCTTTTAAATTACTGATTTTTAAGGTCTTAAACAAATTATTTTATACTTATTTTTCGCTTATTTTATTGATATTCAAATATTTATATTAAAATTTACCGAACCATTGTAATGGGTATTCTTGGGTTCATTGATCTGGTAGCAAGATTAACCCCAACGGAAAAGGATAATTCAATTGTCAATTTTCTGATGACCTTGTTCAATGCCATTATTCCAAACTTCAAGAAAGGTGGTGGCAGCTTTAAGCTGCTGTCGAAATAAGTAAATATTACTCGCATAATTTGACCCATGACTGTTAATCAGATGTGGGTTTTTTTATGCAAAATAAATAAATAAATATTCGTTGTGGTATGAAAAGTGGTATGAATCTAAAGAAAAAACCGCTGAAGATGTTGATCTTCAGCGGTTTTAATTTTCCTAAAAGTGCCCAGAACAAGACTCGAACTTGCACACCGGAACCGGCACCAGCCCCTCAAGCTGGCGTGTCTACCAATTTCACCATCTGGGCATTCAATTTTGTGTGTGCAAAACTATAAAAAATCCTCATATAAGCCCATCGTTCAGAAGAAATAATTTTAGAAGCTATTCTAATTTCAGGTAATTCGTTTTCCGCATTCTTTTACTGAAGGTATAGATCAGCAAGGTCCTCAAATGCTTTACGGTTCGGCCATTGCTGATCCCAGGCGTCACCTGCAATTTTTTCAATCCGGCCTCTAAATTCGGTTAGAACACCTTTTTCTGAAACAAACCGTAGCGCTTCGTCGAATGATTTATACATGCTGGTAAAGAATGATTCCTGGCGTATGATATGTTCTCCCGAAAATGTCTGGGCTATCTCGATATTAAAAAACATGACATCGGCAAGCAAAGAAGCATCAGCATCGAAGAGTATCAGTTTTTTAATCCATTTCTGGGCAACCGATCTTCTCATTTTTGCTTTCCGGCTGGATGCGGGGAAATACTCCTTGCTAATCTGAAAACGGCATTGCTCAATTAGTTCGTTCTCTCTGGGATTAAAAGCAAAATCATAATATTCTTTTATATCTTTGAACCGATTGTACAAGTCTGCAATTTGTTCTTCCAACTGCACTTTGGTTAATTCTTTCAGGTATTTCCTGAGTTCGCGCTTGCTCATTGGTTAGTCTGAAAAGATTCAGGCAATATTATGGAAAACCGACTGAATGTCATCATCATCTTCTAATTTGTCGATCAGTTTTTCAATGTCAACCAGTTGCTCCTCAGTAAATTCAACAGGAGTATTCGGGATACGCTGTAAATCAGCTTTTGTTACTTCAATCTTCAGGTTTTCAAGTGCATGCGACATCAATCCAAAATTGGTATAATCGGCATAACAATAAATGGTCCCTTCATTTTCCTCAATTTCTTCCAGCCCGGCATCAATGAGCTCTAACTCCAGGTCTTCAATGTTTATGTTGTCTGTTTTACTGAATTCGAAGACAGCTTTGCGCGAGAACATAAATTCAAGCGAACCGGTTGGTACCAGTACTCCACCAGCCTTGTTGAAATGCATTTTAACATTGGCGACTGTACGGGTTGGATTATCAGTGGCACATTCAGTAAAAATCAAAACTCCATGTGGACCTTTGCCTTCATAATTTATTTCCACAAAATTCTCAGCATCCTTAGCCGATGCCCTTTTAATAGCCGCATCAATATTGTCTTTTGGCATATTCTGAGCCTTGGCGTTTTGAATAGCGGTACGGAGTTTAGCATTCATATCCGGATCGGGTACCCCTTCGCGGGCGGCTACAGTAATGGCTTTGCCTAATTTTGGAAATATACGTGACATTTTATCCCAACGTTTTTCTTTCGATGCTTTCCGGTATTCGTACGCTCTTCCCATATCAGTTATTTTTTATGTATCAGTTTAATATTACTTATTTTTGAATGGCGCAAAAATACAAATTGAAAACCTCTTTCCCGAATGAATTTTTAAAAAATTGCAGATGACTGATTTGAGTTTCTCAATTTGAAGATTAGACTGAAAATCAGTTTCACAGCTATCATTCTAAGTGATAGTTGATAAAGTTTTTGTACTTTTGCCAATCTTGTCAAAAAAAGCAGATATTTTTTGTGTAACTCCGTTTACGAGAAAGGTATTTGATGATCAGATCAACGTGAACAAATACAGATAAACACCTATGAGATTTGATGAACTTGGTTTAAATGAAAAAATACTGGAAGCTATTTCATATATGGGCTACGAAAAAGCTTCTGAAATTCAAGAGCTTACAATTCCAGCGATATTAGATGGCAAAGATATATTGGCATGTGCCCAAACTGGTACAGGAAAAACAGCAGCATTTATGTTGCCGATTCTCGACCATCTGTCATCACAGGACAATCACGATTTAAGTACGCTGATCATTGTTCCTACTCGAGAACTTGCCATCCAGATTAATCAGCAAATACAAGGATTTTCCTACTTTCTGAACATCAATTCAGTGACCGTTTATGGCGGACGCGACGGTTCTGATTGGGATGCCGAAAGCAAAGCACTGACCAAAGGAACCAACATCATTGTTGCAACTCCCGGAAAATTGATTTCGCACCTGAACCTGGGGTATGTCCAGTTTGACAAAATCAAACACTTGGTGTTGGATGAAGCTGACCGAATGCTCGATATCGGTTTCTACGATGATATTATGCGTATTTTGAGTTACGTTCCGGATAATCGTCAAACTTTGATGTTTTCGGCAACGATGCCACAGAAAATCAGGGAATTGGCTGCAAAAATCCTGAAAGATCCCGTTGAGTTCAGTACTGCAATTTCCAAACCCGCTGATGGAGTTTTACAGGCCGCCTATGTGGTTCACGAAAACCAAAAGATACCGGTAATTAACAGTCTCATTTCAAACAAACCTGATTTAGACAGCATCCTGGTATTCAGTTCAACCAAGAGAAAAGTAAATGACATCGTAAAAAGCCTTAGAAGAGCAGGGAATGTAGTTGAAGGAATTTCGTCTGATTTGGAACAAAAAGAACGTGAAGATGTGGTAATGCGTTTTCGTTCAAAACGGACCCGTGTTTTGGTTGCGACCGATGTTTTAAGCCGGGGCATCGACATCAAGGACATTAACCTCATCATCAATTTTGATGTTCCGGGGTCTGCAGAGGATTACGTTCACCGGGTTGGCCGAACAGCACGAGCTGACAAAACGGGTATTGCAATCAGTCTGATCAATGAGCAGGATATGGAGAAATTTGACCGGATTGAGAAGCTTATTGAAATGGAAGTTCTGAAAATTCCAGTACCAACAGAATTGGGAGAAGGACCGGTTTATAAGGTTCGTCCACAACGAAAAGGAGGTCGCCCACAAGGAAAAAGAAATTTTTCATCAGGCCGAAAACCATACCGTGACCGTTCTGATCAAGCATAACAGGACCTTCTGGATGTACTTGCCCAAAATCATTTCTTTTGTATTTTGACCAAAACGTATTGATAGTCGGAGTTCAGTCCGGGTATTTGTTTCCATGATGAAGCAGTAGCAAAAGGCATTCACCACAAATCGAAAAGGCTTTCCCTGATCGCAATGATTTCAACAACTTACTGCTTTCATTCCCACTAAGATTAGCTTGTTTTAACCCGTCAACATTTTGATAGCTTCGATTGTCTATATTTACATTTTAAGTAAATCCCGAATATGTTATCATTCATTAAGAATATTGACAATAAAAATCATAAACCAACTTTTGGCGCTTTAAAAATTCTGAAGTATATCGGGCCAGGCTTGTTGGTTACCGTTGGATTTATTGACCCGGGGAATTGGGCTTCGAACATTGCCGCCGGAGCAGATTTCGGATACACTTTACTGTGGATGGTGACCATGTCAACCATCATGCTAATTATTCTTCAGCATAATGTAGCGCATTTGGGTATCGCAACCGGCTTATGCTTATCCGAAGCAGCTACCATGCATACAAAACCCTGGATTTCCAGATCTATACTCGGATCGGCTATGGTGGCTTCGGTTTCCACTTCCCTGGCCGAAATTCTGGGTGGGGCAATTGCCCTTCAAATGCTTTTTGAAATTCCAATTGCAGCCGGTGCAATTCTTGTGGTAATATTTGTTGGCATCATGCTGGTAACCAATTCGTATGCCCTCATCGAAAAAATAATTATCGCTTTTGTTTCAATCATAGGCCTTTCATTTTTATATGAACTTAGCCTGGTTGATATTAATTGGGTTCAGGCTGGAATTTCATGGGTTGTACCCTCTATTCCTGAAGGATCAATTCTGATTGTCATGAGTGTTTTGGGTGCAGTAGTGATGCCTCACAATCTATTCCTGCATTCCGAAATAATTCAAAGCCGTCAGTGGAATTTGGAAGACGACAAAGTTATCAAGAAACAACTAGATTATGAGTTTGTTGACACCTTAGTTTCTATGCTTATCGGATGGGCCATAAACAGTGCAATGATTCTTCTGGCTGCCACAACATTCCTTACAAATGGGGTGAAAGTGGATGAGTTACAGCAAGCTCAATCGATGCTGGGGCCACTGCTTGGAAACAATGCGGGTGTGGTTTTTGCCATTGCCTTGCTTTTCGCTGGAATTGCCAGTACAATTACCTCAGGAATGGCTGGAGGAAGTATTTTCGCCGGTTTATTCAGCGAACCTTATGATGTTAAAGATAACCACAGTCGGTTAGGGATCGCCGTGTCATTAATTTCTGCTTTGTTACTTATTTTTATCATCGGGAATCCGTTTCGGGCATTGATTATTTCTCAAATGATCCTGAGCATTCAACTGCCATTTACCATCTTTTTACAGATTTATCTGACTTCATCGCCAAAAGTGATGGGAAAGTATGTCAATACCAAATCCACAACCGCTCTCATGCTATTAATTGGTCTTATTGTTACATTTCTGAATATTTTACTTTTTATTAGTTTTTTCTAAAAAGCAAAAGTTGATGTTTAACAATTAAGAAAAATGAAAAACTACCTGTTATTTTACTCTTTTTAGTACCATAATCTGTAATAAAACTGACTACTTCTTATACTTTCATGTTGTTAATAACTCGTTTAAAAAGCATGAAACCGGAAAATATTTATAGTGATGGAACAAAACGAGGATGATAATAAAGTTCGAAGTGAAAATTTTATGGCAGGCCTAATTCGCCGCAACACACTCATTATATACTCATTAACACATTTCCTTTTCGCCTTTAATGACTTGTTTCAATTCCTGAATTCTTTAAACGGTTGTGCAAATAGATTCAAAATTAATATTAACAATTGTTGAAAAGAACAAATGGTAATCAGTTGATTTAAAACATCAAAAATGTTTGGTTGATATGCCATTTATGCTGTATTTTTATTTCATCAGACGAGCGATAAATGACTGCTCAGAACGAATGGAGAAGGAATCAAATTTTTAACCGGATTTGAAACCGGATCAACCGGATCTTCGGAACCGCATTCGGAAAGAGCTGAAGATGGAACTGAAAGCTTGCTTTCAAAGTTCATCAACCAAAACTTGACCGTCAAACGTTCAGTAAAAAGTTGATTCAGGAAAGTGAAAGATTGGAAGGAACCCCGGTTCCCGAAAATTGATCGAAGCAGAAGATTATCTTCGGATGATCGGAAGCTCTTCACCCAAAGACTGATCGAGAGACCAGTTTCAGGTGGCTCAACTGGAGCTTCGTTCGTGAAGATTGAATCGAAAGAAACAATCGGGCGGACAACTGGAAGACTTTGCTGTAACAGGCAATTTCTGAAAGTTCAAGGCTGGGGAAAAAGGCTGAAAAGCCGGATTGAACAGCCAGTCGTAATAACCGTAGTCTGGCACTGAGGAAAACCTTCGGGTGATCCAAAAGTGAATGGGAACTTTCTTAACGGATTGTTCCCATTCGTGTTTTTAAAAGATTATACTTTTGAACCAATATTTTAGATCAGAAACACACTCAAAGTGTGGATCAACGAATATATATTTACGCCTAATCATCATCCCGGACATATCAAAGTTAAACTAATGGAAAACTGATGGTAAAAATACTGCCTTTTCCGGGTGTACTTTCGACCCATATTTCTCCATTATGTTTGTTCACAAAGCCTTTGCATAATATCATGCCCAGGCCGGTCCCCTGTTCATCCTCAGTACCTGTGGTATTTGTCCGTTTATCGATTTCGAAAATTGCTGAAAGTCTTTGCGGTGAAATTCCAACTCCTTTATCGGTCACTGAGATATGCAATTTGTGATCTAGTTCGAATGCTTTGACTTTGACTTTCTGGCCTTTATGTGAAAATTTTATGGCATTAGAAATCAGGTTCCTCAGAATTGAATCGATCATATTCTTATCAGCAAATAGTTGAAGTTTTTTATTCACACTAACAACAATAGAAATTCCTTTGCTGATGGCTGCACTTTCAACCATACTTAGCGATTCGGCTACCTGGGTTTTCAGATTCAGCCTTTCAGGAGAAAACTGCCTCAACCCAGTTTGGTTTTGCGACCATATCAGTAAATTCTCAAGTAATTTATACGCATGAGTGGAAGCGCTCTCAATGGTTTTTAATCCTTTCAGCAAAGTTTCATCGTCCAGTTCATAGAATTTTTTGAGCATTAAATCGGAGAACCCAATAATTGCACCAAATGGATTTTTCAGATCGTGAGCAATGATTGAAAGAAATCTATCTTTTTCGTCGTTTGTTTTTCTAAGTTCCTCATTTTTAATCTGTATTTCTGCTTCGTATTGTTTTTGATGACTGATATCGCGAAGAATTGCCTGATATATTTCATTGGGCATCATCTTGGTATGCATTTCAATGGTGATTTCGGTACCATCTGGTCTCAAAATATTTCGTTCGCTTATCACTACTTCTCCCTTTTTGAGCAAATCGAATCGTAATGGAACTAAAATTAAACTTTCCGGAGTAAAAATGGAATTACTGATATGCAACCCGATAAGCTCTTCCCTGCTTTTTCCTGACATGGTGCAGATACATGAGTTCGCGTCAATAATGAATCCTTCATTAGACCCAATCAGAATACCATCAACAGCAAGTTCTGTTAAATTCCTGTAAGATTCACGGCTTTCTATTAATGCTATCTCAGCCTGTTTTCGTTCGGTTATATCGATAATATTTAAAACATAGCCAGTAACTTCATTTTTTTCATTCGTAGTTGGGTTTAGGTAACATTCCAGGAAACACGTTCCTTCATGGCTTGTCTCAAAAAGCTTATTTAATCTGACCAGATCAAAATTAAGCTCAAACTCGTATTTGATTGATTTTCCATTTCGGATTTCGGAAATTGCATTCAGTGGCAAATTCGGATCATCAAATAAGTTAAAGCCTTTAATTTCTTCGATTTTGTTGATTCCAAATAATTCAAGACAGGCAGGATTGGCATCAATTAATTGGCCATCAATATCATAGATTTCGATAGCAAAGGGCGATTGCCTAAAGATTTGTACAATTTTTCCGTTTTCAACGTCCAGAGTAGAAGTCCGTATTTTTTCAGATTTTGATTTCATAATGTCAACTTAATAGTTTGAAAAGATATTCCTGAATTAGAAATCAAAAGTTCGCAAATTTAACCAATTGCTAAAATAGGAAAACTTTGTTGGATTACACTGTTCAAAACAGATTGCAACATGAATTCTCAAAATATGATTTCACAAAAAAAAATAACAGGGAGAGAATAAGTGTCAAATTTAGCGGGAAATACAGGATGACATTGTTAGATTCTATTTTTATCTTGTCATCAACATTCAAAAACTCAAATATTGAAAATTGAGGATAGAGAACAACTAAATCGCTAATTGGACGATGATCAATAATTTTAAAGAATTAATGTTTAAAGGGACGATTTTAGCATTAGTGATGCTATTTTTCATTCCTTGCCGGAGCCAACCCAAAAGTCCGCAACCGGGATGGCCGCAAATTACCAAAGAAACAAAACCATGGACTCGATGGTGGTGGATGGGCAACAGTGTCAATCCTTCAGACCTGAAAGCCGCAATGGAAGCCTATTCCAATGCTGGTCTTGGAGGTTTGGAGATTACGCCGATTTACGGCGTTCACGGTTACGAAAATAATTTCATCAAATTCCTTTCTTCGGAATGGCTCGATAATTTTAAATATACGCTTCATGAAGGCAAGCGTCTTGATTTGGGGATCGACCTGTCAATGGCTTGAGGCTGGCCGTTTGGAGGTTTATGGGTAACACCTGAAGACGCCTGCAAGTTTATGAGCATACAATCGTATGTGCTGGATGAAGGAGAACAGCTTCAGGAGAAAGTCACCATGGATCAGGAAACCATGTTGCGGACGATTAGTCGCAAAAACCTGGATATTTCGCAATTGAAATACCCGGTCAGTGCAAACGAAGACAGCCTTCAAAACTGGGCGATCGAACAAGTGCGCTACCCCAAATCCATGCCACTTCAAACCTTGATGGGCTATTCCGAGAAAGGTGAGATCCTGAACCTAACCGATAAAGTGGATTCAAACGGAAGACTGAACTGGATAGCTCCTGCCTGTAAATGGGTCTTGTATGCGGTATTCGAAGGCTGGCACGGCAAAATGGTTGAACGCGCCGGACCTGGTGGTGAAGGTGATGTAATTGATCATTTTTCGCCGCAAGCAATTGACAATTATCTGGGACATTTTACAAATACATTCAAGGGCCAGAATTTAAGCGGATTGCGAGCTTATTTTAACGATTCGTATGAAATGGACGATGCACGTGGGGAAGCCAATTTTACACCCTTGTTGTTCGATGAATTTCAGAAAAGGCGGGGGTACGACCTTCGGGAATACCTTCCGGCATTAATAGGCCGTGACACAGAAGAATACAATCAGCGTGTTTTATGCGATTATCGTGAAACAATTTCTGATCTTATTCTTGAAAATTACACCCAACGCTGGCACGATTGGGCTAACAGCAGCGGAAAGGTCATTCGCAACCAGGCACACGGTGCTCCGGCCAACATTCTCGATTTATATGCTGTTGCCGATATTCCTGAGTCTGAAGGTGAAGACATCATAAAAATTAAAACAGCCTCATCGGTCGCTCATGTTACCGGGAAAAAACTGGCATCTTCAGAGTCGGCAACCTGGCTCAAGGATCATTTTGAAGCGTCACTGGCAGACGTTAAACAGGCGATTGACCTGTATCTGCTGGCAGGGATAAATCATGTTTTTTACCACGGGACAACCTTTTCTCCACAGGATGCAAAATGGCCGGGTTGGATGTTCTATGCTGCTGTAGATTTGGGGCCAACAAACACCTTCTGGAACGACTTCGGCACGCTGAACAAATATATTGCCCGGTCGCAGTCGTTTCTACAGGCCGGGAAACCTGATAACGACATTTTGTTGTATTACCCGATTTCTGACGAAAACTCCGCTTCAACAATTTAAATAACATCCATTCGCTCATGGCTGAAATCTTTTGTTCTTTGGCCAGAGAAATAAACTAGAACTGGGAAGAGGCTTTCTCAAAGGTGAAAGCCTCTTCCCAGTTCTAAAATTGCAGGTAAAAAATCTGTTATCAGTTTTTATTTTCCATCGACAATGATGGAACCACCTTTTTTGCTATCCATGATGATCAGTTTGGCATTGGGCGACGTGGCAATGGCTTTGATCATTTCGTATTGCAACAACTTGTCGCTAAGTCCGGTGTTTAGAATTTTCTGGTAATCGGCGATTCCTTGTGCTTCTACCCTCTTCCGTTCTGCTTCCTGTGTTTCTTTCTGGAGTACAAAGGTCATTTTCTGAGCTTCCTGTTCAGCATTGATCTTTGATTCAATAGCGGTTTTTACTGATTCAGGAAGGGTAATATTCCGCACCAGCAATTGTTCAAGAGTCAGCCCCCTGCTTAAAAAATCGCTTTCAATGGTTTTAAAAATCCGGGATTGAAATTCGTCACGCTTGGTTGAATATAGCGCAACAGCATCGTAATACACCGCATTGTCTCTTATTTTTGTCCTGCATATTGGGCGAACAATGGTATTTCGGTAATCAGTCCCGATTTCTTTCAGAATGCGTGGAGCTTCAATGGGGACTACTTTATAAAGTACGGTAAGATCAATAATGACTTCAAGCCCGTCGGCTGATAATACCCGAATGGCATCATCACCTGACTGATTGCCTTCATCCTGTACCCCCGACATGGTATAATTCTGAGTACGTACATCAAACATGACCACTTCGACTAATGGATTAATAACATTAAGTCCACTTTCGAGGACATTATTATTTACTTTTCCGAAGAGTTTCTGAACGCCAACATAACCAGGCTCAATTTGTTTGACAGATGCTAAACCTGCACCTGCAATAACAATCAAAAATCCAACAATCCGGATCATGCCACTGTATGATTTGGCAGGTGATTCGTTATTCGCAATTACAAAACCTATTATGATTACAGCTATACCAATAAAAATTAAAAACATATATTTATTATTTAAGGGTTAAAAATCAAAACGATTGATAATTGATAAAGGTACAATTTTTATAATTGGCATTTTAAGACCGCTTAGTTTACTGATGTTTTACATTTTTTTAAATCGCCCGGTTAACCCTTGCCTCAATCCAGGTCCTGCGGTATAACAGAAAGATAAAGAGTAAGCTGATTACAAAGAAAACTGCGATGGCGAGCACCGAATAACGCATGCTGCCAGTAATTGCCTCGATTGCACCAAAACTAAAAGTCCCGGCAACCGTTGCCAGTTTTTCCATGACATCGTAAAAACTAAAGAATGAAGTATGATCAGTAGTATCGGCGGGCAACATTTTTGAGTAGGTGCTGCGTGCCAGCGATTGAGAACCACCCATTATGATTCCAATAAAGACTGCTGCTGACACAAACTGTGTGGTATTTGTAATATAACCTGCCGCAACACAAACCAGTGTCCACGCAACAATGGTAATCATGAGTGCCCGCAGGTTTCCTATTTTTTCTGAAATCCGCGCAAACATCACTGCCCCAAACATTCCGACCAATTGAATGGCCAGTACAGTTGGGATTAATACATCCTCGGTAAGTCCCATTTCCTTTTCGCCATAGGTTACTGCCATAAACATAGTGGTCAATACACCCATCATCAGAAAGAAAAAGCCTGACAGGTACATACTTAGTTTATATGATTTTCGTATTTGATTGAATACGATTCTCAATTCCTTGTAACCGTTCGTAATCACCGAATCTCTTTTCATCCGCTTACGAAAGGTATATTTTGGTAACCTGCTAAAGGTAATTTGCGAAAACGCTATCCACCAGATAAAAACTGACAGAAACGAGATCCGTGCAGGCAATGAGGTGTTTTCAGCCATACCAAACAAACCCGGCTTTATGATCATAAGCAAATTGAATAACAGCAAGATAACGCCACCCAGGTAGCCCATTGAATATCCACGGGCACTGATACGATCCTGGTCCTCCGGTTCTGCAATAACCGGCAAAAACGAATTATAAAAAACAATACTTCCACCATAACCCAATGTACCCAATCCAAAAGCAATTACTCCCAATTCGATATGTTCTTTATCAAAGAAAAACAAGGCTCCGCATGCAGTTGCTCCAATCAGGGTAAAAGCGCGCATAAAACCTTTTCGCCTCCCGGTATAGTCGGCCATAGATGAAAATAAGGGGGAACCAATGGCTACCAACAGATAGGCGACAGCAATCGCCCAGGAGTAAAGCACAGTATTAATCACACGCATGCCGAAAAACGAGACCATGAAATCATCACCTGTGCGGGTAATCGTGTTGTAATAAATTGGAAAAATAGCTGACGCGATGGTAAGTTGATACACTGAATTAGCCCAATCGTACATCACCCAGCCTCGTATTACCCTTTTGTCTCCTTTAACAATGGCTTGAACATCTTTCCGCTTTAGCATGGTAGATTTAGTTTAATTGATTGCTAATATACAACAGTTCATTAAATTTCTCTAAAAAAGTCTAAAAATCAATCAAATTCAACACAAACAGATTATCTATATCACTAGTATCAAATAGGTTGTGAATATATTTTTCGCTTGTGAAAGAATCTTACTCCCCAATTCAGGCACAAAGTGTTTTTACTACCAAATTCATCTCAAACAGCAGAGAATGAAGTCCAAATAAATTTACAAATATCCTGTTTCGGTAATTTCAACAATCATCTGATGGGCAATTATTTAGTTAATAAAAACCCGGTTTTGACTGCAATTAAAGTGAGAATTAATATATTAGCTGCTTACCGTTCCCCAATCTGTTACCCTAACAAAAAAAAGCCGCTATTTTAGCGGCTTTTTGTATCCCGGCTGGGATTCGAACCCAGGACCTACGGCTTAGAAGGCCGTTGCTCTATCCAGCTGAGCTACCGAGACATCCTTTTAAGCGGTTGCAAATATATAAAAATTAGCGAACCTTCAGTCCTGAAATTTTAAAATTCAGGATGAAAGAGGCAACCTGCTGATAACAAGCTCAATTCATCGTTACAATCAAGATTTTCAGATCAGTACAATCTGATTTTCCAGGCAAATGGTTTTCATTTCGTCGGGCCAAATGCTCGATTGAATCTCACCGATGTGAGCCTTTCGAAGGAAATACATACACAAGCGAGATTGCCCGATACCACCACCAATCGACAGTGGAAGTTCGTCGTTCAATAACCGTTTATGCCAGTATAGATTTTTGCGATCTTCTGTTCCGGTGATTGCCAGCTGTTTCAGGAGAGTTTCCTTATCAACACGGATTCCCATCGATGACAATTCAAGTGAAGTTTCCATAACCGGGTTCCAAACCAGGATATCGCCGTTCAATCCTTTGCGGTTACTGAATGTTGGAGTTGTCCAGTCGTCATAATCAGGTGCACGCCCGTCATGTTTTTCTCCTCCGGGAAGCACGCCACCAATACCAATAATGAATACTGCACCATATTTTTTAGCCACTTCGTGTTCGCGTTCTTTAGGCGAAAGCGTTGGATACTGTTCTTCCAATTCTTCGGCATGGATGAAGGCAATTTCTTCAGGAAGTATCGGTTTAATCTGAGGAAAATTCTCGGATACAATAAACTCGGTCCGCAAAAAGGTTGAATATATTTTCCGGACAATCTTTTTCAGGAAATCCAGATTTCGTTCGTCTGCTGTAACAACACGCTCCCAGTCCCACTGATCAACGTAAAGTGAGTGAATGTTCGATAACTCTTCGTCAGGACGAATCGCATTCATATCAGTATATAAACCATAACCCTGCTCAATTTTCAGGTCAGCCAAAGTCATGCGCTTCCATTTGGCAAGCGATTGAACCACTTCGGCTACATTGTCACCTAACTCTTTCACCGGAAATGACACCGGACGTTCAATTCCGTTTAGGTCGTCGTTGATACCTGTTCCCTTCATGACAAAAAGGGGCGCGGTAACTCGCCGCAAACGCAACTCTGAAGCCAGGTCCTGCTGGAAACTGTCTTTTACAAGCTTGATAGCCTTTTCTGTCTGGTTCACATCGAGTAAAGGCTGGTAGTTTTGGGGGATAAATAGTTTCATTCTATTCTTTTTTTAACGTCAGTAATTAGATCAACAAAAATTCATAAATTCTAATTTTTCGTCACAAAAGTAGCAATTGAATATTTATTTCGATCATTTATCAACCATTTTTACCTGTTTTTTAGACTTTCATTAGACTTTTTGTAATTATTTCGCCAAACATTCATCTAAACAATAAATTAGACCTGATCCTTTTCTGTATTGTGGTTTCTTTACCTGACTGATAACCTATTTTACGCTTCAGCGAAATTGAACCGCCTAAAATTTCTATTTTTGTTTCCAATCTATGTTAAAAAATCTGCCATCAAATGCCCTTCAGCTATACCTGATCAAGATTGCCAAATGGTTTAATCTGGTCATGCCGATTGTTGTTCTATTTTATCAGGAAAATGGGTTGAGTATGTCCCAGATTTTCATGCTGAAATCCATTTATTCCATTGCCATGGTAGCCACCGAACTGCCTTCAGGTTACCTGTCCGATGTTTGGGGATGCCAGCGAACCATTCTTTTCGGTGCGATATTGGGGACGATTGGCATCCTGATTTACAGTTTTTCGTCCGGTTTTGAAAGTTTTGTACTTGCTGAAATTATTCTGGGAGTCGGCTTCAGTTTTGTATCAGGAGCTGACTCTGCCATGTTGTATGATTCGCTGAAGGCCGAAAACCGTGAAGATGAATACATCAAATACGAAGGAAGGATCACTTCAGGAGGAAACTTCGCAGAAGCTCTTGCAGGCGTAGCAGGCGGTTTACTGGCTACCATCAGTTTACGGACTCCCTATTATTTTCAGATTCCAGTGGCAGCCATCGCCATTCCGGCAGCATTCTTCCTGAAAGAACCCCAGCATGTTTTGGAACGGACTCATTTAAAAATGAAGGAAATTCTGTCTATCGTAAAGCTAACCTATCAGCAGACTGAAATGAGAAGCGCCATCATGATTTCGTCGTTTACGGGAGCCGCCACTTTAACTTATGCGTGGTTTGTTCAACCGTATTTTCAGGAAGCCGGTGTGCCTGTTTCAGTCTTTGGAATTTTATGGACGATGCTAAACCTCACTGCCGGCATTTTTTCGATGTACTCCTACCGGATTGAGCGGTTACTGGGCAAGAGAAACACCTTACTTTTGATTGTCATTTTCATTTCACTCGGATTTGTCCTGACCTCCTTCGAAGTTAGTTTGGCCGGAATTGCAATATTATTCGGCTTTTACATGATCCGTGGAATTGCTACTCCTGTCTTGAAAGATTACATCAATCAATATACCGACTCCAAAGTCAGGGCAACTATTCTGTCGGTCAGGAACTTTGAGATCCGCATTATTTTTGCTGCGGTTGGTCCGGTGTTGGGTTATCTCACTGATAAATTCAGTTTGCACACAGCATTGCTGATTGCCGGATTGTCCTATTTTGTTGCAGGCATGTTGAGCATTCTGCCGATTTTAGCCCCCTCCAAACCTCCCCCAAAAGGGGAGGCTTAAATACTGCATATCAGTAAAAATCTTATTTTTTAGGAAATTTCACTTAACCTCGACGGCTGATCAAAGCTGTCAAAAAAGTAAATTTTTTCCAACTTTTCGAACACCTTTCTGCGAATAGGGTTCTTTAAGCCCCCTCTTTCAGAGGGGTTTGGGGGAGGCTCTTACTTAAACAGCTTCTTCAACTCGTCCCCGATTTTTTTAACCGAACCTTTAATTTCTTCTACTGAAGCTTTTTTAACTTCCTGCTCAATTTGGGCGCGGGCTTTGCTTAAATCGAGCGAAACCTGGGGTTTGGTTAACGATCCTTTCAGGATTACCGAAGCCTCAACCATTTTGATATTCTGAGATCCGGGAAGAATGTCAATACCTTTGTTGAGATCGGCTCCCAAATCATTGCGGTTTACCACGAAATCCATATTCAGGTTAATTTCGCGGGCTGCCGACAGATTTCCATAAATGGTTGCTTGCTGATCGGCAATCGTGGTTTTGAACGGATTCAGCTTCAACTGGCCATTTTCGAACTGAAATTTGGCTGTAAAATCATCAATTTTTACATTTTTGAGCTTTTCCTTTTTAATGATTCCCCGAATCTGGTCAAATATTGGTGAATCAACAATCATCAGGTTTAAGGTATTGAAGATTCCACTTCCGTTCAAACTGGTTGGCACCAGGTTCATCTTTTCGTTCATAACTCCTGAAAGGCCGAACTGAGTGGAGAATTTCCCCTGACTCTTGCCTGCAATTGGCACATACCGGTTAAAAGTGCCAAGCGACTGGAAAGCTGTTGGAATGTCCATATTTTCCATGTTCAACTTAAAATCGAAGAGCGGTTTCTTTTCTTTGTTGCTGGTATAGGAGCCATTTAATGCCAGTTTACCCTGCAACATCTCCATCGTCAGGTTGGTCAGTTCCATGCGTTGATCTTTAACCCTGACCAGTCCGTTGATATTAGTGATTGGCATTTTATCATAAACCGCCCGTTGGATGGCTGACTGAAAAGTTAGATCAAGCTTTTCAGGAACCTGAAAGGCAACAACAGAATCGGAAGGAGCAACTGATTTAGTTTTAGCCTCAGCTTGCTTT
>JAUXUF010000390.1 GCA_030684645.1 Bacteroidota bacterium | reverse complement strand
CCGTAATGGGGCTTCCGGCCCCCATATCATAAAATACAAACCTTTCTTTTTTATTACAGTCGGCGCATGATGTTCATTCCGGTCACCAGGTCTTTCAACGGGAGTGAGTACCTTGGGTTTATCTTTCCATGAACCTGCAATAAGCGCCTGTTTAAGCGATCCACGGGGAGAGACAGCATGAAAAGCCATATTCTCTCCATCGTGAACTCTTTCAAAACTTACGCTTGTGAGGGGATGGGTTATTCCAAACATATGCCAACACCCATCATCTCCTTTGACGAAAGTATGATCGTTGGGCACCCATTCATTATAAAAATGACCTGCCGCAAGCTCTTTTGTCGAAGGCTTTGGAAAGACATCCCCTTGGGGCTTGTAGATATTTATATATTCCCCTTCAATTTTTGGAACTTTGACCAACAATTTTACCTGACCAACAGAAATCAAATGTGAGCATAAACATGCTAAAGAAAGCGAAAGCATAAAAGTGGGCTTCATCGTTAGTTTCATAATTCCATGATATTAAGAATTCTAAATAAATCTGCGATTATTTACGACTGTTTACAAATCGAATGTAATCGTTAAGTTCGATCCTGCTTTTATAATGTATATATTACTCAACATAACCGTCAGAATATCTCCTGACAAATTATAGCTATCTAATGAAAGTGAGGCGCCGTCACGCTCAATTGAAATATTAGTACATCTTGCTGATTCAGAAACTTTCAATAGAATTTTCTTGATTTTTATATTACCATATTTAACATCAATTTTTGATAGCTGATTTGAGGATTTACGTGTTTGAGTATACAATCCCCAACCTTCTGCTGCTGAAAAAAAGGATGCATGATCATCAGGTCTCCAAGTGGGTTTAAAGCCAATGGTTTGGTTGGGTCCGTCATACACAAAACCCTGTAGGGCCAGTAATACAGACCAACTACTTAAGGCTCTGCCGTAAAAATCTCCGCACTCATCTTCCCCAAAAGGACTTCCACATCCAAATACGGTAGAATTCTCAGCCATATGTACTTCACCTTTAGCCCTAAATCTCCCATCGTACCTCTTTGAAATTTCATTAATCATGGTCAGACCTTCAGTAAGCATTCCATACTGAAGCATAGTTGCAGCAGCTGCATATTCAAAACCACTCATAACTTCATCATAATAAAGAATTACATTACTAGGTATGAACCCAGGGAATTTAAACATCTCCCATCCTGTATCGCCTGTGCCAAGAAAGTCTCTAAAGGAAGGAGCGTATCCACTTCCGGAATCAGTATATCTATTTGTATTATAAATTTTCAACAACGAAGTAGTTGTTCTATCTCGCGGATAAATCTGACCTATATCAAGCTGATTTGCCCACCATTGACCAAGAAGCATATCAATGGAAACAGCATCGCCCATTATTAAAGTATTTGCCAGATTTGCGGGTTTTTCCTTGTAATATCCTAGTGAGTCGTACCATAACTGGGAGTCCTGATTTAAAACACCCTTACTAAAAATATTGTAATATCTTTTTTTTGATACAGAATCACCCATGATATTTGCCATTAGCTCGCTTGCCTTTAATGCTGCAAGATATAATGACCCTATCCAAGGGGAAGTGCCAGACACATTACAATCCAATGTATTATGATAAGATACATCTGAAAGCATTCCATCTTGATTACTATCGTATGTTGAAATAGCATAATCCATTGCCTTTTTTGTTCTTTCCCATACACTACTGAGCCAGTTATTCTCATTCGTTAAAAGATGCTCCCTATATATGCCTAAAATGGTTCCAAAATGTCCGTCCATTGCGTTCAGTGCTTGCCCATCTCTGGAAGGTAGTAACCCATTTCCAAGTTGGGTATTCAAATCCTGTCTTCTGAGTATTCTTCCTAACTCAGGGAATAATCTTGCATGTCCTTGTGCATAATGATATACATGCTTACAATTTCCAAACCAGCCCTCTTTACTGGAGGTACTTTCCCATAATCCAAAATAACCATTTTTTGTCCAAAACGCAGTAGGGGACTTTAATACACTTATATTTGAGGTGATTCTATCAAGTATATATCGAGGAATATTCGAGGAATACATTGTATTATGGTACAATCTTGTGATTGAATCTAATAAATTGAAATTAGATTTTACATAACAGTCCACATCATTCGCATCAGTCCACCAGTTTTGATAATACTCGCCTCCATTAGGGAAATACCATTGAGGTATACTCTTTAATCCAAATGTACCATCCGGGAAATACCAACTTAATACAAAAGTTACAATTCTTTCCTGATCAGGTCGAAGAGTAAAGGTTTTTGAAAGTACTCCGTCAATAGTGGTCCCTTTTGATGGACTTGATGCATTTGTAGAACCCGTTATTACACCATCATTTAAGAAATCATTGTACAGTGTTTCCAAAGTATTCCATGAGGCTGAATAGGACATTGCTGTTTCATAAGAAGTAAGTTGCATACTGCCACCGACTCCTTTCATCTTCAGGCTTGTACTGGTCGAATCAGAAACAATGCAATTGCTATTATTTCCATAACCACTGAAATTCCTCTCATCTATTCCTTCAATTGTACCATAACCGTTAAAACCAACTGCATTCTGTTGTGAACTCAACAAACTGACTTTGATATTAGTGTGAGAAGTATTTTTTACTGTAATACGAAAAATAGCACAAGGAATTGATGAATTCTTGAGGTCCATTGGGATTAAAGGGTTGTAGGCTTCCATTTTGACATTTACCGGTAATGATTTGTCTGAAAAATTATACCAGCCAAAAGGATATTCACCCTGAAAGGAAAGACCTGACATTGCAGAAAACAAGCCAATTGGAGATGTCTGAAGAGCCCTTACAATATTTGATCTTCCTGCACTTGTCCGTATTGCAAAAAAACTATTGGGCACCACTCCTGAACCTGGACGTTCCTCATAATTATTGAATATATGCCACCAGTTTCTTTCAGCTTTCCCATTCATACGGATTACACTTCCACCAATTGGTCCTATTGGAAAGTCAATTCCTGTTAAGTAATTCCCGCTATAAGTATGGGGATGATCGGTTAAGCTATCTCTCTGAATGGAAATTGAAGTCGCAGTAATCTTATCATAAGAAAAGCTTGATGCCGTGATCATCACATTCTTCAGAACAACTTCATCACTACCTTTAATGGAAATCTTAAATGGACCGCCGGCAGCAGGTGTTTTCAGTTTCACCTTCCAGTCTGCCTGGTTTGAAACCATGGTTTTGACTGTGTCTTTACTCCAGCTTCCTGAAACCCTGACTTCCGATCCCGGGTCTCCCCAACCCCACACTACTGCTTTGCTGTTTTGTTGCAAAACCATGTTATCACTGAAAATGGACGGCAATTTGATTTGACCGAAGGAGTGAAATGATAATCCAAAGAAAATCAGAACAAAAATAATTTTCATATTTGTCTTTTAATTTAAAAACTTCTGATAATTACCTGCTATATATTTTACTGTTTTTCAATAACTAATCCCTGTTTCCTATCAAGTATAAGTTGTTGAACAGGTGTAGAAACCAGTTTGATATTCCTTCCCAATATTTCTCCCTTCAGCTTATTATCCAAAATTTTTACATTTCTGCAATATTCAAAAGTGAAGGTATATTTTCTCTGATGGAAGGGTTGATAGTGTTGACTACGAATCAGGGTGTTTCCTTTAAAACTTAAACCGTCAGAGGATCTGGCATACAGCACTGAATAATCAAATGGATGAAAAACATTATTTTCAATTCTGATATTTCTGTGGAAAGGTTTATTCTCATCTGGTTTAGGCATATTGGGAAATATGCTGATGATACCTTCACAGTATTCATACATTCCAGTCATGCAAGGATCATTGAAAGTATTGTTTCTAATCAAAATGTCTTTCACTCCGCCAGATTCCATCCATTGATTGACATCACCAGTTATTAAAATTGCAGAACCGTTGGATTCGAATTCATTCTTATCAATCAGAACTTTACCGGGAGTGGAAACCAAAATCCCCCTTGCCCTGCAGCTTCCAAATTTGGAATTTTGGATAGTCACATCGGGCGACCATGTAAGATTTTCAAGCACATCACCCTCCTTGATCTCAGCAGGTACCGGGTTATAAAATTCAAGCACAAATTCATCCCTGTCCAAACACTGAAATTTTTTTATAGTCCCTTCAGCTATCGTTTGCATACTTTGCCTTTCGATAAAACCAATAATATCGTTGATGTGCCCCCAAGTCAATCCGGTGCATTGCCAAAAATTAAAACGACATTTTAATGTTTTACCGTCAATTTTCTTTTTTACAATAACATAAGTTCCGCCCACATTTATCGGGTCATCCATTAAACCAAGAAAACGACAAGAATCAACTAAAATAAGCCCTTTATCATTCCAACAGTGGATACCATCATCATGACCGGCGAAATATCTGTTCTTTGCTAAATTTGGAACACAGTTAACATGTTTAAATGTCAGATTTTCACAAAATTGAGAAAGTATTCCCAAACCACCATTCTGATACATATTCAGGTTTTCGATAGTTACATTCTTGCTATCAATGATAAAAGTTCCGGCATGATCGCGTGCACTGTGTCTCAAAATCAGGTAATTTCC
>JAUXUF010000387.1 GCA_030684645.1 Bacteroidota bacterium | reverse complement strand
GAACATTGGTAAAAAACCAACTATTTCAGCGAATAATTTGCTGACAACGATTGCCTGGCAGATCAATGGTGAAGTAACCTATGCTCTTGAAGGTGGAATCTTTATTGGAGGAGCTGTTGTACAATGGTTAAGAGATGAACTGGGTTTAATAAAAACCTCCGGAGAAGTGGAGGAACTGGCGGCAAAAGTGAAGGATAATGCTGGTGTTTATATGGTGCCAGCCTTTGCGGGGTTAGGTGCTCCGCACTGGGATCAGCATGCCCGCGGAACCATTACCGGAATAACACGCGGTACCAATGCAGGTCATTTTGCACGAGCAGCACTTGAAAGCATTGCTTACCAAACCATGGATGTATTAAAAGCTATGGAAGCTGATGCCGGAACTCCGATCATTGAATTGCGTGTAGATGGCGGGGCGAAGGCAAATAATATTTTAATGCAGTTTCAGGCCGATATCATGAAATGCCGGGTGATCAGACCCCGGGTTACAGAAGTGACCGCCCTGGGTGCTGCCTACCTGGCCGGACTTGCAACCGGTTTTTGGGGAAGTGTTGAGGAGATTGCTGAACAGTGGAAGGTGGAACGGAATTTTGAACCTGTCCGGCTGGAAAATTATGATGAACTCCTGAATGGCTGGAACAGGGCGATTAAAGCTGCAAAAGCTAATGTAAGTTTATAAAAATTAATATCTTCAGGTATGACACCATTTGTAGCCGAATTCATAGGAACGGCATTATTGATCTTATTAGGTAACGGAGTAGTAGCGAACGTGGTTTTAACTGGAACCAAGGGGAATGGAGGCGGATGGATCGTGATCACCACAGCATGGGCGCTGGCGGTATTTGTAGGAGTGGTCGTTTCGGCGCCTTACAGCGGAGCTCATCTTAACCCGGCAGTGACCATTGCACTGGCTATTTCAGGAAAATTTGAATGGTCTCTGGTGCCTTCTTACATGCTCGCACAGATGCTTGGGGCAATGCTTGGAGCATTGCTTGTTTGGATAAAATATAAAGATCATTTTGCTGCTACAGAGGATAAGGGACTTAAACTGGCTGCATTTAGCACAGGTCCAGCAATAAGAAATACGTTTTCCAACCTCACCAGTGAGATTATTGGGTCATTTGTACTACTATTTGTGATATTCTATTTTACCAGTGCAGAGATAAGCGATACAAAAACTCCTGTCGGCCTGGGTTCATTAGGAGCGATACCGGTCATGTTCCTGGTATGGGCGATCGGACTTTCTCTTGGAGGAACAACAGGTTATGCCATTAACCCGGTGCGGGATCTTGGCCCCCGCATCATGCACAGCATTCTGCCTGTTGCAGGGAAGGGCCCCAGCGACTGGGCTTATTCCTGGATCCCGGTAGCAGGACCAATGATAGGGGCAAGTTTGGCTGCATGCCTTTATCTGGCTTTGAATACCTAGGAAGTATTTAAATTCATTTAAATTGCAGCTGGCAGTATCCCTTTATTTTATAAT
>JAUXUF010000385.1 GCA_030684645.1 Bacteroidota bacterium | reverse complement strand
GTCACCATCGAACGCGGCAAGCAGAAGGTTTTCGCTGGCAGCTACCGTGAAGATCGTGACGTCAGCGGCAACGCCTTCACCGACGCAAACGAATCTTTCGCCCAAGACTACGGACATACATCTGATGTTCTCATCGCCAAGTTCCTTGAAGAACTTGATCGCGACGGTGCGCTCGACAAATGAGGTGGCTTCGGGCGTTCCTCCTGTTTCTTTCGCTAGCGGCGGGGGGTGTTGCGGCGCTCGGCCAGACGGCACTGGGCTGGGCCGACGACGGCGAATTAAAACTCGAAGCACAGGAGGCCACCGATGTGATGGCCTCCGCAGCACTGTTTACCAAACGCATCGGCCGAGTCACCTTCGATCCTGGTAAGGCCTGCATCACTTGCGGGGACTTCGCTGATTTGAACGGAATCGGCGCCGATCACGTCGCCAGGCGCCTGAACACCGACTTCCTGGTCTTTCTGAAAAGGCAACTTCAACAAAGTGCGATCTTTCCCGACACGGTGCGCGAGCGCTTGTCGCTGGCCGCCACGCTGACAGGTCTACAGCAGACGAGCTCGATCGGTGCGGCCGAGGAGAACCGCAGCCGGGTGATATCTGGTGCTGTGCTCACTACAAAGGTGTCGATACGCTACGAACTGATTGACCAAGGGCAGTATGTCGGCACCTGGAACATCACCACCACAGCGACTTCAAACAGCATGGCGGCGTCGACGCGGCTTGGCGAGGCGATCGACGGTGCACTCAAGCGCAACGTTCGCGCGATGCTGCTGAAGATGCTGTCGGACTACAGCACGGCGGATGCAGCGCGTGCTCATGCCGCACTGACGGCACTGCACGCCGAGGTCGACAACACGCGAAGCGTTCTCGGCTATTTGGTGCTGGGAGCAGGTCGTACCGCTGATGCGATCGGCGACGGTATCGTTGTCGTGGCCCAGAACAGCGGGACGATAGCGGCCACCCTCAACGCCAAGACCGCCGAGATGGCACGCATTGAAGCAGCTTCGCGTGGCAGCTCGGTTGAAGAGGACCGCGCTAGGGTGGTGCGTAAAATTGAGTTCGATGCCCGGGTGGCCTTGCAGCAGGAGGACCCCAACAGCGAACTCAACCGCGCCAAGCGAGCGCGCGAGCAAGCACTCGAATCGCGCCGAAAAGAAGAGGCCGAAAACACGGCGCAGCGCGCTGAGAGGTTGCGCAAGCAGAACGTGGCGGACAAGCAAGAGCCAGCACAGGTTCCGCATTTTCCAAGTGCGGGGGGTGGCACGGTGTCCGGCTCAAAAGCGCCGACGACGACCGCGGCAGCGACCGCCCTGGCTCCACCGACAGCGGCGCGATCGGATCCTGCAGCTTCCGACTCTGAAGGCTGCATCGAAGCCATTGGATGGTGCTCGTCTGGGCCCG
>JAUXUF010000384.1 GCA_030684645.1 Bacteroidota bacterium | reverse complement strand
CAATGCAGACCAAACCCACATGATCTGTAAGGGCGTAAAAAGTTCTGCCTGTAAGATCCTTTATGATATCTTCCACATGCAGCGCAATGAGGGAAATCTGATCGCGACCATGGAAAAATGCTGGGATGAGATCGCCTACATTCAGATCGGCGATAACCCTGGCAGAAAGGAACCCGGAACCGGGGAGATCAATTACCGGAATGTATTTAAATACATTGACAGCAAGGGATACAAAGGGGTTTTGGGAATGGAACATGGCAATGCAAAACCAGGAAAAGAGGGAGAATTAGCGCTGATCAGAGCCTACCGGGATGCCGACAATTTTAAATAAATGCTGAAAAGCCTGTTCATTGGGCAGAACCAGCTTTCAGAGGTATTATCAAAAAACTAAAAGGCCCGATCAATCATTTTGAGCCTTTTAGTTTTTCCAGATATATAAGCACATCATCCTCACTAACATTTTCAAAATTTTCATAATAAGCGCCCACACTGTTAAAACCAGGCGGACTCAGTAACACAATAAGCTCATCAACCTCCTTTTCAAGATTTCTAACTGCCTCCTGTGATGCCACAGGAACACCAATCACGATTTTACCCGGCTTGCTCTTTTTTATGACACTAACCGTACTTAAAAGAGTATTTCCAGTAGCCATTCCGTCGTCAATGATGATCACGGTCTTCCCCTCCATATCTACGGGTTCATACTTATCTATGAATTTATTATACATGTCCTGAAGCTTCGCCCTGACATTCTTCAGTTCTTCTTCAATGTATTTTTCACTCACATCCGCATGCGGCACCACAAAATAGTCTGTCAGGCTGGCCGCACCGATAGCATATTCCTTATTTGTGGGATGCCCTATCTTTTTCGTAAAGATGATCTCCATTGGAAATCCAAGCTCCTTTGCAACGATGTAAGCCAGAGGCACACCCCCTTTTGGTACTGCAAGCACAAGTCCCGGATCATTTTTATACTTGCTCAGCCGGGCCGAGAGCAATAAAGCGGCTTCTTTTCGGTCTTTAAACATCAGATTATGATTAAGTTAAAATCTCTCAGGGCAGAAATGATCTATAAACCAGTTTGCTGCAAGTTCCGCTACCTGCTCCAGTTTACCTTCTTCTTCAAAAAGGTGTGTTGCACCATCAACAACATCCAGACGTTTTTC
>JAUXUF010000336.1 GCA_030684645.1 Bacteroidota bacterium | reverse complement strand
ATAGCGCTTTTCACCATCTATCTGACGTATTTCGAGTTTCAGATTCTTTTCCCAGTTACGAAGAAGTGAAGTATCCAATCCAGGGTAATATTTCCTCAGTTTCTCCTTTATAACAGATTCTGTCAAACAAAAATCTATCCGGATACGACGACCAGTTTCAACAATGGAATCCAGTTTATGCAAACCGTCCTCACCAATTGAGCCGGCTGATTTTACCGAATCAGCCAGAAGTTCAGCCTTTTTCAGCTCTCCGGAAAGAAACAACCGTTCTGCTTCAGCAAGGTCGAACGACTTTATTCCTGTTGGCTGACATGACACCAGCAACATCAGAAAACCAGCCCCAAAAAGAAGGATTACGGTCACTTCTCGTAATTGGTATGACAAAAACTTTTTCATTAAATTGAGCATGTACAGCATCATTATATCTTAAAATCGTTCGGTGGAATATCCATTTTTATTCAGAAAAGTGAGAAGCTCACCCAACCGGTTGTAAAACTTATCGGTTCGTTCGGGTGCAGTACCTAAATGAACCAATATGATGCAACCATTCAGTCCGTTTGGATCTTTCTTTTCAAAGGCTTTGACATCATTCAGAATAGTATCCGACGACCGGTAATTCTTCATTTCCGGAGTCGTATAATCAGCATTTGAGCGGGTTCCGGGAGTAAAATTGATGACTTTTAATCCCATTTGACGGCTCCAGTCCACACTTTCAGCATTGTACCATTCGTAGGGTGGTAAAAATACATTCGCCTTTTCAGGAGAAATACCAAAACCGGCCATTTTCTCATAATTCGTCTTCAAATCTTCTGCGAACAGTTTTTGATCAATCAAAGTTGAATCCCGTTTGGTCCAGTCGGCATATAACAAATGACTGTCAGAATGTGCCCCTAAATAATGGCCATCGGCTATTAGATCATTGATAAGTGATTTATTTTCAGGGTTTTCATAAAAGGATCCGGTAAAGAAAAACGAAGCTTTGGCCTTGTATTTCTTCAAAGTATTAGAAATCACTTTTCCGCCTTCAGCATACTCATGCGACGAAAAAATCAGGTAAACTTTCTTTTCTTCCGGATTGTTTCGCACCAATGCCCCCTCACCATCCAAAACACCTTTTGGGGATTCACTTTCAGACTCGAGTGAAGAAAGCATGAAACTCAGGCTGGCCGTTCCGTCCATAGTTGGTTCGTTGGTTGAATAATCGCCCAGGTCGTCGTGGTAAACTGCCTTCCCATTCTGAAAAGCTGCATATTCGTCGGCCTCAAGCAATTGGATTCCAAGCAAACTTTTGTAAATATTCGCATAAACCGGACCATCAACCAGTCCGCCAGTGGTCGTTTTCTTCAGAATATAGGTGAGCGAAGAATGTGGAATTTCAGGATAATCGCCACCAGCCGGAAGTCCGCAAATCATGGATGTTCCCCAGGGATTGCAGCCAAACAACCAGTCGGTCAGTGCAGTTTCCATTTCTTCATAACTGGTGCCGCCGGTTATTTTCCGGTACAATTTAGCCTGTGTAACAGCAGCTACTACCAGGTTGTTTGAACACCAGACAAACGGAACGCCAATCCTGAAAGGATCGTTCGCGGCATATTTTTTCAGTTGATCCAAACCTTGCTTCATCAAACCTATGAACTGCGCGGAAACTGCGGGATCAGTCGATTTGGCAAGCAGGGCATGCCCTAAATTCACAAACGGATAAAACTGGTAATGACGAGCACGGTTCAGTTCCATCCAGGGAGTTACCGGCTCCAATTCGCCCCAGTATTTGGCTTCTTTCTGAAAGTCAGTCAGCTTTTCCATCGGAATGAGCGAAGCAGCCGCCAGTTCCATATCGTCAACGTAATTATCTTCTTCATAAAAATAGGGCGAAACCATGCAGGCTGTCTGGCAATTACCTAAATCTGATTTGGCGAATTCCCAGGCTTGATGCGACTTCTCCATCATTTTATCAGCGAACGATGAGTCAATAGTTCTAAAAATTGAAGCGCCAAGGGCAAAAGAGGAGGAAAATTTTGCAGCTGTTGATGAAACACCGGTAGTCCGGTTTTTATACTTACCCAATCCCTGCGACTTTCCGGTTACCAGATATACCGGCCGGTATTTGCCTAATCCATATCCGCCAAGCGTATCAGTAGTAGGAAGGCGCAATCCTTTGTGGTCGCGATCGTCGGCAATCTGGTTGTACATTTCGTTTTTTGCCGGGTTCATTTTCAGCAGCCATTCCAATCCCCAACGCGCTTCGTCCAGAATATCCGGGATGCCGTTGGCTCCAGGCCTTCCATTTGCGCTGAACTTGTCGCCGTAAACCGAAGGATTTTGCTGATAAGCAAATAGAAGTTGATAAACCGCATTGGCCGAAGTGGTGGTATATTGCAGATAATCAGAAGCATCGTGCCAGCCTCCAATAACATCAATACGCTCGCCGGTGCGGGTCGGATGATCGACAATAATTCCATCATGGGTGTGACAGGAATCGTTCAGGTATGGATTGAACCCGCAACGCTGCTGGCGCATATAATTCAGGATAAAATCGGCTGTACCTTGATAAATATCCGGGGAAACACGAAATGAAGGAGAAACGGTATCTCCAATTTTTAGATAGTATCCGCCATCTTCCTGAAAAGCGGTAAAATTCAGGCGAAATGCACTTTGGTTGTTCCAAACCGTTGGATCAGCTGGTTCCGCTTTGCCTTCAAAAACAAGTTTTCCGGATAGCGTTTCGTACACCTGAAAGGATGTTAAATCTACCTGCACATCAGAAACAAATACAGCTACCTTAACAGAATGAGGCAAATATCCCAATTGATTAATCCGGATCACTCCGGAAGCTAATGCTCCAAAAGGAATCAGAAAAATCCATATCAGAAAAATATATTTTTTCATAACTGCTTAGGTTATTTCAGGTATTGGCATTTTTAATGCAAGTAGAAAAACTTACATTATCTAAAGGTACAAATCAAATAATAGATGGCACTTCCGGAGAAGAACTTTTATCTTCTTAAAATTGGCACAACCAAACATCAAAATTAGTGTAATTAATGAATTTACAAATATTGGTAATACATGTTATATGATACATTTATTTTAAAATCTAAATTCTTATATTTACACCATAATAAAATAAAAACTTAGCCCCGCATAAATTCAATCTTTAAATGAAACTAATAGCAGACAGCGGATCGACCAAAACAGCCTGGAAACTGATTGGAAACTCAGGAGAAATAAAAAGCATCAAAACACTTGGAATCAATCCATTTTTCAGGACTGAGGAAGACATTTTCCAGGAATTGGAAAAGCAGCTTTTGCCCGAAACTGGAACTGAAATACATGAAATTTTCTTTTATGGAACGGGTATCATCAATGCTGAAAAAGGTGATATCATCAAAAGAGCATTAAATAGAATTTACCCTAAAGCTTCCATCGAAACATACACCGACGTGTTGGGTGCAGCAAGGGCATTGTTCGGCAACAAACCCGGTATTGCCTGCATTCTGGGCACGGGATCAAATGTTTGTGTTTATGATGGCGAAAAAATTACCGGAGGCGTTTCCCCTCTTGGATTTGTTCTTGGTGACGAAGGCAGCGGGGCAGTAATGGGCAGGAAACTACTTGGTGATTATTTTAAGGAGATTATGCCACTTTATTTGCGCGAGGTATTTGCCAAACGGTTTAACCTGACACGCGCGGAAGTATTAAACCGAGTTTACCGCGCTGACAAACCCAATCAGTACCTTGCTCAATTCACACCGTTTTTGTCTGAACACATCAATTTGGCCTATTGTCAGGAATTTGTTCAGCAAAATTTCATGGAATTCTTCGAACGAAACGTCAGCAAACTTCCAGATTACACCAGCTATCCAATCGGATTCATTGGTTCGGTGGCATGGCATTTCAGTGAAATACTGAATAGTACGGCCAAAACTTTTGGCTTTGAACAAACGACAATTATTAAAGATCCGATTGACGGATTAGCCAAATATTATAACAATCAAACAGAATGACAACAACAAGTATAACCGAAGCCGATTCATTATACAATGATCTGGAGAAAAAATCGGTCAAAGAGCTTTTAGGAAGCATTCACGAAGAAGATAAAAAAATATTTCCGGCAGTTTACCAGGCAATTCCCCAGATTGAAAAGCTGGTTGAACAGGTTTACCTGCGCATGAAAAAAGGCGGAAGATTATTTTATATGGGTGCCGGCACCAGTGGCCGCCTTGGCATTTTGGATGCTTCTGAGATTCCCCCGACTTTTGGCGTTGGTTACGATCTGGTTATCGGATTGATTGCCGGTGGAGACAAAGCCATCCGCAAAGCAGTTGAAATGGCAGAAGACGACATTGAACAGGGATGGAAAGATCTTGAAAAGTTTCAGGTGAACGAATTAGACACCATTGTCGGAATTGCGGCTTCAGGAAGAACACCCTATGTAATTGGCGCCGTCACAAAAGCCCGTTCAAAGGGGCTCCTGACTGGTTGCATCGTAAACAACAATGGCAGCCGTTTGGCTCAAAGCGTTGATATTCCGATTGAAGCCATTGTTGGCCCCGAATTTCTAACGGGCAGTACGCGGATGAAGTCGGGAACTTCGCAAAAGTTAATCCTGAACATGATTACCACCTCGCTAATGATTAAGCTGGGTCGGGTAAAAGGAAATAAAATGGTGAACATGCAGCTAAGCAACCAAAAGCTGATTCACCGAGGTACACGAATGATTATAGCCGAACTGGGCTACGACGAGGTAAAAGCTAAAAGACTGCTACTGCTTCATGGATCGGTTAATGCGGTGCTGGAGGCCGAGAAGGAAGAAAGTAAAAAAGGGTGACAATAGAATGTCTTTTTCTGTTTTCGCGCCCTTTTCAAGTCCATCGGACAATAATCCGGCTTTATCAAATATTTCCTGCTCAATGGGCTGGAGAATTTGCAAATAACCATTTTTTTGCTGATTGATGACTACCGATAAATTGAGGTAGTTAAACCCTTTATCGAAAGTGATTGGGAAATATTCCGCTTTAAATTTTAAAGCTGCACTACAAATTGGAGATTGAAATTTTCATCCATCGATACTGCCCGATGTAAAACACTGCCCCCCGAAATCCAGACAGGAATAGCAACCGAGGTGTAAGCGTACAGGCAAAGGTTTGAGCTGTACCCAAAATAAGAAAGTATTCAAATTTTGGGGATTGTAAAACTGAAAATACTACCAATTCCCAACTCACTTTCTACTCCTATTTTCCCACCATGTTTGGTAACAAATTCATGACACAAGATCAAGCCCAGGCCAGTTCCTTTTTCATTTTCTGTTCCGCGGGTGGTTTGATTTGAAATTGAGAGAAATAACTGGTGTACATTCTCTTGCTTAATTCCGATTCCGTTATCTTTTACATAAATCCGTATTTCGTTTTCATCTTCCACTGCCCCAACTTCTATCCGACCATTTTGATTGGTATATTTCAATCCGTTGGATACCAGGTTTCGAAGGATGGTTTTTAACATGTTCTGGTCGGCAAATGCTTCCAGATTTTCAGGAATCTGGCAACTTATGGCGATTTTCTTATTGCCGGCATTCTCCTTCAATAAATTAGTCACCTCACCTACCAACTTTTTCAGAACAATGACCGAAGGATTGAAAGGCATCTGACCTTGTTGCATCCTGGCCCAATCCAACAGGTTTTCTACCAGTCCAAATGTTTTAACAGCTGACGAATTGATGATTCCGGCATACTTTTCAATGGTGCCGGCATCAAGTTCTTTTACCTTTTTCCGGAGCACCTCGCTGTATCCAATCATAAAGAAAAACGGATTTCGAAGGTCGTGGGCAATGATAGAGAAAAGCTTGTCTTTGGTAGCATTGAGTTTACGCAAGCTGGATTCACTTTCTTTGAGTAACTCTTCTGTCCTCTTGCGATCTGAGATGTCATTAATAACAGTGATCATGCACTTCTCGTTGTTGACTGTAATAATTTCTGCGGAGAAAAGGCCAGTAACAGGTTTTCCGGATTTTTTCCTGAACTGGATTTCACGTCCATTAACCTTACCGGAGAAAGACATCTCATTAACAACAGAAAGCCGATCGTCCTCATTTCCCCAAAAATTCAAATCTGAGATAGTTTTCCCTTTTGCCTCGTCAACAGTATATTCAGAAATATGATGAAAGCCCTCATTGACTTCAAAAATTTGACCTTCAGGAAATCGGGTCAGGATGTAGGCATTGGGTGAGTAATGAAATGCTTTGGAGAATTTCTCCTCATGCGACGCAATATCCATCAGCAACCGTTTATTAAACATTAGTGCAAGCATAAAGATCAGGAGCAGAAAAAGCATTTGATAGGATAGAACAAATAAAGATTCAGCTGTATGCGAGTTGAAATAATTGACTTCAGTAGGGCGATGAATAGCGAAAAAGATAATCCGGAGTATTGTAACCAGAACGAAAGCGCTTGAAACAATGCCAACGCCAAAACTTAATTCACGTTTTTCGGATGGAACCCTTTTCAACATCAGCCAGGCACACTGCATAAAAACAACCAGAAACGACAGAGAAGTATTCAAATTTCTTATGGCCATATCTGGCTTTATAAAGAAAAAATAACTGTGAATAAGAAAAAAAATAAAAATTAAAATGTAATTATGAATTTGCGGTCCTTTTTTATTAAAGAAATGTTCGAGCCCAATCAGCAGTGAAATACCAGTGGCAAAAAAGATGGTATTCGCCACAGAAATAGAAAGCCAATCAGGAATAACGCCCCGTAATAAAATAAACAAGTTCCCTAAAGTATGAAAAACATAACTAAACATTAAAATGGTTGTTCCGGGGAATCTTTTGTGAGTTTGCAGAAATAAAATTACGAAAACGATCAGACTTAAAATATCTGTAATTGCGTAAGTTAAATATATTGTCCTTAAGTCAATCGTTATCATATCGTTGTAAAAGATAAGTAATCCAGATGGATAAATTCAAAAATACAGTATTATTTGAACATAACCTGATCATTCCTACTACAATAAATTCATTCTTTAAATAGTGGTGTCCCCATACTAAATAACATACTTCACTTCTGGAATAATAAATTGTCAGGCTTCAATTTGCAGGTAAATGTGTTATTGTTTGTTAATCCGGTTTACCTAATTCTATTTTTAGGAACAATAGCTGCATTTAAATTGTCTTATTAACTTAGCGAACCACAAATTCGAGGACAATGGAAAAACGAAAATACATGAATCCATACCTGGCCGGAGTGTTGCTGGGCTTAGTGCTTCTGGCAGCCATGTTTTTGTCCGGGCGCGGCCTGGGTGCAAGCGGAGGAATCAAATATGCGGTAGTCGCCCTGGTTGGAGCTGTCGATCATCAGTACGCGATGGATACGCCCTATTACAGTAAATATTTCGAAAATGGCGAGAACCCGCTAAAAAGCTGGCTGGCGCTCGAAGTTCTGGGAATGGTTCTGGGTGGTTTTATTTCCGGTGCGCTCTCCCACCGTCTAAAATTTAAAATCGAAAAATCGCCAAGAATATCGAACAAAAAGCGTTTGCTGTTTGCTTTTCTGGGCGGTGTATTTTTTGTTTACGGCGCTCAGCTTGCCCGCGGTTGTACCAGTGGTGCAGCACTTTCGGGCATGGCAGTTCTTTCAGTGGCAGGTTTCGTTACCATGTTTGCCATTTTCGGTTCGGCCTATTTGTTTGCCTGGATTTTCAGGAAATTATGGATATAGGGAAAAGTTTAAAGTTTTGAGTTCAACGTTTAAAGTTAGAGCCCAAAATGAAGAGTGTCATTGCGAAAATCGTGAAGCATTCTTTTCATTAACAACAGATTGCTTCATCCGCTCCGCTACTTCGCAATGGCAGCATCAATATCAATCATTAATTCAATCCTTCATCCCATGGGTCCTTTATCAATATTATCAGAGCTTCCGGAATGGCTTAACCTGCTGATCGCCTTTTTTATCGGCATCGGATTTGGTTTTTCTCTCGAACAAGCCGGTTTTTCATCGAGCCGTAAATTAGCCGGTATGTTTTACGGCTATGACACCACGGTGCTCAAAGTGTTTTTCACTGCTGCCATCGTGGCCTTGGCCGGTTCTCAACTGCTCAGCTATTTTGGTTTACTAAACCTGAAGCTGGTATTTGTAAATCCGTATTATATGAACTCAGCAATCATTGGAGGAATCATCATGGGCGCCGGATTTGTGATGGGAGGCTATTGTCCCGGAACCGGAATCAGCGCCCTTTCCATCGGGAAAATTGATGCACTGATCTTTCTTATTGGCGGAATGGTCGGCGCCTTTTTATTTGCCGAAACATACCCTTACGTTCAAACTTTAGCTATGGAAAATTACAAAGGTGCAATGCGTATTGATGAATGGATGGGCGTTTCAGCCGGAGTATTTACCTTTTTGCTGATTGTGGCGGCGGTGGCGCTATTTTGGGTAGCCGAACTTGCCGAAAAAAGATACAGCCGACCCGAAATCACCAATGATCTTTAATCCGGATATAAATGAATGCACGAATAAAATATTCAGTATTGTTGATTGGCGTCGGAATTATTCTCGCCTTTCTGCCTTTCAATGCTTCCCTGTCGTTTCGGCTTAAACCTAGCGAACTGCTTGCTAAATTGGTTGCCGATGAAAGCTACTTTTCAGTTGATCAGGTTGCCCGTTTTCTGAACAATGAAGACAGCACCGGGCAACTGATAGATGTTCGCAGCACCGGGCAGTTTAAGGAATGTAACATACCCGGATCCATTAACATACCCTTTTCTGATTTCACCAATCCGCTTTGGGAAGGCTATCTGAATCAGAAGGAAATGAAAAATATTTATTACGGAAACGATGGCCAAACGGCCAGTTATGCCTGGGCAATTGCAACCGGGTTGGGCTATGGGAACAATTTCGTGATGAAAGGAGGCCTCAACGAATGGTTCAAAACAGTGATGCTCAGTCAGTTTTCAGGAGAAAAAATTACACCGCTCGAAAATGCCCGCTTCGAAAACAGGTTGAATGCCCGGAAAGTATTTACCCAGGTCAACAGTTTGCCCGACAGCTTAAAAACTAAGTATTTCAACGCAAAAAGACTGATCGAATCCAAGCTGGACGGTGGCTGTGAATGATCCTGAAAATCAGAAAAAAAAAGAAAAAAAATGAATCAAATAAAAAGCTTAACGATAGTCGTCCTTATATTGGTGGCACTTCTCATTTTGGTCATTGTCAGAAGTTCCGATAAGAACCTGTTTAAAAAGGAGGTTCGAACCGCGATTGAAGCGACACAAAACAACAGCAACACGATTTCATTGGATCAGCTTAAGAAACAAACAAGATCCTGGATCGTAGTTAATTTAGGAAGCGAGGATTTACCCGATTTCCTTCATTCTGAAAATTCCATACATCTACCCGTTGAAAATATACTGGATCAAACGAACCGTAAAATTTTGGGAGAAGCGAAAGGTGATCTCATTCTGTACTCGAACGATGAAGCAATGGCTGCCAAAACATGGGTAATATTAAACCAGTTGGGATTTGAAAATGTTTTTATCCTGAACACAGGTTCAAATCCGGAAGTGTTAAAATACAAATTCCAGCCCGACACAACAGCCCGGCTGGAACAAGATTCGATGTAAGGAAGTTCCTAATTCTTCACATACGGAAAATCTCCAACTTCAGCATCAGTGAAAGGAAGCCAGGAAAGCTTGGTTTTATCCGTCACCATTTTGTCGTGCATAAAAGCATTGTTCCCGTAGATTAACGTTTTGGCATTGTAGCAGAACAAACGGAGGTAGGCAGTTGCAAATCCGGAGTTGTGCCCGGTTCCGCAATAAACGATCACGTTTTTATCAGCAGGGATGGTTTCCATTTCAGAAATAATCCCGAGCGTTCCATTTGGTTTATAACGGACAGCTCCCGGAATATGCCCCGAATCGTATTTATCTTTCCGGTCGTAATTGATGGTGTAATAATTTTGAGGCTGTTCGAAAATCTCGTCAGCTGTAATGAATATATCAGAAGATCCAGCAGCAAACAAAATCTTAAAACGCTCAGCCATAATTTCTGCACCGGTCAATTTTCCGGTATTCATCAGTGGCAGGTCGGCTGAAACAGCTCTTTCATTTTCAGTCAATTCCAGTTTATCTTCATATTTTGAAGACACATTATAAAACCACGAATCCTTTGCAAATTCTTTGTTCCAGCTACTCATTCCCCAACGCAAGGCATATACATTTCCGTAGCCCATTAAACGAAGAAGCGAAGTGGCGTAACTTGAAATTTGCCCATCGTAACAAACCATGACTATTTTGTTGAATTCGAAGGGTTTAATGACGTTTGTAAAATAGTTCGGAATCTGGCTGAAATCGATATTCACCGCCCCTTTAATATGCCCTTTTGAAAAGGCGCCGGAATTTCTTAAATCGATGATTTTAATATTCCCGGCAAGTTCTTCATTAACAGAAGAAGCTTTAATTAAGGAAGGAAAGTTCCGGCTATTCACGTAATCACCCGTTTCCTCCAAATATTTCAGCAACATTTGTGCTTCAGGATTTATTTTAACAGGCTCAGATTTTTCCTGAACTGAAGTGGCAGTATTAGCCTGCTTTGTTTTGTTTCCGCTTCCTGAACAGGAAATAAGGAATAAAACCAGGATAATCGCAATTATTTGATTGATTGTTTTTAAGTGTTTCATAAGGATCTCAATTTAGCCTTTCTTTTCAACCAGAACTTCGTCTTTATCGTATTGCAGCGCTTCAATCCTGCGACCAAGTTCATCATACTTGTAAACTTCAATAGCAACCCCATTACCCGGATTATTTACAATATTCTTGTCTTTGTCCATCGAAATCTTTTTTACCAGAGCGCCATGTTCATCGTAAACTGAAATAGTTACAGGAATATTCTTGCCACTGAGATATTCATTATCCTGGTCGAACTGGGTTGATTCCAACACATAGCCATTCTCATCAACCACATTCACGCGCTTAGCCCAGCCCCAATATAAATTCGAAAGCTGGCCCACCGTGTTATGTACCGAAAAACTTTCGAGGTCACCAAAACTATTATTCTTAAACGAAAAATAGGAAACACCAATCTCTCCACAGTTTTCAGCGGTACAATTATATAAAGTATCGGCCTGGTAATTTGCCATACGGGTAACATATCCGTTTTCATCGTATGAAAAACGAAGTTCATAAAACGGACAAAAAGGATTCATGACCACATTTTCGCCAGCTAAATTGAAACGTACTTCCTGGATCATTCCGTCTTCCAGCTTGTTCCATTTAAAATTATGAACCTTGTTCCTGTTTTCTACCGGAGCGCCTGTTTCATCCAAATAACGCATGGCAATTCGCATTCCTGAATCATTAAGCGTATATTCAAAAATTGAAGCTCCTCCATTTTTAACGGGTGCATTTTTATCGTCAAAGAAATGTTTCAATTGTTTATCACCTTCATACGTGTAGGTAATTTTCGATGCACCTATCGATGAATAACCCAGCAAGGTATCATTTCGATTGTATTCAACAGAAACCAGCTGATTATTTTCGTTGAAGGTGAATTTGTAATTATTAATCGTTTGGGCTTCTTTTTCCGTGAGCAGGTGTGTTCCTTTTTCCAGATCCCAGGGAGTTTCACTGAATTGAATGTTCCGATAATATTTCACATTATCCTGACCATCTGTTTGTTTCGGTCTTTGATTACATGAATTTAAACCAACTGCAATTACTGCGAATAATAAGATTTTGTACAATTTCATTTTTGATGAATTAGGTTAATTAATTTCTATTTTGATATAATATTAAACACCAACTTGCTATTAATGTTTAAATTCAAAAAAACATTAAGGGAATGATAAAAGGTCAAATAGAAATTTGTCGGCCAGGGTCACACCAGTTCATTTGATTTACGTCATACAAAAAGGCCTGATTTCAAAAATCATAACAAAAAGAAAGACCGCCTCAATTTTGTTTTGAGACGGTCTATTTTCTGTTTCTCCTGAAGACCTGAACTGAAAATCTGCAGTCTCTATCGATCTTTACAGGAATCAAATTCTGGTATCAGTACACTCCGCATTTTTCACCTCACAAAGCTTGATCTATGCTTACATATGACCGTCGCCTTCACCATGCCCGTTGCCATGTTCCCAATGATGATTCTTGACCAGGTTACGAATGACAATTTTGTACAGTTCGGTGTTGCTATTAGCCGAAATGACTATGGTTCCGTCGGTAAGCGTGGCATTATCAAGAGCTGAAAGTTGTATATCAACCATTAGTTTGTCGAGGTATAACTGTATGATGCTGCTAAAAACGGGGCTAGAGGTAGCAGTAATATCAACGCTGTCCTTCTCGGTTTTGAACATTACATCTTCATTAACCTTGACCATAACTGGCAGTGCAGTAAGATTGTCTTTGTTATAAACACCATGGAGATAGAAAACGGATTTGTCTCCGGCATCTTGTTTAGAACCATTCACTTTGATTTCAATTTCGTCATAAAAACCTTGTTGCAGCACAAAGTTTCCAACGGTAGCAAGAGGATCCAACAGGTCTATTTCTTTCGGGCCACTCCATTTATAATTGATCTCTATTGAATCGTGATGTGTGACCACACTCTTCAATTTAGCCTCAAATTTTACACTTGAAACTATCATACTGGCTGCATCCCAGGTGATGGAAGCTGTTGTAATTGTAGCAGATTTCAGTCCAACACTGGCCACCGGCATTGAAAAGCTTTTATTGAGCGCCTGTAATTTGATGCCCAAATTGGAATTTCCTGAAGTGGAACTGTTTGTATTATCTTTATTACATGCAGTGAACCCTATGGCCAATGCGATTAAAACAACTGGAATTAATAATCTTTCTCTTTTCATGTCTTTCTGTTTTTAGTACAGCATTCAAACGGCATGATTCCATTGATATTGCAGCAAACTACTATTACTTTTACCTGAGCACCTTCAATTCCTGATCTTTTAACGGCTAAGAGTTTGATCATGAATATGGTTGGATGGTAATAAATTTGCTCACATTTAATGCCGGTTTGTTACTGTTTTGGATTGAATTGGTGAATGCTTACAGCAAAATGACAACAATTGAGTTTATAGGAAGATTACAAAATCGCTTATTGAAAAGTATGGATCACCTGATATTCTTATGGAGTTGATAATCTCGGGTATAGGGTGAAAATATACTAAAACAAACATCATTTAAAAAGTTATGGGCGGCTAAAATCGAAAAAAGGCTGTTTCTAATGAAACAACCTTTTTGTTGGCGGTGCGGACGGGACTCGAACCCGCGACCCTCGGCGTGACAGGCCGATATTCTAACCAACTGAACTACCACACCAGATTTTTTGAACTTGAATATTTCAAAATTTACAGCCTTTTTAAAGAACAAACCTTCTGAAATCCGTTTTTCAAAAGGCTTTGCAAATATAGCCTTTCTTTTTTGCCCTGCAATAGGCCAATTTAAAAAAACATCACGTTTATTCAAGCGCTAAAACAAGCTACTTAATCGTAAGATAATAAGACCTTTAATCATAAGAATCTGATAAAACAAAATTCGTTTTGTCAAGCTTTTTCTCACCAGTCCATTGATATGCCAGTAATCTACCCGTCCTGGTGACACATGAATCGACACAACAAAGGTTATCTTCCAATATTCCGCAACATTGTTTTAAGCAATAGTGCCCGAAGAAAACGATAGGATCATCTTTAGGGTAAGGCTTCCTTAGCTGAATAATTTCATTCGGTATGGTATATGCAGGAAGATCGAAGCGGCTTTCGAGCGAAATATCCTTAAAGGTTTTACCATGAGGAGTATCCCACCATTTCATCCGAAATGAACGGTGTGGTCTTCCTCCATCATCAAAAATCAACAGATCTTTGGGTAACTGAAAATCCGGGCCTTTGCAACTTTCCCAGAAAATTCTGGAAAATTCGGTTTCGTTCAGGGCAACTTCCCGTAATACTGTTTTTTTAAGTTTCGAACCGGTAATTGTATCCTTAAGCAGTTTGACATTTTCATCATCCCAACAGGCGTGAATGACACGAATATCCCCAAAATCAAGAAACAATGGTAAAGATCGCATCCATTTCAGATGACTCTTAAACTCTGCCTTGTAAGGAGCAAATTCTTCTAAAGTCTGGTTAATCTGCAATTGGTATTTGGGAATTCTTTTCTTGTAATATTTTCCCTCTGTATCGCGCAAATAGTATAGAACTGCATATAATTCATGATTTCCAAGAATTGCATAGGCCGCCCCTTTTTCAACCATCTTTCTGATCAGGATCAGTGTTTCCCTTATTTTGGGTCCACGGTTAATGAAATCACCCACAAATACAGCTTTACGTGCCGGATGCGAATAACTATCATCAACAAGCTGATAATCCATCTTTTCCAGCAGATTCTTCAACTGATCAGCGTGACCATGAACATCACCAATAATATCATACATAAATAAATTGCCCGAATGATTTGTACGGGCAATTTATGTATTTTTTTAGAAAGGCCAAAGCCGAATCCAACACATCAAAAACAAAAAAGCCGGGTAAATAATCAATCGCTGATTGATTATTTACCCGGCAAAATCTTATCAGGTAAAAAATCTATTCTACTACAATATTTTGGTTCACATTTTTACTACCGATTAATGCATAATACAACAAGTAACCTATACCCAGGAATATTACCCAGTAACTTGAGATGAAAGATACATTGTCGGCAACAAATCCCTGTACAAGTGGTAACAATCCACCTCCACAAACCATCACCATAAATATTCCTGAAGCTGTAGCTGTATATTTTCCAAGACCTTCAACAGCCAGGTTGAAAATACCACCCCACATCACTGAAGTGCAAAGACCGGTCAATATCAGAAACATCACACCAATCGGAACTTCAGCCAGTCCAAACGAAATATCAGTCCGGAAAACCGGCATGCTTACCATAGTATCAACAGGGCTGAACATGGCCAGAAGTACAAAGATCAATCCGAGTATCGATGCGAAACTTAGCATAGCTTTACTTGAAATTTTTGCTCCGACTGAAGCGCCAACCAAACGGCCAATTAACATCAGGAACCAATATGTACCCACTACTGTACCAGCAACTGAAGCAGCAATACCCAATCCCCCAAGCTCCAAACTTGTAGTCATAAACAAGTTCGTAATATTAGGGATACCTACTTCAACACCCACGTAAACAAAAATGGCTACAGCTCCTAAAATGAAGTGACGGAAAGATAATGCACTGTGTTTGTCCTTTACAGTCGATTTAGCTCCGGTAACTAAATGAGGTTCAGGGATGTCCATGCTGAAAAGCACAACAAATGCCAATGCAAAGATGCCCAAAGCAATGAAAAGTGCAGGATTCGCATCTTTAATATTGGCTTTTAAAACATCACCCATCAAAATACCAACAAGTACCGGAACAATAGTAGCACCGATTGAGTTGATCGAACCTCCAAATTGAATCAGCTGGTTCCCTTTTTTACCTCCACCACCAAGGGTGTTCAACATCGGATTTACAACGGTATTCAACATACACATCGAGAAACCGGAAATAAATGCTCCTGCAAGATATACAGTAAAGCTTCCAAGCTGGCCCGAAAACCATTGCACGCCCACTCCGGCAAAACCTACAACGATTGCAAGTAATGCTGTTTTTTTATATCCAATTTTTGAAAGTAACAAACCTGCAGGAATTCCCATGAAGGCATAGGCAATAAAGTTAGCTGCGTTTCCCAACGAAGACATAAAGTTGGATGCCCCGAACTGATTTTTAACGATAACACCTAATGGGTTCGGAAGCCCGGTAACAAACGAAATCATAAAGAAGAGGGCAAACATCATTGCGATAGGCAATGCATAGCTTTTTTTCTGTGTCATAATTTTAGGTAATTTGAAGTTAATTTATGAAGTTAATGTTTGTGGAATACATTTCAATTTTCGTCTTCGAATTTGCAAAAAATAACTAAGTATTTGCACACGACATACTAAAAATTACAGATCAAGTTTAATTGAGCCTTTTGCACGAATAAATAACTTGTGGCATTTCCCTTCACCATAAACATGTTCGAGAGTTTCAACATATTGATCCAGCAAGTCTTGCGGCACAAATGCCTGGATGGTTCCGCCAAATCCACCACCATGAACACGCCACGCACCTTTTCCTTTCAATACCATTTCGCTTAGCGCCAATGCCAATGAAACGACCTGGTCGTCTTTATGAACGACATCGAAAATATTCTGATTGTACATGTAAGAACTGTATCCCGATTCGACTACCATTTTCAGGAATGCCTGAAAATCATCTTTTTCAAGTGCGGCTACCTGGTCAACCACACGCTGGTTATCGCCCTGAAAGTGGTAGGCACGAAGGATTGCCCTGTCACCGGTTTTTTTGCGGATTTCAGGAATTTTCTCTACAATTTGTTCTAAAGTTACTTTTCTCAGCACATCAACACCAAGTTCTCTGGCAACCGACTTCATCTCTGTTGGCAATGATGCATATTCTGCCTGAGATGCAGCATCGTCGTGTCCACCACCCACATCAGTAATCACCAATGCAAAACCGGTTGAAACAAAATCAAAATCAACTTCTTTAACGATGGGTTTCGAAGGATCTTCAAAATCAATGGTAATTAATCCACCAACAGCGCAGGCCGTTTGATCCATTAAACCACAAGGTTTTCCGAAGTAGTTATTTTCAGCCCACTGACCAATAATGGCATTTTCAACTCCACTCATTTTCCCGCTGTTAAACAAGTGATTCAGGATAGCGCCAATCAAAACCTCGAATGAAGCAGAAGAACTTAAACCCGAACCTTTGGGTACACGTCCTTCAATGCAAGCATCAAAACCGCCTATTTCGTAGCCCAACTGTTTCATCCGGGCACAAATACCTTTTACTATAGAAGATGAAGTATAGAATTGAGATTCGTCAATTGCCAGGGTACTTAAGTCAACCTGAAATTCAGGATATCCGGCTGATTTAATACGGATTGTATTTGATCCGTTTTTAGCCGCAACCGCAATCATGTCGAGGTTAACAGCTCCAGCCAATACACGTCCGTAGTTGTGGTCGGTATGGTTACCACCAATTTCAGTACGTCCCGGTGAGCTGAATAATTCAACATCGTCTTTTGAGAAAACAGTACTGAAGTCATTCATTAAACTGGAGTAACGATCAGCCTGTTCTTTTAATACGGATGAATTTACACCATATAATTCATGAAATAAGGAATTATTTCCGTCGCCAATCTTTTCAATTAAAGCATTAATCTTTGCCATAGGTCAATTTTTAAATTATTGGTTTGTTTATTTTTTCTAAATTATCATTTTACCACAGAGTCATCGGGAGTTTTGAAACTCCCGATGACTCTGTGGTTTTTAAATTTACACCTTTTTATAATGTACGTCTGAAAGATCACGCAATCGTTGAGCAGCTTGTTCTGCTGTGATATCGCGCTGAGGGCTAGCTAACATTTCATAACCCACCATAAATTTTTTAACCGAAGCCGAACGTAATAGCGGCGGATAAAAATGCATGTGCAGATGCCACTCCGGATAATCTTTTCCGTCGGTTGGCGCCTGATGAAGACCAGCAGAATAGGCAAACGAAACTTCAAAAAGGTTATCGTATCTGATAGTCAACTTTTGATAGATATCGGCTAAAGAAGTTTTTTCAGCATCGGTTAATAACGCGATATTTTGTACCGGACGTTTACTGATTATCATAGTTTCGAAAGGCCAAACAGCCCAAAATGGAACAAGTGCAACAAAATGCTCATTTTCAACCAGTATGCGATCTTTTTTTACCAATTCAGCCTTCAGGTAATCGCCTAACAGGGTTGTTCCATGCTTTTCGAAATATTCCTTTTGTGTTTTGGATTCCTTTTCAGGTTCGGTTGGCACCGAAGATGATGACCAGATTTGTCCATGCGGATGTGGGTTTGAACACCCCATAATCGCTCCTTTATTCTCGAATATCTGAACATAATTAATCATTTCATTCTTACCCAATTCTGCGAATTCTTCGCACCAGACATCAACCACTTTCCGAATGTCTTCAACCTGCATTTCCGGAATGGTCAGACTGTGATCTTCGCTGAAGCATATAACTTTACAAATACCGGTTTCGCTTTTGGCCTGAAAAAGATTACCTTCATCAACAATTCCTTCCGGAGAGTCGGTTAATAACGAGCTAAAATCGTTTGTAAACACGAAAGTTCCTTTATACTGGGGATTATGCTTCCCTCCTGCCCTCTCATTACCTGCACATAAATAACACTCCGGATCATAAACCGGAAGTTCCTCTGTTACAATCTTTTCAACCTGGCCCTGCCAGGGTCTTTTTGCGCAGTGCGGCGATACCAAAACCCAATCGTTGGTCAGTGGATTAAACCTCCTGTGCGGATGATCTTCGATATTAAAATTCGTCATAAAATAAACCTCATACAACTGGTAGGTACTGGTTGGTAAATCTACTACTTTTACCCATTCATATAAGATTTGATTTAGTGTTTTGAAACATATTACAGGGAGTTTCTGCGAATAAGTGACGACTGGTTTCTAATTTTATCCGTACTCCGATCCTGAATCATCCGGGCAAGTGTCTGCCCCATCAATTGAAAATCGGTTGAGATCGTAGTAATCCCTCCGGCCACCACTTCTTTCAGAACAGTGTCGTTGAAAGATACAATTCCCACATCCTGACCCAATTGCAGATGTTTTTCATCGGCCATTTTAACCAGGCGAACCAGATTCCGATCGGAAGGCACAAAATAGGCTTCACCGCTTTTCATGTCCTTATTTACCACATTACGGATAATTTCGGACTGAAAACCGTTTTCAGAACAGAAACGCTGAAACCCATGCACCCGACCTTCCGGCTCTTTTCCACCCGGGAAAATCATGATCAACTTGCTGTATTTCTGAAGTAAATCTTTCCCTTGGGTCAATGCATCGTACACATCCAGTTCAAAATCCTGATAAATAACCGGATAATCTAAAAGATCGTCCTTTAAACGATCAAGAATATAGACTTTATCTTTGGGGAGCTTTCTGATAATGTCGGCGGTATAGTCGAAGGTTGCAGGCATAATCACATAGGAGGTATATTTGCCGGCACTTTCGGAAATTAAATCTTTAAAAACCTGATAATTAAAATGATGGAAATAAATATCTACATTCGATTTGGTATCGAGGCTATTCAGAACCGAGGTATATAAATCTTCCTTAAAAGCATTGAGTTCGTCAAACAGTACAAATATTTTCTGGTCGAGATTAATTTCAGTGCTATTAATATAGTATCCCTTACCTGGAATTGAATTAATTATCCCTTTGGCCTTTAGCTCATTGAAAGCCACCATCACGGTATCTCTCGACAATTCGAATTCGACACAAATCTGGTTCAGGGAAGGTATTTTATCACCCAATTTCAGTTCGCCGTTTGAAATAGACGTGTATATCGAGTTAATTATTTGCCGGTATTTCGGAATACTAACTGAATCATCAATCTGAATGTACTTCACCCGTTTTAAATTTTAGTTTGCTAATTGATTTCAAAAGTAAAAATAAATCGAAACAAATTACACAACCTGTACCTACCAGTATGAGTGGGAATAATAATTTTGTATCTTGAACGCCGAATTAAAGAGAAGCCTCCCTTAGCCCCTCCAAAGGAGGGGAACAAGAAGGAAACAATGAATTAACTAAAATATACTGATATGAAAATTACAAAATCCATCTTCGGAAAAACAAACGAAGGAGTTGAAGTTGATTTGTTTACCCTGACAAACGACAACCAGCTTACCGTTCAAATAACCAATTATGGAGTAATTATTACTTCGATAGTAGCACCTGACAAAAACGGTCAGCTAAACAATATTGTATGTGGTTTTGAGAAACTTGAAAACTACCTGAGTCCGGAATACCTTGGATCTTATCCGTATTTTGGAAGCATTTGCGGCCGTGTTTGTAACCGGATTGCCAATGGAAAATTTTCACTCGAAGGTAAAAACTATTCACTGGCCGTGAACAACGGCTTCAATGCCCTGCATGGTGGCCTGATCGGATTCGATAAAAAAATCTGGACTGCTGAAATTATTGAAGGTCCGGATAAAGTAGGTGTAAATCTCAGCTATTTGAGTACCGATATGGAAGAAGGCTATCCGGGCAATCTTGCAACCACTTGTACTTATACTCTGAACAACAAAAACGAGTTGACCATCGAATATACTGCCGAAACAGATCAAACCACGATTGTGAACCTGACCAACCACACTTATTTTAACCTGACTGGTGGAAATGAACCCATTCTGAATCACGATCTTGAACTGAATGCAAAAACTTATACCGAATCGGTGGAAATGATTCCGACTGGCGAAATTGTTCCGGTTAAAGGAACACCCTTCGACTTTCAGACCAAAAAGAAACTAGGTAAAGATATTGCTTCGCTCATTAACGGGTACGACCTCAACTTCGTGTTGAAACATGCTGACGGCAAACTGGTCTATGCCGGATGCCTCAGCGAAGAAACTTCAGGAAGAATGGTCGAAGTTTATACCACTCAGCCCGGAATACAGCTTTACACCGGATACTGGATTCCGGAGTTAACTATCGACGGGCATAAAAAATTCGGAAGCTATTCCGGTGTTGCCCTAGAGACCCAGCATTATCCTGATTCAATCAATAAACCTCAGTTTCCCTCAGTTGTACTTTCACCGGGACAAAAACTAAATGAAAAAACGGTTTACACATTCGGAACAAAATAAACTGAAGGGCTTCGGCCCTTTTTTGTTTAAAAATTCTAAATTTGACTATTGGCAATACAAATTATATCAACTTCATAAATATGCTTCAAGAACTTCAAATAAAGAATTTTAAAGCGTGGGCTGATTCTGGAAAAATCAGGCTCGCACCACTTACCATATTTTGCGGTAATAATAGCTCCGGCAAATCTTCAATCGCTCAATTTTTATTAATGCTAAAACAAACTATTGAATCGTCTGACAGAAAACGCGTGTTACATTTGGGAGATAAAGATTCATTGGTCGATTTAGGCACGTTTAAGGAAATGATATTTGAGCATAAAGAAGACAATAAGATTGAGTTCAACTTTACTTTTGACACCTCAGAAGATATAACGATTACTGATGTAACCACGCCTAATTCAGTTGACACATACTCAAAATTGAAATTTGAAGCTTCTGTCGTATTTGAAAAAAATAAAAACAAAATTACAGTTGACAATTTAAAATATACCCTTTTGAATGGAAAAGAGATGTCCTTTGGATTATCTTCATCAGGATTAGAAAGTAAATATGTTTTGAAAGCCGAAAACTATGCTACCATAAGACAAAAAGGTCGGGCATGGCAACTACCGCAACCAGGAAATTTCTTTGGCTTTCCAGATGAAGCAGTTGAATATTTTCAGAACACTCGTTTTTTAAATGATTTATCATTATCAATTATAAAACTATTTAAGAGTATCCATTATGTTGGCCCATTGCGTGACAACCCTCTTCGCTCATATAACTTTTCAGGTGAAATTCCTCCCAATGTGGGCATAAATGGAGAGATTGCTGTTAATGCATTATTGGCAGCGAAGGACAGAATTCTTTCAAAAGGGCTTTGGCAGAGACAAGAGTCCTTTGAAAGCCTTATTGCCAGATGGCTGAAAGATATGGGATTGATATATGAGTTTAAAGTTACTCCAATTGCTGAAGGAAGAAAAGAACATGAAGTAACATTGAAAATTCATAAAGATTCCCCTTCAGTATTAATAACAGATGTTGGATTTGGAATTTCTCAGATCTTACCTGTATTAGTGCAATGCTTCTATGTTGCACCTAAATCGACTATCATTTTTGAACAGCCTGAAATCCATTTACATCCTTCAGTACAATCTCATTTGGGTGACTTGTTTATTGAAACAACTAAATCCAGAGAGAATGGAAAAGACCGGGAAATCCAGATTATTGTTGAATCCCATTCAGAACACTTAATTCGGAGAATACAAAGGAGAATTGCCGAAGGAATTATAAATCCAATAGATGTAGCAATATATTTCATTGATCAGGAAAAAGGACAGGCAAAACTTCACGAACTCCAAATAGACTTATTCGGTAATGTAACCAATTGGCCTGATGACTTTTTTGGTAATGAAATCGAAGATCTAGCTGCAATGACTAGGGCTGCAATGGATAGGAAAAAGAAAAATAATGACTGAATATATTGTTGACACCAATGTGCCATTGGTTGCCCAAGGAACAGCTAAACAAATGTCAAGTGATTGCGTTTTGAATTGTGTGAATTTTCTTGAGCAATTATTTCAAGGTCAATTTCTATTGGTCATTGATACTGAATATCATCTCATTGGTGAATACAGCATCCAAATGAATAAAGGCTCTCAGTATCAGTATGGGAATAGATTTTTAAAATGGATTTTTAACAATCAGGCCAATCCTCTAAAAATTAAAGCTGTTAAAATCACACAACTTGATGAATTCAATTTCGAAGAAGTTCCTCAAAATTTAATAGATATTGGGTTCGATAACTCAGACAGAAAATTCGTTGCTGTTGCAATAGCCAATAATAATCAAGCTAAAATTGTACAAGCAGCAGATAGTAAATGGATTGGATGGGAAGAAGCCTTAAACATTGAAGGTATTACAGTTTGCTTTCTGTGCAAGGAAGAATTGAAAGTCATTTATCAAACAAAGAAAAAGAACTAATGGAATTTTTCAAATTCCCCAGAACTCCGCATTTATTTGTTGTTCCCGGACTTGATATCAGGGACGATAAAATATTATCTGATCAGGAATGTAAATCTTTTCTAAATAAAACGATCCTACTTGAGGAAAAAGTAGATGGTGCAAATATTGGTATTTCCTTATCACATAATGGCGATTTGCTAATACAAAACAGGGGAAATTATATTTTACCAGGTAGCCATCCTCAATTCAACCAAATATGGGATTGGGCATACTCAAGAATCTCTCTTTTAAGTCAATTCATTTCTGTTGATTTCATTGTCTTTGGAGAATGGTGTTATGCAAAGCATTCGATTCATTACACATCTCTTCCTGATTGGTTTTTAGGGTTTGATGTTTATGACAAAAAAAATAAAATTTTTCTGAATACTGAATTGAGAAATCAATTATTGAAAAAGGTTAATATTAAAATAATCCCGACTTTAGGGAAAGGAAATTATTCGAGAATTGATTTAGAGAAACTACTGAACAGTTCCAAATCAAACTTTTATTCAGGTCCAATTGAAGGTATCTATTTACGTTATGAGGATTTCGAAAAGTTGATAAAAAGAGCTAAAATAGTAAAGAAAGATTTTATTCAGGATATTGATGTTCACTGGAGTAAAAAAGAAATGAGTAGAAATAAATTAGAAACTTTCAGTTGATAAGATAATTACATATTCTTTTTAAATAAAACGATTTCATTTTATCAATGGTTCGGTAAATTTTAATATAAATATTTGAATATCAATAAAATAAGCGAAAAATAAGTATAAAATAATTTGTTTAAGACCTTAAAAATCAGTAATTTAAAAGATTATTCCGTAATTTTTTATTTATGATTCCTAAGGTCTGTGATTC
>JAUXUF010000331.1 GCA_030684645.1 Bacteroidota bacterium | reverse complement strand
TCGTCAATAAGGATTTGTAACCCCATTTCTCTTAGATGTTTCAGTTTTAATATGTTTTCATTCAAGTTTTCCATGAGAATGCTTTCGGTAAGTTCGATTTTGAGAAGTTTTGGATCAAGATCTGAAATTTTTAAAGTTTTTTCAATCGTATCAATGATGTTGTTTTGTTGGAATTGTTTACCAGAAAAATTAACAGAAACAAAATGTTCACCATAAACTTTTTGATTGAGTTGTTTCATCGCCACGCATGCGGTTTGTAATACGTACTCTCCTAGAGGTACAATCAATCCTGTTTCTTCAGCAATTGAAATGAAATCATCAGGGAGAAGAATACCTCGATTGGGTCTGTTCCAACGAACTAACGCTTCATAGCCGCGTTCATTTTCCCTTGTAATAGAAACTATTGGTTGAAAGTAGGTAAGAAGTTCTTCGTCTTCAATAGCTTTTCGAAGATCGCTTTCCATTTGAAACCGTTTAATTACCTGGGCATGCATAGTGGGATCAAAAACTTGAAAATTGGAAACCCCGCGTTCTTTAGCTCTTTTTAATGCTATTTGAGCATCCCTAACCAAATCTTCTGCTCTTTGATAGGCAAGATTATTGTATACGATTCCAACGCTAATAGTAATGAATATCTCCTCGCCGTTTAATTTAAAAGGGAAGGAAATCTTTTTATTGATACGCTCGACGAAGTGAGTAACGTCTTCATTGCTTTTTAGCCCTTCTAGCAGAACCACGAATTCGTCTCCGCCAAATCGGGCGACAGCGTCTTCCGGTCTAAGGCATTCCTGTAGTCTTCTGGAAAATTCTTTCAACAGCAAATCTCCGGCAGCTTGGCCCAAACTTCCATTCACTGTGGTAAAACGGTCGATATTGAGAACACAAACTGCAAAGGATGCTTCTATGTGTCTTCTTAAGATATTGTTTGCATGAAAAAGCCGATCCATAAAGAGTACTCTGTTGGGAAGTCCCGTTAGGGTATCAGTAAGTTTGCTTTCCGTTATATCCGTTTGAGATCCTGCAATCCTATAGGCTTTTCTAGAACTGTCCCTAATTGCCATTCCCCGCGTGAGCATCCATCGAAATTGACCCGATTTATCCAGCATCCTATATTCGACCTCCAAATGGTCATTCAAGGACTCAAGATGAAACTTGATAGCTTCTTTTACCTGTGACAGATCATCCGTATGGATATTACTGTACCAATCTTCCGTGGAATTGTTAAATTCATGTTCTCCATAACCCAAAAGAGCCTTCCAACGAGGTGAGAAAAAAATGTTGTTATTTCTAAGATTCCAATCCCATATGCCGTCGTTTGCACCTTGGATTGACAAAGAGTACCGTTCTTCGCTTTCAATCAAGGCTTCTTTAGAATGTTTCAGTAATAGATGCGTTTTTATCCTTGCTATTAAGACGCTCAAATCTGCCGGTTTTGTAACGTAATCATTAGCTCCCAAAGACAGTCCATTTACTATATCTGCATTTTCTCCCCGAGAGGTCAGCATGATAATAGGAAGACTTATAGCTGTGTATTGAAGGCGTAGTTTTGTAAGTATAGTCAAACCGTCCTTATTCGGAAGCACAATGTCTAATAAAATAAGGTCTACTGAATTTTGATCCAGGATATTTTCAATATCTTTACCGTCATCAGACTCCAATATCAGATACCCTGCTGCTTCCAAGTGAATGGCCATGTGTTTTCTATCCAAATCACTGTCATCAACTAGCAAAATTGTATTGCGAAAATGATCTCCAGACACTTGTAGTTCCTTTCAAGAAAAATATACGTCAAAAAATAAGTAAAGAACATCCGTGCAAATTCTCTTGAACGAAAAGGTGATGAATCATCCGAATACTAACACTGCTGAAGTGTAATAGCATAAGTTTATTTGGAAGAAAATATGTATTCAAAAGTCTTACTTTCATATTAGTTTAATAAAAGGAAAATGACAAGCTTTTATGAATATATACATGCGGAATTTAACGAAAATCGAACAATATTTTTTAGTTAATAATGAAGTTATTTAACTAAAAATATTTTTTAAAATAAATATTTAATAAAGTGAAAATTCCAGTATGTATATACTGCATTTTGTTTGATAGATTTACGTAAATGCAGTATGTTTTAGATACAAATTAAAGCAAACTTAAGTGTAATAAAATCGATTACTAGAAGGTTAAATAGGAAATATTCTTAAATCAAGACATATTCGCAGACTATAAATCTCTTTAAGAAAAGGTTGACAATGATGAAACGGGTTGAACAGAGAGAAGGAAAATCTTTAAAGTACTTTAAAAAGGATGAATGGACTGATGCAGCAATAAAAAATGCTGATTTTAAAGCGTATCAAATTGCAATTATGCATGATTGGCTGAGAACCTTAACTCTCTTGGCTTCATTTTTAATACCTTTGTTTTTTGTGTTGGATATTTTCACCTTACCTGCAAATCTTCTTCCTAAATTTGCAATTTACAGGTTAACATCTACAGTTCTTACAATTATGCAGTTTATCTTGGTTCTGAACACAAAACCGAGTAAGTGGTCTTACCTGCATGGATATCTTCTTTCCCTCCATGCAGGAGGTATCATCTCTTTAATGACCATGGATCTAGGAGGTTTTTCCTCCAGCTATTATGCTGGATTGAATTTAGTTCTTATTGCTGTAAACCTATTAATGCCGTGGCGTGAAAAACATACTTTATACACTTCATTT
>JAUXUF010000327.1 GCA_030684645.1 Bacteroidota bacterium | reverse complement strand
CAATGTATAACAACACTTTGATGCTCGAACGATTTATGTGCATGTTTGCTATAAACCCAAACACACCAAAAAATCAAAAAATTGTCAAAGAACTATTGGATTATGGCAAAATTGCCGCTTAAAATTTACCGAAGTATTGTTACAGAAAGAGACAGATAATTGAAACTTCTCATCAGGTTGCAAACCAATTATTGTATGTAAAAGAGGAACGCGAGGTTTATCACATTATGAGTGATGCGATAAATCAGATTTTACCTGGTGTATTCTTTGTAGTTACCAAACTCCAGGATGATGATATGAACTTTCGGATTATGGAAAGCTTCGGCTTTGAAAAATATTTTAAGGCGATTAAAAAATTAGTTGGGAAAGATCCATTTACCATTGACTTCCCGTTTGAAGATTTATCGAATGAAAAGCTAGAAGCATTTGACAGTAGAAAAATTTATCATTTCCCAGGCGGAATTTATGATTTGGTAAACGGGAAGCTAAATAAAATCAGCTGTATGGCCATTGAAAAAATGTTGGGTATAGCCGATGTTTGCGCCATAAGTTTTTGTATGGAGAAAAGATATTTCGGAGGAATCTCACTTTTTATTCCTGCATCCATAATAAAATCAGGATACATGAATTACGAGGATGAATTGGCAATAGAAACTATTTCGAACCAGGCATCAACTGTCATTCAAAGATTGCGCGACCGCGCAGCCCTAAAGAATAATGAAGATACATTAGTAAAAAGCAATTTGCAAATCGAAACATTGTTTGAAAACTCAAGTTCAGGATACGTATTCGAAGATGTTTCACGAAAAGTATTGAATGTAAATAAAGCATTTTCTAACATGCTTGGCATCCCAAGTGCGGAAATGATTATTGGAATGGATTGCAAAATCGTATGTCTGAAATATGCCAGTTTATTTAAGGATTCTGAAAATTTTGTTGCTGATGTTGAAAAACTCATCCGCGAAAATAAAGCAACATTCAATCAGGAACTTATCATGTGCGATGGTCGTGTTCTCGAAAGGGATTTCATCCCCATCAAAAACGACAAGATTGCCGGATTTTTATGGCAGTTTCGTGATATGACCGAACGCAAACAGATTGAATTGAAATTAAAAGAACAAACTGAGCAATTAAAGGAACTTAACTCCACCAAAGATAAATTTTTCTCCATTCTTGCCCACGATTTAATAGGCCCTTTCAGTTCAATTCTGGGCTTATCAGAATTATTGTCAACTGAATATGGTAATTTAACTGAAGACCAACGATTATCCTATTTCAGCATGCTTCATAATTCATCAAATAGTACTTATAAACTATTGGAAAACTTACTGGAATGGGCCAGATTGCAACGTGGGCATATTGAAATCAGGAAAGAAGTATTAGACTTTAGAGAGCTTGTTAATGATGGGATTGAACCCTGTATGTCAAACGCCATCATTAAAGGAATAACAGTTACAAATAAGGTAACAGAAAATATGATGATTAATGTTGAAAATTATTCTTTGAAGACTGTTATCCGAAATTTATTCAATAATGCTATAAAATACACACACAGTGGTGGATTTATAGAGATTAGCGCTTTTCAGAATGAATCCGATATCGAAGTTAGTATCAAGGATACAGGTTTAGGAATGAGCCAGGATACAATCAGCAAATTATTTAGGATTGATGAGAATCAATCACGACTTGGAACAAACGATGAAAAAGGGACAGGATTAGGCTTAATTATATGTAAAGAGCTTATAGCCATAAATAACGGCAATATTTGGGTCGAAAGCGAATTTAATATAGGCACTACTTTCAAGTTTTCTATTCCAATAAATTAATCATTGTGCCTCACCGCTTCGAACGGAGTAATTATCTAAAACCATCAGGCATTACTGAATATTACTTCCGGAAGATTCGCTTCAACTAAGCGATAAGAATGAAATAATGTCGTATCAATTTTTCTTTTACCCTAATTCCCGTAATGAGGTCTTTCGTCATATACATGTGTTTACGGCGCTTGCAGCAAAAGCTACTCCGGGGGTTTGGGATAAAAATACGACAATGGATCCTATCCTCAATTAAATAAAGATCTCAGTCGTTTGGGTGGCAACAAGTATCGACTATATTTTTAGTCAAATAAATGACAAAATATTTGCATGACTAATTTTATAGTCATATATTTGTCATGAAGGATTGACAATTTAAAACGACTGATATGCAACTGACAAAAGCTGAAGAACAGGTAATGCAACATTTATGGGAAATGGGAGAAGGAATCGTAAAAGACATCCGCGACCGCTTCGACGAGCCAAAACCCGTGCGCAACACGGTTTCTACCGTACTGCGTATTCTCGAAAAGAAAGAATTTGTTTCGCATAAAACCTACGGAAACGTGCATGTTTATTTTCCTTTGGTATCGAAGGACGAATATTCAAAGACCCAGCTTTTCGGATTGATGAAAAGCTACTTTAACAACTCGTTTCCGGCTATGGCTTCGTTCTTTGCCCGCGAAAAAGACCTGACCATTCAGGATTTGGAACAATTATTGGAAGAAACCAAACGAGAATTGTCGAAAGACTAAAACTGGACCCCATGGAAGCATTTGCACTTTATTTGTTCAAATCGTCGGTCTGGCTGACGGGTTTTGCCTTAGTTTATTATATTTTTCTCCGGAACGAGCGGTTCTTTACATTGAACAGGGTTTATCTGGTTTCAGGGATTCTTGTCTCCATCCTTTTCCCGCTTTTTACCTGGCATTACACGGTTTTGCTTCCGGTTATTCCAACCAGCGAAGTAGTTGAACCTCAGGTTCAGGGAATGGTTGTAGCCGAAGAATCGTTTTCGATGCAAAACATTCTATTGCTCTTTTATCTTTCAGGTGTTATTTACCTGATATTCCGGATTTTCAGGCAAACACTTCCTGTTTTCCGGATTATCAGAAAATCAGAAACACATCAGTATCCTACAGCAAAATTAATTCGCACTGCCGAATATCCCGCTTCGTTTTCATTTTTCTCGTTCGTATTTGTCAATCCTTCAATCTCTGACACCGAAACGAACGAAATTGTGAACCACGAACTGGAGCATATCAGGCAACGGCACTGGATTGATTTACTGCTTTTTGAAATCCTTCGCACGATGCAATGGTTTAACCCGGCGATCTGGCTGTATGGCCGGCTAATCAGGCAAAACCACGAATACCTGGCCGACGAGCGCGCGCTGCAGCGCAGCTCTAATCCGGCTATTTACCGTGCGGCCTTGCTGAACCAACTATTCGGCGGACCAGTGATTTCACTGGCCAATTCGTTCAATTATTCACTCAACAAAAAAAGATTTAACATGATGAAACAAACTATAAGTTCACCAATCAGAAAACTCAAACTTTTATTAGTTTTGCCGCTGATAGCGGGAGTTTTTTATGCCTTTGCAGCTCCAGAATACAGGTTTACTCAGGCGGAAGAGTTTTCAACAAATCTAACTCAAAACGAAAAAACAGTCAAAGGTAAAGTTACCGATGAAAAGGGGAATCCGCTGAAAAGCGCATCAGTTGTCATTTCAGGCAAAACAATCGGAACCATAACCGACAATGACGGTAATTTCATACTCAAACTAACCGATGATTCACCAATTGTCATTTCGTATGTCGGATTT
>JAUXUF010000324.1 GCA_030684645.1 Bacteroidota bacterium | reverse complement strand
ACATTGTCGGTCAAATCTTTCCAGGTTCCCGAAACGCCTTTCACTTCGCCCTGTCCGCCCAGTTTACCTTCGGTTCCCACTTCACGGGCCACGCGGGTAACTTCCGAAGCGAACGAACTCAACTGATCAACCATGGTGTTGATCGTGTTTTTCAGTTCGAGGATTTCGCCGCTGGCATCAACCGTAATTTTCCGGGTTAAATCGCCGTTTGCAACCGCGGTGGTTACCAAAGCGATATTCCGCACCTGGGAAGTCAGGTTTCCGGCAAGCATATTCACGCTGTCGGTCAGGTTTTTCCAGGTTCCCGAAACATCTTTCACATCGGCCTGCCCGCCCAGTAAACCATCGGCGCCTACTTCGCGCGAAACACGGGTTACTTCGTTCGCGAATGAATTCAGCCGGTCAACCATGGCATTGACTGTATTCTTCAATTCAAGGATTTCGCCGCTGGCATCAACTGTGATGCTTTTCCCCAGATCGCCATTTGCCACCGCAGTGGTTACCAGTGCGATGTTCCGCACCTGATTGGTCAGGTTGGCAGCCATCGAGTTAACATTGTCGGTCAAATCTTTCCAGGTTCCCGAAACGCCTTTCACCATAGCCTGCCCGCCCAACTTGCCATCGGTACCTACTTCCTTGGCCACACGGGTAACTTCGCCCGAGAACGCGTTCAACTGGTCAACCATGGTATTCATCGTATTTTTCAGCTCGAAAATTTCGCCGCGGGCATCCACGGTAATTTTTTTCGAAAGGTCGCCCTTGGCCACCGCGGTAGTCACTTCGGCAATGTTCCGTACCTGCGAGGTTAAATTACTGGCCATGAAGTTTACACTGTCGGTCAGGTCTTTCCAGATGCCAGCAACACCGGGCACAGAGCCTTGTCCGCCGAGGATACCTTCGGTTCCAACTTCGCGGGCAACACGGGTTACTTCGGAAGCAAACGCGTTGAGCTGGTCAACCATGGTATTGATGGTCATTTTCAGTTCCTGCATTTCGCCCGAAACGTCAACCGTGATTTTTCGGGTCAGGTCGCCTTTTGCCACGGCAGTTGTTACTGCGGCAATATTTCGTACCTGGGAAGTCAGGTTGCTTCCCATCGAGTTTACGTTGTCTGTCAGCTCTTTCCAGACGCCGCCAACACCCGGCACAATGGCCTGGCCGCCCAGTTTTCCATCGGTACCGACTTCCTTGGCCACACGGGTAACTTCGGAAGCGAACGACCGCAACTGCTCGACCATGGTGTTGATCGTATCTTTCAATTGCAGGAATTCGCCGCGAACGTCAACCATAATTTTTTTGGAAAGGTCGCCGCTGGCAACCGCGATGGTCACTTCGGCAATGTTTCGTACCTGAGCGGTAAGGTTGGAAGCCATTGAGTTGACATTGTCGGTCAAATCTTTCCAGCTTCCGAACAGGCCTTTTACCTGGGCTTGTCCGCCCAGTTTACCGTCAACGCCTACTTCGCGCGAAACACGGGTTACTTCCTGCGTGAAGAAGTTCAACTGTTCGACCATGGCGTTCACGGTTTTGGCCGATTTCAGGAATTCGCCTTCCAGTTTTTTTCCATTGGTATCGGTGGTTACTGCCTGTGTAAGGTCGCCTTTCGAAACAGCGGTAATCACCCGGGTTATTTCGACCGTCGGAAATACCAGGTCGTCAATCAGGTTGTTGAGCGATTCGATGCTGTCGCTCCACGAACCCTGCCAGCTTTCGGTCGGGAAACGCTGAAGGATTTTCCCTTCGCGGCCAACGTTCTTGCTCACCTTGTCAACCGCTTTGGCAATTTTTAGGTTGATGTCGATAGCCTCATTCAGGGCATCGGCAATTTTGCCGTCAATTCCGGTCAGGTCTTTGGGCATCCGCACCGAAAAATCACCGGCCTTAAAAGCCAGTAGCACTTCGAGCAATTGCTTGCTGTCTAATTCTGAGTTCATTTTTTGTTTTTCCATAAGTGATTTCTCCTTTAAGTGAAAAAATTTATTTTTAATGTTGGATTACTGAATTGGTTTTTGTCTTTTAAGCATTGACTATAAAAAAACAGCGTGGCCAATTGCCCACGCTGTAACTGAGGTCCGACCAAGAACCAGACAAACAAGTGTAAAGCAACGACCACGCCTTAGCGTGGCGTTTTGCTTACTCTCCTGTTTGTCTTTTGAAAATTGGTCGATTTCAGTTACAGAATTCAGCTAAACGCTATATTTTATATTTCTTCTTATATTTCTTAAATTCTACATTTCTTTAAAAATTCGTTATATTAAATTCATATATTTTATCAAAAATAACCATTTTATCAATACTACTAAAGAATATCTAAATAAAAATATTTAAGGTTGGCAGCTTGTGTATATAGCATTGCCATAGGTTCTTCAACGATGCAGATGTCGCATTCTCGTTGCTTGCCTTATCCAATTTTAGCACTGTTTTCACCAAATCCGTCTCTACTAAAAGCAGCCAGCTTGTATTTGAACCGGGATTTCGTTAGCCCTTGGTTATCAATAACAAGGGGTTTTTTGCCTTTTAATGTTGAGCCAGGGGAGTTCCAAAACAAATAAATTCAATACTCTGATCAATGAATCCGCAATGATGTTGTTAAGTATTATACGCAGGATACTTGACATTTTTTTCCTTTCTTACTGAGTCCCATTTTAAGATTATTGGTTATCAGGAAATGACGATCTCTCTAATGAATTTTACAAAAACCATAAATTATCTTTCCCGAAGTCGGGGATTTCGTTGCCTTCGAAGTGGGGAAACATTTCGGCTACCATTTCCGGGTATTTGATTGTAACCGGCAGGTTTTGCTGCCGGACGGATTTCCAGTACATGCGGCTGAACTGATAAACCTGGTCAATCAGTTCCCTGATAATTTTTATGTCCTTTGCCTGGTCTTCGTAATTACATGTAATTCCTAATTTGATTGGAAAAGGAAAGCCATCGCTTTTGCTAACCGGAGAGCCATTGTAGCGGGTATTGTTGAAAAGTAGAAATTTATTGAATCCAACATTTATAAATGTACCACTATGGGGCATCAATTCAGAATAGTTGTTATCAAAAGCAACAATATCATTTGATTCGGTTTTGTTAATGGCAACTATAAATACCGGAATCTTAAGACCAAGCGCTTTTAATCCCTTTTCTATGGGTTCAAATTCTTTGTCACTCATGTCTTTGTAATAATGAATGATCAGGCGTTTCGGGTTATGGCTATAACTTACATAGTCTTTAATGGATTGAAGAATTGAACCAGCAAGTTCATCGGTTTGATTGCGCATGAAGCATTCAAATTTATTGAACTTTCCATTGTTGGTAAAGCTAAAAGCGCTCCCGATATACCGAACGTTTGAAAGGTGATTTTTGAACGCTCCAACTCCAACGATCAATTCGTTTTTTAATGCGGTGTTTAATCGCCAGGGAACTCCGTTCAATTTAGCCAGCACCGCAACTGAAATATTTGTCAGGCTATATTGAAAATTCGGATTTGTATTGACTTTACTTGCATCTATGGCCTGAGAGGTAATATTCTTGCGAAGCAATAACTCCTTTATCTTATAATAAATAGACTGGTGCTCAGGTAGTGCGTAGGCTTTGCTGTGTGGACTGACATAAATAGCGATGTATTTAATATCCGGATCAAAACTGCGTGTTGACAGTTGTTTACGAATTTCGGGCAGTGGATTATTTTTGTCTTTGAAGCTAATGCTAAAGCCTTTTTCAGTATAGTACGGTGTTTTAATGAAACCGAATATCCCCGTGAACTTATCCAGGCCATTGGTGAAAAGCTCATGCAAAATATCAACCTTGGAAAAATCGTTGGCGTGAAAAATGAAGAAAAAATGTATCCGGCTGTTATCCGGAATGTCATAAGGACCAAAATCCTGCATTCCGATTCGCGGTACAACTTGTACCCTTTTTTGATAAAACAACAATTGGTTACTACTATCCGACACTGTATTCATTTTTGCCTGATTAACCTGTATCAGGTTGCCGGAAGAAAGAGGAATAATCTGACAGAAGTCTTCCGTATCTAAAAATTTAAGTATGAAACCCTTAATGAACTTCAGGTAGTTTTTATACCGGTTTCCGCGTTCAGGTGCAATGGTTCGCTGGTGCAGATCATCCCTGATGCCGAAATTCCACACCGGAAAAACAGCGTCGAGGTTACGTCTTCCTTCCTGATTCAAGTTTTTGTATCGAAATAGTTGATTTTCGAATACGACCCACTTAAAATGTTCGGGTGCGACCTGACTCGTCAGGGTTTCAATGCTCTTTTTAAACAGTTTTGATCTTCCTTCGAAAGAAATAAGCAGTTCGGGTTGATTGGTAATTCGGGCAATCTGAACTTTGACAGTGAAGCGCATAAACAATGTGTAGTCATCGTTTTGACACTTTTCTTTTACCCAAACCTCAACGTCATTGACAAAATTGGGTTTCACCAGGCACCCTGAAGACTGAAAGTAATTATGGATTAATCCATTATAGTATCGTTTCAACAGTGATTTTGAGAATACCGAATTTTCCTTTTTAATCCAGATCTCTTCATTATTTTCATTTATGCTTTGATAATATTCCGGTTTACTGAGTTTCGAAACGGCTAAAGCTTCTTCTTGTTCTTCCACAAACGAAGTATAGTAATGATCCTGATTCCCAAATTCCTCAATCACTTCTTCCGGAACGAGTGTTTTATGAACTCTTTTCAGGTTATCACGCTCATCCTTGTAGAAGTAAAAGGTGTATTCTTCTGAAGGATGATTGAATGTCAGCATGTTGAATGTCAAATTTGGGGTTGTCATGGC
>JAUXUF010000322.1 GCA_030684645.1 Bacteroidota bacterium | reverse complement strand
TATCCATTCAGTTTTTAACAAAGTTAGGGATTTTTATAGGTTAAAAGCGAATCGGATAATTTTCTATTTATCCTATTCGTTTAAAAATAAAAGGATCCGATCTTTTGGGGATCGAATCCTTTTCTCCTGAATTCCTTCTTTAAATGATTTTAGCTAAAGCGTTTTGTGAGTTCCGTCGCAATACGGAGGATTTTTAGTGTGTTTGCATTGACAAAGCCAGGCTTCCTGTTTTTGATCAATTTTAAAGATTACCGGAGTAAATTCACTCCCTCGATGCGACCCGTTACAGAAAGGCTGATTGGAACTTTTCCCACATGCACACCAGAAATATTGTCCCGGTTCAAGGGTTACCTGTGCCGGCATTTTTGCAGCAATAAATGGGTTTTTCATTGTTGTTGATTTAAGTTTTTTAATTTATAAATTTGAACTCTTTAACCCTTAAACAATGCAGGGTGAGATTAGTTATAAACTTCATCATTTATCCATCAAATGAAACTATTTCTAGTATTAATTTTAAGCATACTTCTATCGGGAATACCAGCTTCCGCAAAAAAATATCTTCTTTATGTGGGCACCTATACCGAAGGTTTGACGAATGGTATTTTTGTTTATTCGTTTAACGATCAGAACGGCAAACTGGTTAATAAGAAAATGCCGGTAGTTAGCAACAATCCATCATTTCTGGCCGTTTCGCCCAACAAAAAATTCTTGTATGCCGTAGCAGAACTGGATAATCTGGATTCCAATCAAAGTGGCGGTATTTCTGCTTTCAGGATCGAAAAGAATGGCAAACTGACTTTGATCAATCATGTCCTTTCTTATGGTGCAAATCCTTGTTATATAAGTATTTCTCCTGATGGAAAGAAACTGGTAGCTTCCAATTATACCGGCGGGAATCTGTCGCTTTACAATGTCCTTCCGAATGGAAACCTGCCAGAGATGGTTCAGCGGGTTCAACACACCGGAAGCGGTCCGTTTCCGCTGCGGCAAACTGAGGCTCATGCGCATTCTGCACGGTTCGATAAATCAGGTAAGTTTATATTTGCTGCGGATCTGGGTATCGACGAACTCAAGATTTACAGCGTTGGTAATGGCGAAATACCGCTCTCGCCAAACGAACAACCTTTTGTGAAATTTCCTCCTGGTTCAGGGCCACGGCATTTGGATTTTTCGGCTGACGGGCGTTTTATTTATGTCATCAGCGAATTAAGTTCGACCATCACTGTGCTCATGAAATATGGTGGCGAATGGAAGCAGGTTCAGACCATCAAAACCTTGCCGGAAGATTTTAAAGGCGAAAGTTGGTGTGCCGATATTCATGTCACTGCTGACGGAAGGTTCGTTTACGGGTCGAACCGAGGTCACAACAGCATTGCCGTTTTTAAACGCGAACCAAATAGCGGAAAATTGGAAATGATTGAGACCGTTCCGGTCGAGGGAAACTGGCCCCGGAATTTTACGATCGATCCATCAGGCCGTTATGTTTTGGTAGCCAATCAGAAAAGTAACGACATTACTGTTTTTAAAATCGATCAAACCTCCGGAAAACTGACATTTACAGGGGCTAAAATTCCCAATCAATCGCCTGTCTGTTTGCAGTTTTTGAAATAGAAATTACCTGATCAACCTGATAAATTCCTCGCGGGTGGCTACCCGTTCAAACGCACCGGTAAAGTCGGAAGTGGTGGTGGTGGAATTTTGTTTCTGAACGCCGCGCATTTGCATGCAAAGGTGTTGGGCTTCAATAACTACGGCAACTCCAAGTGGGTTCAGCGTATTCTGGATACATTCCTTTATTTGTGTGGTCAGCCGTTCCTGAACCTGAAGCCGGCGGGCATAAGCATCGACTACACGGGCAATTTTGCTGAGTCCGGTAATGTACCCATTCGGGATGTACCCGATATGTGCTTTGCCAATGAACGGAAGCATGTGGTGTTCGCACATCGAATAAATTTCAATGTCCTTGACAATAACCATCTGGCGGTAGTCTTCCTTAAAAGAGGCCGAACGAAGGATTTCTTCCGGATCCTGATCGTAACCCTGGAGCAGGAATTGCATGGATTTGGCCACTCTCATGGGAGTTTGTCTCAATCCTTCACGGTCGGAGTTTTCGCCTAACAGATCGATAATTTTTTTATAATATTGACTCAGTTTTTCAGTTGTTTCCGGATCATACCGCTCAACTTTCCGGTAGGTACCATCTTCCCCGTTCAGTGAAAATTCCATAGTTAATTCCTTTCTGTCAATTATATATTCAGTAAAAATAATCGCAAATGTAGTAAGATCAATCATAACAAAGGTGCGAACGAAAGGTTTTGTCAGGTTTATGTGACGAAATGATAATATTTTACAGAAAGATTAACATTGGTGAAAAGGCATATCTTTCAGTCAGTAGTTTTTTTATTTTTGCATTTTTCATTTATTATTGTACTTTGAACAAAATGAAAAATGTCAGATTCTGATTTGCGAAAAAGGAAGAATAAAGTGGTTTAAAAATGTCAAAAAAAGTTAATTTTTTTTGCATTGTCAGACAATATAATCGGTAAAATGTAGTTTGTATTTACGAAAACAATGTCTCAGAAAAAACTCATGTTAATGAACTGTATTTTATGATTGTAGTTACCGGAGCAGCTGGTTTTATAGGAAGTTATATCGTCGGAAAGCTCAACAAGGAAGGATTTAAAGACATTGTTTTGGTCGATAAATACGACGATCCCCTGAAGTTTGAAAATTACCAGACAAAATCTTATACAGAAACGATCGATCGGGATCATTTTTTCGACTGGTTAGCCAGGAACGGAAAATTTGTCCGGATTATTATCCATTTGGGTGCCCGCACCGATACCGTTGGTCAGGAGCCTGAAATTTACCAGCAACTTAATCTCGAATATTCGCAGAAAATCTGGAAAGCCTGCATTCAGTATGGTTTACCGCTTGTGTATGCCTCTTCGGCTTCTACTTACGGGGACGGTAGTTTGGGTTTTGATGACGACCATTCACTTATTCCGGAATTTCAGCCATTAAATTTATATGCACAGTCGAAACAAGACTTCGATTGCTGGGCGCTCGAACAGAAAGAACATCCTGTTTTCTGGGCCGGATTGAAGTTCTTCAATGTATTCGGACCCAATGAATACCACAAGGACCGAATGGCTTCGGTTATTTTTCAGGCTTTCAATACCATCACCGATACAGGCAAAATGAAGCTCTTCCGTTCACATCATCCGGATTTTGAAGATGGTGAACAATCCCGTGATTTTATCTCCGTGGAAGATGTGGCCAAAGTGATTCTGTTTTTTATGAATCACCGCAAGGATTCCGGAATTTACAATGTGGGAACCGGAAAGGCACGCTCATACCTGAGTTTGACCAAGGCTGTTTTTAAGTCGATGAACAGGACCGAAAATATTGAATTTGTTGATACCCCGGAAGATCTGCGCGGAAAATACCAGTATTATACCTGTGCAAACATTCAGAAACTGAGAAATGTTGGCTATAACGAATCGTTTTTCAGCCTGGAAGAAGGCATCGATGATTACGTGTGTAATTATTTGAATCCCGATTTGCGATACTAGTCATTGGTAATCATTGCTTCGCATCCATTTATTCAAATACTTTTTTGGAGAGATGCTGAAACAAGTTCTGTATAACTTTCCTTCCTGAAATTTGGAACTCCTTTTACCGGGTAAATACCCAATTATCACCCTTTGAAAGCTGATTGTTAAAGTAATATCCTTCCAGATCGAAAGCTTTAATTTCTTCCGGATCTGTAATCTGGTCCTGAATGATAAACCGGCTCATTAATCCGCGGGCACGTTTGGCAAAGAACGACACCATTTGATATTGCCCGTTTTTATGTTCCTTAAATGCGGGTGTCAGGATGCGTGATTTTAACTTTTTAGTGTCAATCGCGCTGAAATATTCATTCGAAGCCAGATTGATCAGTACTTTTTGCCCGCTTTCTTCCAATTCCTGGTTCAGTTTGGTTGTAATCTTTGTTTTCCAGAATTCATACAGATTTTTCTTGCGGACAACAGTCAGATCGGTTCCCATTTCCAACCGGTATGGCTGAATCAGGTCGAGCGGTTTCAATAAGCCGTAAACACCTGAAAGAATACGCAAATTTTGCTGTGCAGTTCCGAATTCTTCAGCAGAGAAAGTTTCTGCTTTCATTCCCTGATACACATCTCCATTAAACATCAAAACCGCCTGCCACGAATTTTCAGGAGAAAAAGGGAGCGACCATTCCTGAAAACGTTGAAAGTTCAAGTCAGCCAGTTTAGGTGAAATACCCATCAGTTTGGCAATTTGTGCCGGTTTTTTCTTTTTCAGAACAGAAATAATTTTTTCAGCTTCAGGCAAAAAATCAGCCTGGGTATATTTTTCGAATTGAATAGGAGAGTGGTTGTAAAGTGTTTTGGCCGGTGAAATAACAATGATCATGGTGTTTCGGATTGATTCAACGAATGGAAAACAAAGATAGACAATCAAAGTTCAGGGAAACTATTCCGGACTATTTACAACTTCAGTTTCCATACTTAAACTTTTTGCTGCAATTTCTCTTGCTGCTTTCGGATGTTCGGGGTTATTCAATTCTTTTTGTTCCCGTTCGGGATTACAATATTTGTAAGGATCATCAAATAAACCGAGTTTATTTCCCTGCAACCCTTTCACTCTGGCCGTGGCAATCAATGATCCCAGGTAAGGATCTTCTCCAGCGCCTTCCATCACTCTTCCCCAGCGCGGGTCGCGGGCAATTGATTCAGCTGGCCAATTTTTTCATCCAGTGTCATGATTTGCAGTAAGGCATTGACTTTCTGGTCAATTGTTTTTTGCTGAGCCACTGCGTTTGACAAAGGATTAAGGAAAAACAGAAGCAGGTATATGGCCGGAATAGATATTCTTTTCATTTGATATTATCTTTACTCTTAAAAACCCGTACATAGTCAACTTCAAAAACTGCCGGAAAGATAGAGTCGTCAATACCCATTTTACCTCCCCAGCCGCCACCTATGGCCAGGTTCAAAATCAGGAAAAAAGGCTGATCTAAAGGCCATTCTTTGGTAGATAAATGCTCGTTTACGATGTGGTTATAAACTATACCATCCATACTGAAGTCAATTTGTTCAGGGGCCCAGTCAATGGAATAAACATGAAACTGATCGTAGGGATTTAAAATGAATATGCTTTTAACTTTTTGAGTACCTATGGTATGGTTATAAGCCTTTGTATGAACAGTTCCAAATATGCTGTCGTTCTGATAGCCGACATGCTCCATAATATCTATCTCGCCACAAGCTGGCCAACCTACTTCATGCATGTTTTTGCCCAGCATCCAGATTGCCGGCCAGGTGCCTAACCCACGGGGCAATTTTGCCCTGACTTCGATTTTCCCATATTTGAATTCAGCCTTGTTGCTAGTCACTAGCCTTGCTGAGGTATATTTCTTATTTCCTTTGGTTTGTTTTCGTGCAATAATTTTCAAAGTGCCGTTTCCGGCCTGTGCATTTAAAGTATCCTTTTCAGTATAGTACTGAGCTTCATTGTTTCCCCAGCCATTGCCTCCTACATTGTAGCTCCATTTGCTGCTGTCGGGCAAACCTTTATAGTTGAACTCATCGTTCCAAAACAGTTTCATCCCCTTGTAAACCGGCGATAACTTCATTCGTTCAAATAACAATTCCGGCTCATTGGTGGTGATAAAATCAAAGTTGTTGGCCAAAAGCCAGTCCATATCGGCCACATCGTTTACCGTCCACGCATTCAAGGCAATGTGATTTTTCTTAGCACTTTCAATCCATTCGGGATGAGCTTTGAAGGCTGAAAAATGATAATCGGCTCCACTGATGCCATCCGCTTTTAATTGTTCAGGAGATTTATCACTTCCCAAATATTGGGTGGTGACAGTCGGTTCCAACTCAATTAATTTCTTCAGAATGTCATAGTCAAAACTGATGTACACCAACCTTTGCTGAATGTTAAGCTCCTTAACCAGCTGCAATACTTTTGATGCAATGATTATTCCACGCTCTTTACTGATTTCAGAAGGTTTTATTTCACATACCAATCGGGTAGTTGTATTGTTTTCTTTTCCGGCAAGCAGATATTCCCTGAACGTGGGCAGTTTCTCTTCATTGGAAAGCTTGAAAGCGATCAGGTCGGCATAGTTAGTCTTTTCAATGGGCAGCTTGTTGTAATTGGGATCATGGTTGATGATGAGTGAATCATCGGCAGTCATCCGGACATCAAATTCGGAACCGGCGCATTGGATTTCGATGGCATGTTTCAGCGATGCGATGGAATTCTCCGGAAGAGCATTTTTTTTCCATGCTCCACGATGGGAAACAACCGGGTCATCAGCGAATGCCATATTTTTTTCAGCTCCATTTACAACGGAAATACATGCACTAAGGCAAACAGCAACTAAAACGATATTAACTATTCTCATGGGTTTTACTAAGTTAAAAGTGTAAAAAAAAAGGCGGCAAGTAATCCACCTGCAATTGGGCCAAAAACGGGAATCCAGCTGTAGTTCCAATCACTTTTACCCTTGTTTTTCATTGGCAAAAGGGCATGAATTATCCGTGGGCCTAAATCTCTGGCAGGATTTATAGCGTAACCGGTAGTGCCGCCAAGCGATAAACCAATGCCTAAAACAAGTAATCCAACGGGTAATGCATCGAGTGTACCAATCGAGTTGGTAGGTTTTGTCATGAATAAAATACCAAAAACAAGAATAAACGTGCCTATCAGTTCTGAGAGAAAATTGTATTTAAAATTCCGGATGGCAGGTGCGGTGCAAAATGTGGCCAACTGCAAATCAGGATCTGTTGTTTCGTCAAAATGCTGGCGATAACTAAACCAAACGATTAAAGCTCCAAGCATTGCTCCTGCCATTTGACCAGCCAGGTAGGTGGGGACTTCGTTCCAGGGAAAATTATTAAATGCTGCCATCGCTAATGTTACAGCTGGATTTAAATGTGCGCCACTCCCGCTGGTAGCTACATACACCCCTGTAAATACTGCTATAGCCCAGCCAAATGATATAACAATCCAGCCGCTGCCGTTACCTTTCGTTTTCGAGAGTACTACATTGGCCACAACTCCATCTCCTAAAACGATCAGAAACATGGTGCCAAGTAATTCAGATAAAAATGGTGTCATTAGTTTTAGTTTATTGGTTTATTGGTCTATGAATGAAGTAAATAGTCTTTAGCCAGATTATTAAAAGTTTCTACTTGTTCTTTTTCCCATTGTTTGGTATGGCCGGATTGAGCTGCAAGTATCTCAGCCACCAGGGGCGCAGCTTCCATTGCAGCTTTTGCATCCTGAAATAACAACCGTAATCTTCTGGCTAAAATATCTTCAAGAGTTTCAACCATTTCATTTTCAATAATCCATATTATTTCAGCCTTTGTATGTGGATATGAGGCATGTATTTTCTCACATAAAGAAACATTTTCCACCATCATTTGTGTGATTGCCGAGGCATCAGTACCATATACCGATAAATGAGAATCATTTTTATCCTCGGTCCATCCATGAATTTTTAAATGTCTTGTGGTACAAGGCATAAATTCCAATTCTGAATTTTGTATCGCCTTGTTGATTGTATGTTTAGCCATACTTCGGTATGATGTCCATTTTCCACCTGTAACGTGCACTAATCCAGAAGGCAATACTTTGATCACGTGATCGCGAGGCATTACTTTTGTTTTCTTTACACCATTCACTTTTGCCAATGGCCTGAGACCTACAAAGACACTTTTTACATCTTCGAAATTAATTTTTGAGGAAGCATACCGGTTAAAATGACTGATCACAAAATCAACCTCTTCTTTTAGTGGTTTTGGTTCAATCGAAATATGCTCAACAGGAGTATCAGTTGTCCCCAGAATGACTTTATCTTTCCAAGGGATGAAGTATAAAACCCTGCCATCATCTGTTTTTGGAAGCATCATCCCTGCATCACCCCTAAATATGCTTCGATCGACCACTAAATGTATTCCCTGCGACGGGGCAATGGTTTGCTCAGAATGACCTTCAGCCATCTGCAATAATTCATCAGCAAAAACTCCGGTTGCATTGATGACTACTTTTGCTTTAATTTCAATTTCTTTTCCACTGAGTTCATCTTTTGCTATTACGCCTGAAATGGTCGATCCATTTTTCAGGAACCCGGTTACTCCACAATAATTAATCACTGTGGCCCCTTGTTCAATGGCTGTTTGCGCAAGGCATACCGCCAGCCTGCTATCATCAAACTGCCCATCGAAATACAAGACTCCTCCATTAATGTGATCGACACTCAAATCAGGCAGATGTTGTAAGGTTTGTTTTTTTGTCAGCATTTTTGTTTTACCCAGGCTCAATTCTCCGGAAAGGAATTCATAAACCCATAAACCAAAGCCGTAGAACCATTTATGCCACCATTTGTAAGACGGCATGACAAAAGACATGGTGTGACAAATATGCGGGGCATTCTGTAAAAGTCTTCCTCTTTCAAGTAAACCATCTTTTACCAGACGAATGTTGCCTTGTGCCAGATACCTGACCCCGCCATGTACTAATTTGGTAGAGCGGCTTGAAGTTCCTTTTGCAAAATCAGATTTTTCGAGCAGAAGTGTTCTAAAACCTCTGTTAGCCGCATCAACCGCACATCCCAGGCCTGTGGCCCCACCACCAATGATGATCATATCATACTCTTTTTCATGGCTGAGTATATACAGCTGTTCTTCTCTGTTCATTTTATTGGTCTTTCTTTATATAACCGACAAGGTTGCATTTACAGCTTTTTTCCATCCCAGGGTTAATTCATCTCGCTTTTCATTACTGATGGAGGATGAAAATATGGTTTGAATTTGCCATTGTTCCTGCAATTCTTCGATGCTTTTCCAATATCCCGTGGCTAATCCGGCCAGATAAGCAGCTCCCAGAGCAGTGGTTTCAGTCACTGTTGGCCGTACCACTTTAGTATTGAGCATATCGCTCTGAAACTGCATCAGCAAATCATTTTTAGTGGCGCCACCATCAACCCGTAATTCTTTAATACTGATCCCGCTATCAGCTTCCATCGCTTTTAATACGTCCATGGTTTGATAGGCAATGCTTTCAATAGCTGCTCTCGCGATATGAGCCGATGTACTGCCTCTGGTTAATCCGGTGACAGCACCTTTGGCATGCTGATTCCAGTAAGGTGCACCAAGTCCTGCAAAGGCAGGTACCACATACACCCCGTCATTGGTATCGACCTGCATAGCCAGGGCTTCCACATCAGCCGAAGTTTTAATGATGCCTAATCCGTCTCTTAACCATTGAACCACGGCTCCGGCAATAAATACACTTCCTTCCAGGGCATACTGAGTGATGCCGTTAATTTTCCAGGCTACAGTGGTCAATAAATTATTGCTGGAAACAATCATTTTCTCACCGGTATTCATTAGCATAAAACAACCGGTTCCATAAGTATTTTTTACCATGCCAGGTTGCGTGCATAATTGTCCGAAAAGAGCAGCCTGCTGATCACCTGCAATACCTGCAATAGGTATGGTCGATTTACCATCCAATAAAGTGGTCGTGCCATAAACTTCACTACTGCTGCGTATTTGAGGCAGAATATTCCCCGGTATATCTAATATTTCTTGGAGTTCTCCGTCCCATTGGCAGGTTTCAATGTTACAAAGCATGGTGCGACTGGCGTTGCTGACATCTGTTGCATGAACCTTACCTTCGGTTAATTTCCACAACAACCAGGTATCAATGGTTCCAAAACACAATTCGCCATTTATTGCTTTTTCTCTTGCGCCAGCAACATGATCAAGGATCCATCTGATTTTAGTACCGCTAAAATACGAATCTGCGAGTAAGCCGGTTTTTTGCTGTATAACTTTCTCCAAGCCATTTTCTTTCAGTTCATCACAAAAAGCTGCAGTTCTTCTGTCCTGCCAAACAATGGCGTTGTATATGGGTTCGCCTGTATTCCGGTCCCAAATCACGGTTGTTTCCCGCTGATTGGTGATACCGATAGCTGCAATATCACTGGCTGAAATTTTTGCCAGCGCAATCACTTCCCTGGCTGTTTCCAGCTGAGTTTCCCATATCTCCATGGGATTATGCTCTACCCATCCGGGAGTTGGAAAGATTTGAGTAAATTCTTTTTGCGCAAGAGCAACGATACCTCCTGATTTATCAAATAATATTGAACGGCTGCTGGTAGTCCCCTGATCTAAGGATAAAATATACATGGTTCTATGAATTAGGTTTGTTAGCAATATACCATCTTTTATCTGCTATTTTGTATATCTGTTTGTATATAATTAATTAGTTCACTTATAATTTATTTACCAAACATAAGTTCCCACTGCACCTCCTGCAAGATCAGTGATCACAATTCTTTCATTGAATTGAATATTGAATGTCTGTACCGTATTGCTTTCGTTGAGCACAATCAGAACCTTTTTTCCTTCAGGAGTAATGAACGCAACATTAGGCAAATTACTGACCGTATTTGATGCAATTCGTTTTGAACCTGTCTTTACAAACTTAGAAGCATGTGCAATGATGTAATACGATACATTGCGGTTTACCGAATTTCCGATCGTTAGCGCTCCCATACATGAACTACATCCACCACTGGTGTGTGGAAAATAGTTTGGATCGGAGGCAAGGTTCCATTCAATTAAAATTATGAATAATCTTCGGGGTAATTTATGATAAAAAAGGGCTGTGCGACAATCGCACAGCCCTTTTTTGTCAATGTTAACTGTTTATTTTACAGCAACTTTTTTGGTAGCACCATCAACACGAACGATGTATATACCAGCGTTTAGCGATTTTGAAGTAAAAGTACCAACCAATTTGTTGGACTGAAGGATACGACCGCTTAAATCAAATACATCCACCCGTGAAGTAACGCCCTCAACAACGATACTTGAATTATTGGTGTAAATTAAGTTAGATGCCGCTTTTATGATAGAAATTGCTGTTGGAAGTTTCCATTTTACTACTGTTATGCTGATATTTGCATCAGCAGGAAATGCGGCCAGACGATTTGCACGTTCTACACCTAAAGCATCTGCTTCTGGATAACCCCAATCTGCTTTGTTGTACAATCTATATTCAATAGACATTACCATTGGAACAGTAAATGAGAAAGTTCCATCAGCATTTTTAGTTCCCTTAACAGCTTTTGCCATATCCCATCCTAAGTAACTTCCTTGAATCCAGCAGTCTGTTGTGCCGGCAGGAACGGTAGCCGTGATATGGATATCGCCTGTTTTTGCAGGATCGAAAATTGCTTTGAATTCAGTTACAATAACAGTTCCGCCGCTTGTAGCATACTTGAAATTAGCAGATGGGTTTTTTTGTTCATAATCCCAAGCAGGACCAGCAGCGAACTTGAATTCCAATGTGGTAATATCCAAGGTGTGAATGGTTTTAGTCCAAATGATTCCATCAACGGTAGTTGCACCTTTAGTCATTTTAAAGGCAGCGGCAGGACTGGCCCAACCATTAAAATTTCCAATAATGTAGCATTCAATTGTTGTCGATGGAGTCAATACTTCAATTGCGACATCTTTTTCATTAGCAGTATCATACACTACCAACCATTTTGCAACAACATCAGCAGCTTCATATTTACGGTTTGCAGCTAACTTAACTCCGGCAGCATCACATTCTTCATATTTCCAGTCCGGACCACTGCAATACTTGTATTCATCAGTGGCTACTGCATTCGGATAGTTAATTGTGTAATGCGTAGCATCTACTTTTGTCATAGGTTTTTGACTCCAGCCATTCATATTGCCAGCAATGAAACATGCGTTGGTTCCGGCAGGAACAGTAACGTTGTAAATCATACCCAATACTGGTGTTTTCCATTTTACTACTGTTATGCTAATATTTGCATCAGCCGGAAATGCGGCTAAACGATTTGCACGTTCTACACCTGCATCATCAGCTTCTGGATGACTCCAATCTGGTAAGTTGTACAATCTATATTCAATAGACATTACCATAGGAACAGTAAACGAAAAAGTACCATCAGTATTTTTAGTTCCCTTTACTGCTTTTTTCATATCCCATCCTAAGTAACTTCCTTGAATCCAGCAGACTGTTGTGCCGGCAGGAACGGTAGCCGTAATGTGGATATCGCCTGTTTTTGCAGGATCGAAAATTGCTTTGAAGGCAGTTACAATAACAGTTCCACCATCTGTCGCGAATTTAAAATTAGCAGCAGGGGTTTTTTGTTCATAATCCCACGCAGGACCAGCAGTGATCTTGTATTCCAATGTGGTAACATCCAGGGTGTGAATGGTTTTAGAGAAAACGATACCATCAGCGGTAGTTGCACCTTTAGTCATTTTAAAGGCAGCAGCAGGACTTGCCCAACCATTAAAATTTCCAACAATGTAGCATTCAATGGTTGTCGATGGAGTCAATACTTCAATTGCGACATCTTTTTCATTGGCAGTATCATATACTACCAACCATTTTGCAACAATATCAGCAGCTGCATATTTGCGGTTTGCAGCTAATTTAACTCCGGCAGCATCGCATTCTTCATATTTCCAGTCCGGACCACTGCAATACTTGTATTCATCAGTGGCTACTGAAGTGGGATAGTCAATTGTGTAATGCGTAGCATCTACTTTTGTCATAGGTTTTTGACTCCAGCCATTCATATTACCAGCAATAAAGCACGCGTTGGTTCCGGCAGGAACAGTAACGCTGTATGTCAGTGCCGATGCTGACTGCATAACGGCAAACATACTCAAAAGAGCAATCACGAAAGTAAAGATTCTTTTCATAATAATAGTTTTAATTGTTTAAACTTATTCAAGATTCATTTATATCAAAAAACAAATTGGTTATGCTAAACGACAAATATTTCAATTATTTGTACTATTTTTTCCATTTACAGGAAGCAATACTTTTTGATGGCATTGTATAGATAAACGAATGGTTATCATCTGCTAAGGTTATTTTTATCGATTTATCGGTATCGTTTTGAAGTACTACGCCATAAGTTCCATCCATGTTTTTAACTGCAGTGTAATATAATCCGCTGGTTTGAAATCCGGTGGTACCGATCCGGATGGCGCCTGGTGAAATTGCTTTTGAAAGGTGACCGATAACATAAAAATGTGATTTTCGGTCTAAGGTTGCATAGTCTTTTGTATTTACATCTACTGCGCCATAGCAGGTTGTACAACCACCCGGACGATTTGGAGCTCCTTTTTCGTCGAGCATAAAATTCCACACAATAACAGATTTACTGAAATTATTGAGCGTTCCAATACCTAATTCACGCATACTCCACATCAAATCGCCATCGAAAGAGTAATTCCAACTTCCGATTGACATTTCGGTGAAATACAGGTTTTTGGATGGAAAAGCATTATGAACATTCAACAGTTCACTCTTGGCACCTCCATAGGCATGATAAGCTGCTCCATCAACATATTTGGCGGTCTCGGGATCTGCATAAATTTTCACAGGATAGCTCAATTGATCGTTAATATTGTCGTAATTATAGTTGTGGTCAAATACAACAATTTTGGTGGTTAAACCAGCATCAGCAAATTTAGGTCCCAGGGCATTCCTGACAAACGAAGCTTGTTCTTGCCACGACATATATAGCGATGCCGAATTGCCACGATTCAGCGGTTCATTTTGAATGGTAATCGCGTCAATATTAAAACCTTCTTTTTTCATTTCCTGAACAAATCTGACAAAATAAGTTGCATAATCCTGGTAATAGATTGGATTAAGCTGTCCGCTTGTCCATGAATTATAAGGTTGTAAATCGACCAGATTATTCACCTTCATCCACCGAGGGCATGTCCATGGAGAAGCGAGTATTTTTACAGTGGAATTGATCGCCAAAATCTCTTTCAAAATGGGAAAAAGGTCGCGTTTGTCGAGTTCATGAATAGCAAAATTCTCCATACCGGGTTTATCGCAACAGGTATATTCGTCCAAAGAGAAATCGGAACAACCGATAGAAATACGAATATAGCTATAACCCATACCCGATACAGGATCGAATGTTTCTTTCAGTAACTTTGAACGGTTTACCGATGTCATTTTCAGCAAATTGTAACAGGTAGATCCTGTAATTGCTGCGCCAAATCCATCAATTTCCTGAAATGTTTCTGAAGGTTTCATCGTAATGGTGGTTTCTACAGCCATATTTGGTTTAGTGCTGAAACTTAGAGGAATGCTGGTAAAAAGCATCGATTTATTCGCTGTAGTCACATACACTTCAACATCACTTTTCCCAGGGGGAACAGTCGGCGTAGATTTCTCTTCTGCATTACAAGATGAAAGAAACATACTCATGAAAATTGTTGCAGCAATAAATAACTTTGATTTGCTCATTGATTTGATTTGTTAAAATTTTTGTTCGGAGACAAACTGTCCCCGAGCAAAGTCTATTTAAGGAATTTTTACGGCATTAATAGTCATATTGTTCTGATTGAGTGTGAACCGATATACTCCTTCAACCACAGCGGCGCTTAATACATTCACATTTCCATTTGTTTCTGCAGGACCAAGGAAAGGGGCAGAAACTGTATATTTCGAAGCCCATTCTTCGTGACCATCCCACCAGCCACGTTTGTGGAAGAATTTGAAATCAAGACCGCCATATTTGCCTGTACCTGTATTTGGTGTGTTCTTGCAATACATAGTTGCCTGATAAATACCCGGTGAAACCAATCGACAAGCGATATAATCCAACGGACTATTCCAGTTCCAACTCGACGTTTTCATATAAGGCGTCGATGGTCGTCCAAAACCTGTTCCGCAAATCCACAGCGCTTCAGGATAGAGCGCTTCAGGTTGTTGCTCAATGTACAAATAGTTAGCTTCAATCAGAAAATAAGCTTTGTAAAGACCTGTTTTACCTAAGAATTTAGCGGTGTTTGTTCCGGTTTTCTGGAAATAATCTGGCGACAAACTGTTTGCAAGATCAGTAGTGATACCTGTAAAGGTTACTACAACATTTTCTCCAAAATAGACATTCCCTCCCCTGAAATTCTTGGCAGACATCACCAGAGCTGGCAAGTCCAGATTAATATCAAGCGTAGTAACAGGCTCCAGCAATTTTCCACCTAGTTTAGAAGTAAACTGAAGGGCATCGAACGTGAATTCCGAAATACCTACCAATGTGCCATCTGTAGCATTTATGGAACTTCCAGTCTGATCAATCAAACCAATTTTCCCTGTTGCAACATCTACCAGTCCAAATACCATTCCTGTCCAGTCAATTCTTTTGAATTTATCCAGCTTTGTAGCTAATTTGTATTTAAACGAAGTACTATACTGCAAACCGGTAACTTTATAAATATAATTTGCAGCATCGGTCAAAATTAGTTTAGCCGATCCACCTTGTCCAAAATCGGGAACAATATACAAATCGGGAATGGGTGGCCGTTTTGCAATCGTTGTACTTACAATCAAATCTTTCTCGATTCCACTCACGTTGGTTGAAGTTATATAAATTTTTACAGGTGCGTTATCAGGACGATTGGCGACAAAGGGTATTCCATAAGTTCTTTTAATACTAGCATGATTTCCTTTTGTTCTAATCACCTCGGAAATTACCACTTCGTTATTAACAACTACTTTAACCGTCAAAGTGGATAAAGGAGCTACCTTATCAGAAACACCCACATGAAGGTTAATCGATTCACCATAAGTAATAACACTTTCAGCGACTATTGCAGTGTCTATTGAGGGTGTCGAACTCGGATACCTAATCACAACATCTTCATTGCTGCAAGCCCAAAAGCTATATGACATGCAAATCAGTACTATGAATTTTATTGTATTTTTCATGACTTCCTATTTTTGTCGATTAATAATTATTGAATGAATCAATAACCAGGGTTTTGAAGCATCGATGGGTTTTTGTCAATTTGTGGTTGTGGTATTGGCATCAATGTTTTTTCTTCTGTCACCACATTCATTGGCAAACGACCAACATCTCTGCTGTTCAAAGTATTCATAACAGTAAATACTTTTCCGGTGCGAACTAAATCGAACCAGCGTTGTCCTTCAAAAGCTAATTCTAACCTTCTTTCGTTTAAAACATCATCGGCTGTAACTGTAGTCAAACTGGTAAGTTTTGCCCGTGTACGAATGCGATTAACCAATGTAGTGGCGTCAGCAGTATTCCCTTGTCCAATATAAGCTTCCGCTTTCAGCAACAATATATCTGCCAACCGGATTTTGATAACACTGTGAAATTTAGAACGATATTTATACATAAATGGATAACCCTTTGAAGGATAATGATTACTCCAGATTACGTCGGCATTGATGATGGTTTGTTTTTTCCGGTCTGTATCGCCGGCTTTATCAAATGCTGCTGTCAAATCACGCGAAGGTGTAAACCACTTTGCCCAATCGTATTTGCTGGTAGCACTTGAGAGATCTATACCACACATCCATGTTACCCAGTTTCCACCTCCGGAAAAGGTAATTTCAAAAATGGATTCTGAAGTATTTCTGTTTTTTACATCTGTATTGGCAGCATTCATATCAAACAAATCGCCATAATTAGCTACGAGTGAAACATCTTTTTCGACTTCAGTGCAATACTGAACTACTTTGGCATAATCTCTAACAGGCTTCTCAGCATATATTTTTGCCAACAAAGCATTTACCACCGTTTTTGAAAATTTGAATTTATTTGTGTTATCAATTGCAGGTGCCCCACCTGGTTCTAATGCAATATTCAAATCCTTGATAATTTGAGCATAAATTTCTGCAGTAGTATTTTTCTTAGGATAATACAATGGATATACTTCCACAATATTGGCCGATGTTATTGCTGGTGGTTCCAATAATATTAACGGCACATCACCCCAAAGGCGTACCAGGTCGAAATAAATCATGGATCGTAAGACTAAGGCTTCCGCTTTCCATTGTTTACGTTCTGCCTGTGTTAGGGAAACATCGGGTACGGCATCAATATTGCATATCACACTGTTTGCGGCTCCTACTATTCCAAAATAATTATCCCAATCGCGATTAATATTTTTGTTATTTCCATCTTGCCTTTGTTGCTCTAACTGTGTTAATTCAAGATCGGTTGCACCACGATAGGAATTGTCGGCATGTGTATCTGAATAGATCAAGTAATCAAGCACCCATGATTCAACTTTGTTTGTCGATAATTGATTATACATATTATCGTATTGTGTTTTCATCTCAGCTTTGGTCTTGAACTTTACAGTTCCGCCATCGCTGTTGTTTCCACCAACATTCACTTCACTAAAATCTGAAATTGGATTAAGATTGAGTGAACAAGCGCTTAACGAAAGGGAAATAGCTATATAACAGCCCAGTTTTATAATTTTTTTCATTTTTGTAATTGTGTTAAAATTCAACATTAAAGCCAATTACATAACTCTTCGATTGTGGGTAAGTGCCATAATCAATTCCTTGAACAGTGGCACTACCTCCATATTGACTTACTTCAGGATCAAATCCTTTGTATTTGGTCAAAGTCAATAGGTTTTGTGCGGTTAAATAGGGTTGTAAACGAGTTATGTTCATTTTTCTCAACCAATTACTTGCAAAATTGTAAGACAGAGTGAGTGTTTTTAACCGTAAATAACTACCATCCTCCACGAAGCGAGTAGATGTCAGCAAATTTTCTTTTGTAGCCACTGCTCTAGGCATATAGGTGACCATGCCCGGACGCTCCCACCTGTCGAGTACTGCCACCGATTGATTTTTGGCATCATACATTCCTTCGGTTTCCATGCGCGAAATATTGTAAATGTCATTTCCATAAGAACCTTGAAGGAATATATTCAGAGTAAATCCTTGATAAGAAAAATTATTTGTTAATCCATAAGTAAATTTAGGATTAGGATCGCCTATAATTTTACGCTCGCTCAAAGATGGAGTACCATCTGCATTCGTAGTTTCAAATATCAAATTTCCAGTTTCAGGATCTACTCCTTTGGAAACATAGCCAAAGAAAACGCCCAATGGTTGACCAGGTGTCAAGAGTACAACTTTTTCACCTGTTGATGATTCTGCTAAATAATATTTCTGTTGAAGGGTCAGTTTTTCAACCCTATTTCTGTTAAAAGAGATATTGAAGTCTGTTTCCCATTTGAATTTTCCGGTATAGTTTTTAGTATTTAAGGCGATTTCAATCCCCTTGTTACTCATTTCTCCTTCGTTACGTGTCAAACTTCCAACGGGAGCAGTTGAGGGCAGAGGCACATCCATCAATAAATTTGTGGTGTATTTGTAGTAGGCATCAATGGTAAGGTTTACGCGACTTTCGAGTATGGATAAATCTATCCCTATATTGGATTGAGTGGTTGTTTCCCAGGTCAAATCTGAGTTTTTCATATTCGCGATAGACAAACCTGGAACTGCATCGGTGTAGAGACCACTTTTATCCCACCAGGCAAGACGATTAATATTATAGCGTTGTAAATAAGCATAATCACCAATTCCCGATTGATTACCCGTTTGTCCCCAACCACCTCTGAGTTTTAAATCACTAACCAATTTTATATCTTTCATAAAGTCTTCAGCTGAAATCCTCCATGCAGCAGATGCAGAAGGGAAATAACCCCATTTATGACTTGGAGCTAATTTTGAAGAACCATCAGCACGGAAGTTGACAGTCAATAGATACTTGCTGTCATAATTGTAGGCTACCCTTCCCAGAAAAGACATAATGGCCCAATCGGAGGCAGATGTTCCGCTTCCTTGTTCAATTTTATTGCCAGCATTTAAAGTTAGAATGTCAGAAGTACTATAGTGTGAAGCTGACATATAGCTTTGATTCCATGAAGAGGAAGTGAATGATGTTCCACCCATTGCACTCAGACTGTGTTTTTTTAAACGTTTATCGTAAGTCATAATGTTATCAAAAACCATAATTGAACTCAATGATCTGTTATCAGAAGCTTGACCATAATTAGTTCGTCCCCAGGAAGTTTTGATAGGATCTAAAAAACTGGTAGAATTATAATAAACGCGATCTAACGATAATGATGTTTTGAGTTTTAATGCCGGAGAAAATGTGATTTCACCACTTGTGCTACCTACAAATCGATTGCTATTACTTTTATTATTTTCCGATCGTGACATATTTTCAACTGGATGGGTCACTTGTGCACCATAGAAATTATCGTAATATTGAGTTGGGATAGCAGGATTCCAAATAGGTGCATAAGTAGGTGTATTGATAACCGATAAAATTACACCTGCCCGATTGGCTCCTGTTCCTGATATTATTCCGTTGTTGGTGTAATCAGAATACGCCAGATTGGTATTCAATTTAAGCCAAGATCGAATCTGATTTTCCAGGTTTGCTCTTAAATTATATCGTTTATAGTAGGCTACAGGAATAACACCTGATTCGTTAGTCATCCCTCCTGAAACAAAGTATTTTATTTTGTCGGTTGCATTAGAAATGGACAACTGATAATCTTGTGTAACACCAGTTCTGAAAGTTTCTTTAAACCAATCGGTTTGATCGGTCAATCCATCAGGTAAGGTAACCGCGCCAATTTCATCCATCAATGTTTTATATTGAGCAGTATTCAGCGATTGTAAATGTTTTACAACCTGCGTAGCACCGGCATGTGCATTGAATGAAATCTTTGCTTCCCCTTTTGAACCCATTTTAGTGGTAATCAATACCACGCCATTGGATGCTCTCGAACCATAAATGGCGGCAGAAGAAGCATCTTTCAAAATTTGCATGCTTTCGATATCGTTTGGCGACAGGAAGTTGATTTCGGTCATCGGAACACCATCGACGACATATAATGGGTCATTGCTTGCACTAATTGAGCTATTTCCGCGAACGCGAACTACCATACCTGCTCCGGGCTCACCACTCGGCTGCACTACTGTAACACCGGCAGCCTTACCTTGAATGGCAGAAGCAGCAGAAATGATAGGTCTTTCGGCAATATCTTTTGTGGATACAGTCGCCACCGATGTGGTAAGATCTCTTTTCTTAACTGATCCATAACCAACAACCACGACCTCATCAATTGCTATCGTTTCTTCAGCCAAAATCACATCAATTGGTGTAGTACCGCTTGCAATAATTTCCTGAGTATGGAAACCTATCATTGAAAATGATAAAGTGCTTCCCGCCACAACGGAAAGAGTGAACTTTCCCTCCACGTTGGTAATAGTTCCGATGGTTGTACCTTTTACTGCTACAGTAACACCGAACAAGGGCTCGCCGTTTTTATCGGTTACTTTACCGGAAACAGCTAGTTGTTGCCCTGAATCTTGCAGCAAGGAAGTTTTATTTAGTTTTTCCGACTGTGCATAACTTCCGCTGGCAAAGCCTGCCACTGCTGAGATGCACACTAATAAAACTGTTAGTTTCATCTTTCTGAAATTTTCATTTACCCATGGAACAGAACCATGAATGAACCACCATTTTTTCATAATTTTACATTTTGAGACTTGATTTAATCCAATTTTAATGGGTAGGATTAACAGTTCTACCTCTTCCGTTTTTTTTTTATTGTCTTTATTCTTACACTTTCACGCTAGTTAAGATACAAGCTTTATCATATCCGACAAAAGAGCTCATCAAGATTAAAATTGCTAAAATCGATTTTTTCATAAATAAATAAAGTTTTAGAAAAAATAATTAAAACATTAAATTTTTGTTAAGCAAAGTTAAATAATTGAGTACAAAAAAAATACAAAAGAGTACTACAATAATACATCTGCTGCAATTCTGCATTACATCAATAATACATCATGTAATAATGTATTTAATTGTAAGAAAGTAGTTTGGGTTATTTTATTCTAAAATTGTTTATACAACAGTAAGTATTTTCAGATACACAACTCTGTGTAATTTTTATAAATCCATGACCATGCTGGTTAGATTCTGATCGCGATCAATATTGAGTTTTTTACGTACCCTATATCTGCAAATTTCAACACCACGAATCGATATATTCATGAGTGGAGCAATTTCTTTAGTTGAAATATTCATTCTCAGGTAGGCACATAATTTTAATTCTTTAGGAGTAAGATTAGGATGAAGTATTTTCAGCCTGCTTAAAAAGTCTTCGTGAACATCGTCGAAAGCAGTTTCAAATACTTCCCATTGCTTTTTGTGGTCAATATCTTTGTCGATTTTGTGTACCAGGGAGGTGATTTTATCTTTCACCGATTCATCAGAGCTCGATTTTTTTAGTTTTTCCAATTCCTCTTTTATCCTTCCCAGAAACTTATTTTTATGAATTAAATCCATGGTTTGGTTGGCAAGTTCCTTGTCGCGGTGAATCATTTCAATCCGAAGTTTTTCGTTCTTCAGATTGATGATTTTCTTTTCGGAAACCAGAGCCTGCCGGATATATTCATGTTCTTTTTGTCGGTAGGCGCTCAGGTTCTTTAACCGCTCTTTACGTTTCGATACTTCAATCCGCATGAATACGGCCCAGATGGTCATTAGAAATATTCCTATGAATGTTATAAAATAGACTAAATAGGCATAAACTGAATTGTACCAGGGAGGTTTAATTTCAAACTTCAGGCTATCTTCTGTACTTTCGATGCCCATTTGATTTCGGGACTTAACATTGAAAATATAATCGCCTGAAGGAAGATTTGCATATTCGTTGAAGGAGGTGCTGCTCCAATCTGACCACTTATTGTTGTATCCTGATAGCTTAAAGCTATATTCAATCTGGCCTTGATTGTCATACAAGGGAGATGTGTATGAAAACCTGAACGAATTTTCCTTGTATGGAAAATTGTACTCCGGATGGTCGTTCTTGCCCGGACTTGCAGTGTAATTGCCGTAATAGAAAATACTGTCGAGATATGTTGCAGTTGCACTGTTTATGTATGTTGAATATTCCGGGTTATGATTATAATTGGCAAGGGGAGAATAATGGGCAAATCCATCTTCAGTGCCAAAGAATATATGATCGTCTGAATAATTATAGATGGATTCGAAACCGCTGATGAATTTGCCGGTCAATAATCCAAAGGGTGAGCTTATATTTTTATACGTCAAATCCTCCTGTATCCGGAAGACACCTCCCTTGTTTTTCGACATGTCCCATGCAACATACCAAATGTTACCGTTTTTATCTTCCTTCAGATAGGAAATGTCTTTTAGCGGACTCAATAGCTGATTAAAGTAAACTGAACGTTCAAACCGGTCGGTTGTCGAATTGTATTCATAAATTCCGGCATTTGAGGTCACCACTATCTTCCCTTTTATCTTATATACATTCAGGTTGAAGTTTGTAGGTAAACCATCCTTTATGGTGTAAAAACGAGATGATCGGATGCTATCCAAGTTATTGCCAATCTGGATTTTATAGATCCCTTTAAACCCATGACTCATCCAGATATCTCCATTTTCATCTTCCTCAAAAATTCGAAACGATTCATCAAATCCTGGTATTTTGCCGATCAAAACCCAGCTGTTGTTTTGTTTCTTATAAAGTGTCAAACCACTGTAAGTTCCACCTAGCAAATATCCTGGGAATCGCTTAAGTGAGTGAAATTTCCATGCACCTGGAATTTTACTTATTTGTCTGACTTTTTCGCCTTCAACAACATATGTTCCGTTATTGTGACCGCAGAGCAATACGTCGTCATGAACACCCAGGTACCAAACCTGCTCATTGGTGCCAGGAATCATACGGTATTCATTGTTCCGCCTTTCGTTTCCCCAATCTTTCACAAACAGGCCCTGGTTAGTTCCCAGGTATAGTTTCCCCTTGTAAATAATCGAGGTATATCCTGCACCAATACCATCCGATTGCTGTAAAAATGTTATGGGCGAATTTATGTTCAGGTAATCAATCCCGTTGTCAAGTCCAAGCCAGAGGTTTCCTTCTCGGTCACCAAATACTTTTAATACGGTATTATTTTGGAGACCTTTTTGTTTGTTTAAATGCTGAATGATATTTCCATATCCATCGATAATGAAGACCCCGTCCTGTATGGTGCCAATGGCAAAATAGTTATCCTGAATGCTGATTGCACTGGTAATCTGGTTTTTTTTGAAAATGGAATTTACCGGAACGTCCCATGTCTTCAATTCGCTTCCGTTGTATATAAAAATACCTTTGTTTAAGCTGCAAACCAATAAGTCATTACTGCCTTTAAATGGTACAATTGACCAAATTCCTTCACCTTTAAGGCTTTCAAAACCGGGGGAACTTGTAAGTTTGTTTGATGAATATTCAAGCAGACCTTTTCCCAGATCATTAAAATACAATCGCCCGTTGATCTGATAAGAATTTTGAAACCTTGATGGAGCTTTTAACACTGAAACAACAGAATCATTACTGAATAAAAAAGCATAATTGTAGGACTGATATACTATATAATTCTGGTATGAAGTTATGTTCCAAATGTCATCGAAATTTTGATACTCCGAAGGTATGTATTTCTTTAAAGAGCGAAATTCCAATTTACCGGTCTTGTTGACAGTCATTTTGCCCAGTTCGTTATATGCCCCAACGTAAATTTGTGCATCTTTTGCGATGAAAACCGACCGAACAATCGAAGAATTTAACATTCGATGCCTTTGCCAGGTAACACCATCAAAAATAAGAAGTCCATCGTTGTTGGCAAAATACATAAAACCACGCTGATCTTGTGAAATCGACCAGTTTTGAGTACCTCCCTTGTATTCCTTTTTCGAATAGTTTCGTATATAAGGAACTCCTATGTTGATGATTTCAGCTGAAACAACTGTTGACAGCGCTAAAATAAATAAGAAGAGATAGATGAGTTTTTTGTGCATATCCTTTCTGAAAATCAATTCGAATCCAAATCCAAAGTTGCGGTTTCTTAATCAGCCATTTCTGCTGAAAGATTTTAAAGATACATTTATTTGGAATAGCCTATTCATCAGAACAGCCATTATTTTTTTTTTTGAAAGGATTCAAGTGCTTGGTATATTGTAAATTGAAAATTCAACGAAAGCTGGCGGTGAATAAAAGTATTTGCTTTTCCACTAGATCTATGGAAAGAAGCATCCAGCCTGACTAAAGAGAATGTGATCAAAATACCTTTCTATTGTTCTTTATAGCTGTAGATTCCTGGTAATTTGTGTTTTCATAAATGTATCCCCAGGCATGTTTGTTGGTGAAGGTTCGGACTAACCGATATTTGATTTTGGCAAGTTGAATGATTGAGTCGGAATCGTTGAAAGTTGATTCGAAAATGAGATATTTTGCATCGTTATATTTTCCCCAGTCCATGATGTGTGTAAATTCTCTGTTGCTGGTAATATAACCTAACTCATTGTTATGCAGATTGTAATACATGTTGAAGGAGGCTGAAATTGGTTCGTCGTAGAGATTGTTATCCTCGCAATATCGAACCATCTCCTGATGAACCCTGATCACTTCCACATAGCCCAGATCTGTATCGATACTTCGTTTATGTGTAAGCGAGTAATAAAGACAAATGGAAGCGATGATTGCAACAACTCCTGTTCTTAGATAGGGATGAACAGGTAGTTGGCTGAAAATAACCGAAAAAACAATGACCAGCATAATGATTATACCCAGCGTGTAACGTGGAGAGTAAGAATTTATGGATGTAAAAATCATGAATATTACAATCGATAGACCACATAGGATCAAAATATTGCGGTTTTGTATTTTCTTTTTTAAAATGATGAGTAGCCCCAAAGTGATTAATATTAAAAGCGATAGCAACATCCGGCCATATTGCGAAAAAACCATCACCATTACCCTCCCGATTTTTTCAAGGATTGAAGTTGAACTGAGATTAATTAAAGAAAGATGGTCGGCGTAAAAAAACACACCAAATTTCAGGTAATGGAGCAACAGGAACATTCCATAAATTACTTCGGGAACAATCAGCAAAATAAAATGTCCTAAATAGAATGTGTCTTTTCCCCTTTTCGAAAGAATGGAAATGAGATAATATAGTCCGAATGTGAGAGTAAAAACAATTGCAGTCTCTTTTGTCAACACCATCAGCGAACTTGAAATGGCAAAAATAAGGTACCTTCGGTTCAGGAATGCAAACAAAGAAACGATCAGTAATAAGGTGAGAAGCATCTCCGGCAATATAAAAATAGATTGAGCCAGAAATGTGGACTGAACACCAATTAACAGAATCGCGATGTTTGCTGTTTCAATACCGGCAAATTTTCGTAATTCAAAGAAGGTTACCAGTAAAACTCCGATAGAAATCAATAAGGGAAGAATCCGCATGAAAAGGATAGAATCGGGGGAAAGGTCCATCCAGATTGATGATAGGAAAAAGAAGAATTGAGGATGCCCCTTGCAATAATCGATTGGAATTACTCCCGGTAACATGCTGGGGCCTGTTTCGGCCATCTTCCGGATTGCCGGAATATACGACCATGCTTCGTCCCAGAAATAGGGAAGGGACAGGTGAGGAATTTGGATGACCAGCAAGATAGCAATGGGAACAAGAAAAAAGAAATTCTTCATTGCTTTTGGTTTTTATAAAGTTGATAAAAGGATTGTGTAAAGATAAAAGGCGATTCAACTAAATCAAGTAATTGGATCGTAATACTGTCGCATTTATTGTTTTAGATTATTCATGCGAATTAAGGGTTGAATTTATAAAACCCAAAGGGTTGACATTATTATAGAATATGGTGCAGAAATCGTTCTTTAACCACGAAGTGGTGATATAATTCTGTCATGCCTTCGGCATTCTAACCCTTTTGCACAATGATTTGCTATAATAATATCATGCCTTCGGCATTAAAATCCAGTTTTTCAACCCTTGATTCGCCTTATTCCTAAATATTTTCAAAATTGTGTCACCGCTATGCGGCTTCCAGAATATCATTTATAATAATACCTCTACCATACTTACACCGCTATGCGGCTATTCGTTCTAAATTTTTAAGTGCGTAGCACTGAAAGTATGGCAGTAAAAGAACAGCAAGTTTAAGATAAGCCGCGTAGCGGTGACACCATATTATTAATGCGATATTAATTCTTGATCAGAACTTAACTGACGTATTAAAAAAAACCTTGAAGAATCTGAAATTCTTCAAGGTTTAGATATCATATTTTATTATTTCGGAGACCCTATCCGAAGCATTTATTGTCGAAAAACTTTACAGGTTCATCGCAATTTTCGCCATCAACGGTCCAGGTATTACCCGATTGCAGAAGTTCGTCAACACAGGTTATTCTGCGTTTCTGTTGAACGGCTTCAATCTGTTTTTTCATTTCCTGATCGTAAACAAGAGCTTCTATACTGCGGATAACGCCCATTGCCACCGGAAATTCAGGAAGAGACATGTTGATCAACGCAACCTGTAATCCAAGGTTATCTTCTGCTGGTTCATGAACCAGAATATCCTCAAGGGTAATTCCGTTTTCGCCGATTTTGGCCACTTTCAACCGTCCATTTTCAAGGATTAAACCTTTGTCTTCTTGTTCTCCAAAAATCATGGGCTGACCTTTTTTCAGAAAAATCTGACGCTCGGCCCTGAATTTAGGGTCTGAAATATGGTCATGTATTCCATCATTAAAAATGACACAGTTTTGCAACACTTCAACCACCGATGTTCCCTGGTGTTGAGCGGCTTCGGCCAATACTTCCTGCGTGTGTTTGATGTTGTTATCAACCGCACGTGCAAAGAAAGTACCGCGTGAACCCAAAACAAGCTGCCCTGGAACAAACGAGTCTTCGATAGTTCCGAATGGCGAAGTTTTGGTAATCTTACCCCGGTCAGAAGTAGGTGAATACTGACCTTTGGTCAATCCGTATATTTTGTTGTTGAACAGAACCAGGTTCACGTTGATGTTCCGGCGAACCAGGTGGATAAAATGGTTTCCGCCGATAGCCAGTGAATCGCCATCGCCAGTCATAACCCAAACGGTCAAATCCGGATTGGCCGATTTTACGCCTGAAGCAATCGCCGCAGCACGGCCATGAATAGTATGAAAACCATACGTGCTCATGTAATAAGGAAACCTTGAAGAACATCCGATTCCGGAGATAACAGCGAAATCCTTGTGCGCGATGTCCATATCGGCCATTGTTTTCTGAACTGCATTCATGATGGCATAATCGCCACAACCCGGGCACCAGCGAACTTCAGCAGCGCTTTTGAAATCTTTGGCAGTATAATTAAATTTTGTCATGATTAAGCCTCCAGTAATTTATCAAAATTTTCAACTAATTCGTTTACCGAGAAAGGTAAACCTTTCATCTTGTTAACCTGATAGTATTGAAATTCAGGTAGTTTGTCGCGCAGATAACTGGCGAACTGACCCATATTTAATTCGCAAACCACGATTTTTTTAAACTTGCTGAAAACGTCAGCAGTATTTTTGGGAAGAGGTTTGATGTAGTTGAAATGCGCCAGGCTAACTTTTTTACCGGCATCCTGCATGGCGCGGACCGAACTGATCATGTGTCCGTACGTTCCGCCCCAGCCAATCACCAGTAAATCTCCTTCAGGTTCACCAGCTACTTCCAGTTCAGGAATCATGTCAACCACTTTTTCAACTTTGGCTGCCCTGATTTCGCTGTTTCTCTGATGGTTGTCCGGATCCTGGTTCACACCTCCGGCATTATTTTTTTCCAATCCTCCAATGCGGTGCTCGAAACCTTCCATTCCAGGGATGGCCCAATCTCTTGCAAGAGTTTCAGGATCGCGGTTATACGGTAAAAAAGTTTCAGGATTTTTTGCTTTACGTGGCGTGATTGCCGGAAGTTCGCTCATTGTAGGAACCCGCCATGGTTCGCTGCCGTTACCTAAAAATCCGTCGGTTAAAAGTACAACCGGAACCATTCGCTCAAGGGCAATTTTAGCGGCAAGAAAAGCATAGTAAAAACAGTCGGATGGAGTACTTGCAGCCAATACAACTACCGGACTCTCGCCGTTTCTACCGTATAACGTTTGTAATAAATCAGATTGTTCTGTTTTGGTTGGCAAGCCGGTTGAAGGGCCGCCACGTTGAACGTTGACCACAACAATGGGTAATTCAGCCATTACCGAAAGGCCAAGCGCTTCGGATTTTAAAGCCAAACCAGGTCCTGAAGTAGAAGTAACAGCCAGATGGCCGGCAAATGCTGCTCCGATGGTGGTACAGATTCCTGCAATTTCGTCTTCGGCCTGAAATGATTTGACTCCCAGATCTTTTCGTTCAGCCAAAGCCTGTAAAATATCCGTGGCCGGGGTAATGGGGTAGGAGCCGATAAACAGTGGAAGTCCGGATTTTTCAGCTGCGGCAAGAAAACCCCATGCCGTAGCATTGTTCCCGTTAATATTGCGGTATGTTCCTTTTTCAATAGGAGCAGGATGAACAATGTATTGTGGTGTCATGTGCTGCAGGTTCATTCCGTAGTTGTAGCCGGAGTGCAGCACCAACAAGTTTGCTTTAGCAATAACAGGGCTTTTCTTTCCGAATTTCGACTGAATAAATTTTTCGATGTAATCCAGCGGACGATCGAACATCCAGCAGATTAATCCCAGAGCAAACATATTTTTACAACGTAAAACACTTTTGTTATCGAGTTCAAGATCCTTTAGACTTTCTTTGGTAAGACTGGTAATCGGAACTGGAATCAGGGAGAAATCGTTCAACTTTAATTCAGTAAACGGGTCGTTGGTTTTGAACTGGGCTTTTTCCAGATTCTTCTCGCTGAATGAATCAGCATCAAAAATGATGGTACCCCCCGGATTCATAAATGTGGCATTAGCCTTTAGTGCAGCAGGATTCATGGCTACCAGCACATGGGCCAAATCTCCCGGAGTCGTAATTTTTTTACCTCCAAACTGAACCTGAAAGCCTGAAACTCCCCCAACAGTTCCCTGGGGAGCCCTGATTTCTGACGGATAATCAGGAAAGGTTGAAATATCATTACCAAGAAGCGCTGATGTATCCGAAAACAGTGTTCCGGTCAACTGCATTCCATCACCCGAATCTCCGGAAAACCGAATTGCAACTTCCTCGAGTTCAATTACTTTTGTGTTTTTCATTCTAAATATTTGAGTTATTAAACATACTCTGGTTTGTTCACCTTCAACTTTTCCTGGTAAGTCTGGTTGGGTTTTAAGTGATATATTTATTAAATCGGTCTTTCTGTATAAAGTTTGTTAACCTGTGTTTTTGTGCTTGAAAACTCTGATTATAGACCCATTTGTTGGATGTTAGTTTTTCAAAAACGCTGCAAAAATAACCATTATTTAATACGACTGACAGGAAAATCTTAATTATTTATGCTGGTTTTTTACTGTAATAATCTGTGTAATCAGAGGTGAAAATTCTTTTGTCTTGTTTTGTATCTTTGTTGCTCAATTTATAAGGAATTCAGAAATGGCACTGGTTAAATCTCTATTGGATAAAACTCCGGTATTTGGAGAAAATTGCTTTTTGGCCGAAACTGCTGTGATTATCGGTGATGTGGTGATTGGAAACGATTGCAGTATCTGGTACGGCGCTGTTCTACGCGGCGACGTTCACTATATACGTATCGGAAATAACACCAATGTTCAGGATAATGCGGTGATTCATGCAACCTTTAAGAAATCTCCAACTAATATTGGCGATAACGTAACCATTGCTCATGGGGCAATTGTGCACGGTTGCACCATTCACCACAATGTGATGATCGGTATGAATGCCGTTGTGCTGGACGATGCTGTGATTGAAAGCAACAGCATCGTGGCAGCCGGTTCGGTTGTCAGCAAGGGAACGCACGTTGAAAGCGGCACGGTTTACGCGGGTATTCCGGCAAAAAAAATTAAAGACATCAGCCCCGAACTGCTCGAAGGTGAAATTAAACGCATCGCCAAAGCCTACAGTATGTATTCCAGCTGGCACAAATAACGTAGAGACACACGATCGTGTGTCTAAAAATAAATTGCAAAAAGCGGCAAATTCTGATGAGGAGTTTGCCGCTTTTGTTATCGAATTAAAATGAACCACATAGGCACTAGATCACACTAGGAAACCCCATTAAACCACAGATTACACAGATCAACACAGATTTGTTAAATTCTATGTGACCTACTGTGCCTATGTGGTTCTATACAAGAAAGCGGAAAACTCCCTTAGGAATCTCCCGCTTTTTATTTGTTTATTTCATTAAGACCTGCACACATTATTATCTCCATTTTGGCTCAACAGGAAGTCTTTCACCATCGGCAGTAGTGTGTTCTTCCAATGAATTTTCTTTTGATTGGATGACCATATAAATCATCGTTTCATCCGATGAATTGCAAATGCCTCGTTTCCCTTGCGGTGCAATTCGTATAACACTACCCTCATTTATTTGAAAACAGTCTTCATCAACCTGAAAGAACCCAAAACCCTTCAGAATAATGTAAGTTTCTTCATTTTTCCGGTGAATATGGAAATATGGTTGCTCAGTATGGGGAGGTAACATATTAAACGAAACCTCGGTTCCGGTTGCTTTTGTTGCATCTTTTAAGAATACTTTACCTTCAATCAATCTTTTATTAACCGGATGGACTAAATTATAATCCATTAATTCATTTAAACTACCCAGATTTACCGCCGAGTAGTTCTCGTTTTCTGATAATTTTTCAAGTTGTTTCATGCTTAAATTGTTGTTTGTGAATGAATAACAATGAATGTTTGTAAGGTTAAAAACGCTTTAAATATAAAACAAAAACAAAAGCGGGAAACTCCTTCCGGAATCTCCCGCTTCTATTATTTCATGCTCCCTTCGACTGCTTCGCGCTCAGGGAGCGCACTTCTGTCTTCGGACTCCGGTCTTCTGACTTCTTACTGATAACTGACTTTTGCTTTTTCAACCGGTTTTTCGCCTGGTTTTAACGGGCAAATCCGGAAGCTATAGTTGTAAGCTTTTTCTCTCAACCGGTATTCGTCGTGAGTCCAGGCACCCCAGCTATCGTCGCCACCAACACCTTGTTGTTTGTAGTCGATGTTGATCGAAGTCAGGTCGCGCGGTTTTACATCGTTGATGTGGCGGCGGATCATTTTCAGACCTAATTTACCACGTCCGTCTGTACGGTCGGGTGATTCAAAATCTTCCATAATCTGGTGGTGCGCGCTAACCGAAAGCAAAGGCATTCCAATAAATTCCAATCCCAAGCCATTCTTGTTGGCAATGGTCATCCAACGGACATCAACTTTGTTGCCGTTTTCCTGCGGGCGTACATACGGGAAATACTGGTCGGCTACAGCTCCCGAATACAAACCAACCAATGCGCTGGTGTAGCGGTCAGCGTACGATTCTTGTGGGCCACGACCCAACCAGCTGATCTGATCGAATTCGCGTGGCATAACCAGGTTTACCCCAAAACGAATGATTTCAGGAAGCGATTCTTTGGTCGTTTTGAAATCGTTGGTTACCACCACTTCGCCTGTTCCCAGTACTTTGTAGCTTGAAGTATAATTGGCAATAACCTGTTTTTGTCCGTCATTCAGATCGAAATTGAAAGTCACAACCGCTTCGTTGCCAATTTGTTTGACAGTGGCCAATTTTACGGTTTTCTGTTCTCCGGCTTTTCTCCAAACACGGCTGCGTTTGTCCAGTCCGTTTCCAAAATCATTGTCAATTGGTGCCCGCCAGAAATTAGGAACAGGTCCGGCAAGCAACATTTCCTTGCCATCCAGCAGGTAACTTTTCATAGTCGCTTCATCTTTACTGAAGATGATTTTAAAGTCCTTCCCTTCAATGATCATTGTATTTCCTTCTTCTTTTGAAGTAACTGCTGATAAATCTTTGAGCGAAGTCAAAATCGCCTTTTTATCGAAAGGAAGCTTGATTTGCTCGTAGGCGAGTTTGGTTCCGTCCGGTAAAATTCCTTTTGCATTTTTCAGGTTGGCAGAAATATTCAGGAAATATTCAGTTGCTGGTTTTACATTAACGGCTACATCTAATTTTATTTTTTTACTGGTGTTTGGAGCCATGTCCAGATCAGTAATTTCTCCTGATCTCAATGCTTTTCCATCGGCCACAACTTCCCAGCGGAAAGCAAATTCCGACAAATTGGTAAAAGAATATTTGTTCGTAATTTCAATTTCACCCAAGTTCAGATTGACAGCTTTAAAACTGATATTCTGGTAAACTTTGCCCACCTCGATCAGGGATGGTTTAATGGTACGATCGGGATTAATAATTCCGTTGAGGCAAAAATTTCCATCGGTGGCAAGTGTGTCGCTACCCAAATCGCCACCGTAAGCCCAAAATTTGTTTCCGGCTGAATCTTTGGTAAGTATTCCCTGGTCAACCCAATCCCAGATAAAGCCGCCCTGTAAAACCGGATATTTTTCAATTATATCCCAGTAATCCTGAAGATTACCTACGCTGTTTCCCATGGCATGAGCATATTCACATTGAATGTAAGGTTTGGTTGGTTTGCTTTTGGCATAGTCTTCCATATTTTTAAAACGGGCATACATGGGGCACATGATATCCGTATTTGCTCCACCTTCAGCCCGTTCATACTGAACCGGACGACTTGAATCTACCGATTTCAGATAAGCATAGGTTGCTTCGAAGTTTACCCCGTTTCCTGCTTCGTTCCCTAATGACCAGATGATCACTGAAGGTTGGTTTTTATCGCGCTCGAACATATTGCGGGTACGATAGAGGTGAGCATCTTTCCAGACGGGATTTTTCGCCAGCGATTCTTTACCATAACCCATTCCATGTGACTCGATGTTGGCTTCGTCAACCAGGAAAATGCCGTATTGGTTGCACAATTCGTACCAGCGTTCGGGTTCAGGATAATGCGAAGTACGGACAGCATTGATGTTGTGTGATTTCATCAGGAAAATATCTTTCAGCATGGTTGCTTCGTTTTGGTAATGACCGGTTGTGTCGTTGTGTTCGTGAATATTCACACCTTTCACATAAATAGCAACACCATTCACCAGCAATTGGGCATTTTTTATTTCAATGGTGCGGAAACCCACATCCTGACGAAGAACTTCAATGATCTTACCGGCTTTATCTTTTAAGGTAATCTGAAGTTGGTATAAATTTGGATTTTCTGCCGACCATGCTTTGGCACCCGGAATGTTTGCAGTAAGAACTGCCGAAACGGATTGAGCAGCGGTTTGAACAGCCTGCATCATTTCTGCAACCTTCTTTGCCCCATCCATCAAAACGGCTTCTACCGTTATCGCAGGTGTGTTTTGGGCAGAATTCACTAGTTCGACTGAAAGCTTAAATTCTCCATCTTTATAATTATTAATAAGTGGTGAAGAAACCCGGTAATCGCGGATATGTTGAGGGTTTCGGGCCATCAGGAACACATCGCGGGTGATTCCGCTCATCCGCCAGAAATCCTGGTCTTCCAGGTAACTTCCATCACTCCAGCGGTAAACTTCAACTGCGATTGAGTTATTTCCTTTCTTCAGGTATTTGGTGATGTTGAATTCGGATGGTGTTTTACTGTCTTCGCTGTATCCAACCTTTTGTTCATTGACCCAGACATACATGGCCGAACTGACAGCGCCAAAATGAACGATAATATCTTGCCCATCCCAGTTTTCAGGAAGAGTAAAATCACGTTTGTATGATCCTACCGGATTGTACTGTTTCTGAATAGTGGGAGGAGTTGCTTCGTGTGGATATTGTATATTGACGTAGATCGGTACATCAAATCCCTGCATTTCCCAATTGCCCGGAACTTTAATTGTTGTCCAGTCATCGGTGTCATAGTCGTCCTTGAAAAAGTAGAACGGACGAACAGATGGGGTATGTGACAGATGAAATTGCCAGGTTCCGTTCAGCGTTTGAATGAACGGCGACTTCCAGATATCGTTTTTCAAAGCTTGTTCCGCTGTTGCAAAGGGAACAAAATAAGCACGGGGAGTTTCTCTGTTTATTTCAGAGACGGCAGGATTTTCCCAGTCATGCGGAGTCTTTTCTTCAAACGGTACATTTTTGTACTTGTTTTTGCATGATGCCGTTGTAACAAATGCAGCAAAAACTATTAATAAGAAATACTTCATAGAAATTGATTTAAGTTATTTAAGTGGCAATTAAGCATGCCCACCGGTAGGAACTGGTAGGCATGCAAAAATGAGAAATTTTATTAGATTCAGCAAGTGTAACTGAATCAAAATTTTGGATCATCTTTTAAATACCGGACTGCAATAGGATAGCTTTTGGGGTATCTTATCCGAAAAATTCCATACCTGGAATCATCAAGAAAGCGGACAAATGCACTATCTGGATCAACTGATATTGACCAATACATTACGACCTCATTGTTGGAAGTTATTGAAGAATCGAACGGAGTTGTAACACCAGCTGGCCTTGCAGTAAAACCCGATTCGTTTGTAGCACCCATGTTTGGCGGATCCCAAAAGCTAGTGCCTGTATCTTTAAGCTTTCCGCCCACATTTTCGGCAACACCACGTTCACCTTTTTTCTGTATTTCACCTTTTTTCATTCCCAGATAGCTTTCCAGATCAAACCACTCTTCATCGGTAGGCAAATGCCAGCCAGGGGGACATAACGAAATGGCCGTTTTGTAATTATAAAGACATCCCCTGTTTCTTTCATATTCAACTTGTTCCAGCGAGTCAAGGTAATGACCGTTTTCCCAAATTTTAAAATTTGAGCCCTCTAATAAAACCGATTTATAGGCAAAATTTTCGGCCATCCAAATTTGATCGCCAATTTTTACCCATTTATATTCGCGGCTATCACGGTTATCAATAAAGCTTCCTGACTTAATTCCAGGATCTTCTTTTTCGCATGCCAGAAGGAGGATTAAGGCCAAAACCTGAAATAGGACTTTTCGCATGATTTTCACAATTAAGTGAGTGTGCATAAGTTATTTTTCAATTTTTATTTTTTCTGAATAGATTTTACCTCTGTATTTCAATATGACGTAATAATAGTTGCTGCTCAACCCATCAGTCTTGATTTTCATTTCTTCCTGAATATCTTTCGTAATAAACCTCCTGTTGTAATTCAGATCATAAATCTCCATTGAAATATCTTTCTCTTTAATATCTATTTCTTTGGTAAACTTAATGTTAATCTCAGAAGTGGCAGGGTTTGGATAAGCCATAAAATATCCTCCACAATTGTTGCCTTGCCCGAAATATTGAGTTTTGATCAAGTAGTTCGCATTACAACAAGTTGTAGCAGTAACATTTAAACTCCCCACGGGGTATTGTTTGTGTTTATCCGGATGTAATTGTTTGTTTGTTCATATTTTGTCCAACCCGATGGGATGTTCCACTGGTAGTTATTTGTTGAGCATCCTGAATTATTATTTAGATAAATGTGAGTCCACTCCGAGAACCTGTTTTTGTTGTATTTTGACTAAAAATACCCACTGAATATCAGCATATTACAAAGTCAAAATTGAGCAGAATTGACTTTTCGGAGTGGACTCAAATGTAATAACTTGAATTTGGGCACAACAACCAGACTTCACTATATAAAACAGGTGGCTGAGCATACGATTCAACAACATTTATGGAGACTTTCGATTTTTCAGGTCCATTTATTGTGAATTTTTTTGAATAGTTGGCAGAACCGCATCCATCTGAAATTGTATAGTTTATCGTGCATTCATCACCTGCATATTGTGTAGATGGGTATATGGTTGCCGTTGTTGAAGTACCACTAATTGGCGAATTAAAATAAACCGAAGGCGATACCTGCCAACTGACACTAAAACCACTTGGTAAATTATTCAATTGAAATGTACTTCCCGATTGACAAACATAGTCGGATCCGGTAATCGTCGGAGTCGGAAGTTCATTATAGTTGTTGTCAAGAAAAATTTTTGTCGGGTCCGAATCGTTAAAATCCATTTTACATGGTCCGCCGTACCCGCTTGGTTTTGCACCAATGCCCCAGTTATAAAACCCATCGCCATCATTATCAACGCAACTACGGCTTGAAAAAGTAGTACAATCACCACCCGTACAGGAAATAACATTTCCACCGCTTTCGAATTTGGCCCTATAAAACTTACTACTACGATTTACATCAAAAACGTCAATGTTATTGAAATAAATCCAATAATCCCCAGGCCAACTATCTTTGATATGCCACCCCAAATTGTTATCCCACCCAACTATTAGAACTGTGTGACCACAACTTGGGCATCCTTTATCAGGATGCAAAATATTCCCAACGTTCTGCATACTGACAATTATTGGCCCATAATTAATAATTGCCCGCTTTAATTCTTGATTTGAACTAAAAAATAGCTCCTCGCACCCTGGTACTTTTACTTTTTGTGATGGGGTAGAACATTTGTTACACGGATCACGAAAAAATGAAGACTCCGTTGGATAAGGAAAACACACGTCATCAACTATCCCATTTGCAGCACTATAGTTTAGTGTTTCCATAGCATTCGCGGCACCTTCAAACCTACCGTATCCGGAACAAATAGAATACAATTCAGCTTCTGAAAGGTTAAGGCAGGATGAATTATATGGAAATGGTTTGTTATAATAAATATGGCTTAATGCTTCAATGGCAGCAACTGCCGCAAAAATCGCACAGGGATCTTGTTCTCCCTGATCTTTTGCCGGAGATATGTAATTTGGTTTTGAAGATTGATAATTAAACCAAGAAAAAGTTGACGGCTGCGAATACGATTTTAGAGAAAAAATTAGAACTGTTATAAATATTAATGTTCTCATACGATATTATGTTTTGGTTATTAGTTTTTTACACATCTTATTGAAAGTCCCATTGTTTTTTCAAAAAACCATCTAGCAGATAAACCATTAGCATTACAAAAAAATCTACATGCTCCTGAATGATTAACTGCATCTGCAGACCAAAAATATCCTTCAATTCCAATAGAATGAAATCTGTTGGTTTCAAAACAGCCTCCTGGCAAAGCAGAAAATCCGGTTTCATTAGTGGCACCAGTGTTTGGATCAATCCAGTGAAGTGACCCTGTTTCTTTTAGCTTACCTCCAACATTAACACCTATCCCACGAATATCTGTTCGGTCCAAATCTTCAAATTTCATCCCCAGGAAAAGTTCCAGATTCATCCATTCCTCATCCGAAGGTAAATGCCACCCTTCGGGGCAAATTTTCAGGGCAGTTTCCCAATTGTAGAGGCAGCCATAAGTGCTATAGTTTACACTTGCTGAGCCAGTTCCTTGATAGTCATATACATAGATACCGCACTGAGCATCGGGGGCACAAAGATAAGGGAGATAGGCCAGGTTTTCGGCCATCCAAATTTGATCGCCAATTTTTACCCATTTATAAGAATGATTATCTCTTTTATCGGTGAAAGTACCCGAGTTGGCATCATACGGATCTTTCTTGCAGGCAAAGCTAACTAGCAAAACATAGAGTAGCAGTAATAACCTAATGTATTGTTTCTGTTTCATTTGAGAATATCTTTAATGGGGTGTAGTAAATTTAAAGATATTTTATGTATGAAACAAATAATCTGAAATGCTAAAAAATATAAATTTCATTGAATAAGAATAAGATACAATTTCATCTATTCTTTAAAAAGCTCCTTTAAATTTCTTTTTTTTACAGGCACAAAAGTTTGTTACTTTTGTTACTTTAAATTCGAACTTCATGAAACTTGAAATACATCCAAAAGCAAAAGCGCTGATTTTTGACCTGGACGGAACTTTGTCTGATTCACTGCCGGTGCATATTGCAAGCTGGCACTCGGTTTGTAAAAAACTGAATTGCACATTTGACGAACGAATCATCGCTGAGCTTACCGGAGCACCCACCATTAGTTTTGCCGAACGGATTAAAAGTGAGCAAAATTTAAGTCTGGATGCCGGAGAAATTGTTGAAATGAAGCAGCTTGAATTTTGGCGAAATATCAACAATATTAAACCACACGATGCGGTGATCGGCCTGATGAAAAAGGCCCACGGGAAAATTCCCATGGCAGTGGGAACAGGCGCCAGCCGCACCAGTGCCATGCTACAGATGAAAGAACTGAAGATTGATCATTTATTCGATTTCATAGTCACTGCCGATGATGTGGACAGACATAAACCTGAACCCGATACTTTCCTGAAATGTGCTGAAATGATGAAAGTTGACCCGGAATATTGTCAGGTTTTTGAAGATGGCGAATTAGGAATGCAGGCAGCGTTGACTGCCGGAATGTTGCTGACCGATGTCCGTCCGTTTGTGACCGATCCGTATGCAGTTGTTGAAAAGTAATGCTCCTTCAATTGTCACGGTTGACAATAGTTACCGTATTTTTTTAAATTGATTATTGGACATTGGTTGTGTCCTGTTTTCTCCGGGTATCTTGCATGCTTTGTTGAGTCTCCCACCCAGCTTAGTTTTCCTCGAGTAAAAACTGTTGAATTTCCTTTTCGACCTCAAATTTGCTAACTTCTTTTCCGATGAAAACCAGGATATTTTCGAGCGGTTCAAACGGATTAATCACCGATCCTTCCGTAATGGAAGCCGATCCTCCAACAGCTTGAACGATACCGAAGAGTGGATTTTCTTTGAAATGAACGATTCCTTTTATCCGGTAAATATTTCTCTGGTGAAATGAAGCAAAATAGCTGAACCAGCCCCGAAAACGGCTTTCATTGAGAAGCCCTCCAAACCGAACTGTAAAACTATGGAATTTTGATGCTTCCGGCTCGCTGTATAACGGCTTCCTGATTTTCCGAATGAAATCATCCTGTAACTGTGGCTGAAGTGAATGTAATTGCGCCGCTTCGTTTCGGGCAAAATTGGTGTCTTCGATTGTTGCGGTAGGATTGAGAGCAGCCACTTTCTTCCAGATGTTCAGAAGTTTCTTTTCACTAACTTCTTTAGCTTTGTTTATCAAGATCAAATCGCTGAAAAGGATTTGCTTTTGCTGTTCAAAACCACCAATTTGTTCCTGAAAGTTAACTGCGTCGATCAGGCAAATGGTGCCACTCAACTCAAACAGACGGTTGAGGTCGGCATCCTGAAAAAATGGTTCAATGATAGGGCCGGGATCAGCTATTCCGGTGGTTTCAATGATAAGCTGCTCCAACTGATTATTTTTTTTTACCAGTTCCTGAAGCGCCAATGAAAATTCGTTGAAAATAGTGCAGCAAATACAGCCATTGTTCAGTTCAATGATTTGTTCAGGCTTATAGTTTAAAATGAGTTTGGCATCAATCGAAACGTCGCCGAATTCATTTTCAATCAGGCCGAATATTGTTTCTTTATTTTGCAGTAGCAAATTGTTGATAAAGGTTGTTTTGCCGGATCCAAGAAATCCGGTAACGATTAAAACTGGTATTTTAGGTTTTATTGGCAAAATGAATTTCGTTTAGCAATTAAACTTTACAGCAACTAAAAATGTTTGCTGAATAAAGGTAATTCAAATCGGTCACATCATAGCATTACTGGTTGATGTTTTTATGTTACACCCGAATCATATCAAAAATAATTGTGAAAATAATGATGGTATTCATTTCAGCAGGAGTTGCATTTACAATAATAATAGCCCTTTTTATGCAGCAGTCACAATTTGGGAAAAAGCCAAATTACTGGAGGTCTAGTCGTGTTCTGCAATCACCGAATTTCAGGGACAGTCAGTTTCAGAACCTGAATTTCACCCCTGTTTTTGCTGAGGATGCAAGTAAGATGGATATGATCAGGGACGGTATATTCAAAATCAGCAAACGAAAAAAACCAGTCAGCAGTTTGCCGTCAAAAATGACGAATCTCCTGACTTTAGATCCAGATGAGAATATTCTGGTTTGGTTTGGTCATTCTTCTTATTTCATGCAGATTGATGGTAAAACGATTTTAGTTGATCCGGTTTTCTCCGGAAGTGCATCTCCATTTTCGTTTATGGTTAAAAGTTTTGCCGGAAGCGATGTTTATAAGGCTGATGAAATGCCTGAAATTGATTATTTGTTTATTACGCACGATCATTGGGATCATCTGGATTACAAAACTGTGTTGAAACTGAAACTGAAAGTTGGGAAAATTGTTACTGGTTTAGGGACAGGTTCTCATTTGGAACATTGGGGACTCGATCTCCAAAAAATAATTGAACTGGATTGGACTGAATCGGCTCTGCTTGATTCCGGATTTAAGGTAACTGCAACTTCGGGAAGGCATTTCACCGGTCGCACATTTAGGCGGAATCAGACGCTTTGGGTTTCGTTTGTATTGCAAACCCCAACTAAAAAGATTTTTATCGGCGGTGATTCGGGTTATGATACGCATTTTGCCCAAATTGGCAATGACTATGGACCTTTTGACCTGGCTTTGCTCGAATGTGGTCAATACAATCATTCATGGAAATACATTCATATGTTGCCTGAAGAAACCGTTCAGGCGGCGATTGATTTAAAAGCTAAAATGTTTATGCCGGTTCATTGGGCAAAATTTGCACTTTCTCTTCATGCCTGGGACGAGTCAATCGAACGGGTTACCGTCGAGGCTCGTCGTTTAAATATTCCAATTGTTCATCCAATGATTGGCGAATCTGTTAAATTGGGAGAGTTTGCTCCTTCATATGAATGGTGGAAAGGAATAAACTAATATCTTTGGATCTTTATTGAAACAGCGAATTTTGATTTAATGGATCAATCTATAAATAGAACACCGAACGGAATTATTATACGGGCAATTCAACCGGCGGATAATCATGATCTGGCTGTGGTGGTGCGGAATATATTGGCTGAGTTTGGTGCTAACCGTCCGGGAACTGTATATTTTGATTCAACAACCGATGCTTTGTATGAATTGTTCCGGAAGCCGCGGTCGGCATATTTTGTTGCTGAAGCTGACGGGAAAATTCTGGGAGGGGGTGGAATATTTCCAACAGAGGGATTACCCGAAAGTACCTGCGAATTGGTCAAAATGTATTTACTTCCCGAAGCACGAGGGATAGGGCTTGGCCGGACTTTAATCGAGCGCTGCCTCCAAATGGCCAGAGAGAACGGGTATAAGCAAGTGTATCTCGAAACATTGGACGAATTGCATCTGGCATTAAAGATATATGCAAAATTCGGATTTGAATATTTACTGGCGCCGCTTGGTCAGTCGAAACACTTTGGATGTGGTTTGTGGATGCTGAAGAAGCTTTGACGGAGCGTAAACTTAATGCTGACAATAGCTTGAAATTACCAAGTCATTTAAATGGGTGAAACTGTATTTTTTTTCACTTAAGTTGAAGATAGAAACAGTTTTAAAGCATAAGATTAAAGATAGTTAGTTGTATATCTGAACAGATTAAGTATTTTGAGCAACTTTAAATACAGGGTATAACCATTACAAATATACCCCGAAAAAAAATGAATTATGGAAACGAAAAAAAATGAAGATGCATGTGCTATTTGCACAGATCGTTGCTGCTCACGATGTTTCGATGATGGTGATGATAGTATTTTCGACAGCTTGACAACTGATGAGTTGGATTCTTTGGTCAAAGAAAAAAGACACTTGGTTTTTAAAGCAGGCGAGACCATATTTAAACAAAACACATCGGCCAGAAATATTGTTTGCATCAAGCGTGGGTTAGCCAAAATTGTCGCGGAAGGAGAAAATGAAAAAAAACTGATTGTTCGTTTGTATTCAAATCATTCCATTTTAACTGGCGGAAGCATGTTTCTAGATGAAATAAGACATTTTACCGTTCAGGCTGTTACCGAAGTTGAATGTTGTTTTATAGGTTCGGATATGATTCTCGATTTTGTAACAAAAAACAGTCAGTTTGCATTTGAACTTTTAAAACTGAACAACAAACAAAACATGCAAATGCTGAACAATTTGGTTGGTATTACCCAGAAGTATATGCCGGGCAGGGTATCCGATCTGTTACTTTACCTGAAGAATGAAATATTTTTGTGCAATCCGTTCGTCTCGCGACTTTCTAGGCAGGAAATGGCAGATATGACCGGAATGACAATGGAGAGTTTTATCCGTATTCTTAAAGAGTTCAAAACTTCAGGAATCATTACTGTTGATGGATCTGCTATTCATATTCTTGACGAAGAAGCACTTCAATTGATCAGTAAAAAAGGTTAAATTTTTTTGTTTTATATTGTTGATATATGTCAACAATATACATACTATTAATCATCACGAAACCTCCTAAACATCAATTGCAAGAGTTCATAAATATCAATTAAGGTATCTATTTTAGTCGCAAGAAAAACCGTTGTCCCATAAAGCAATGATTGTTTAATAATAGTAACCTAACATACTTATTTTATGAAACTTAAAAACATTTCCAGACTTTTATTCTATGCGTTTGTGATCATGTGTATCGCTCCATCGTGTGTAAAAGAAGGCCCTGCAGGCCTGACAGGTGATACCGGACCAGCTGGTAAAGATGGTACGAATGGTGTGGATGCCAATCAAACCTGTAAAATGTGTCATAATCCTACCAAAGTTGATTTAATCGCAGTTCAGTATGAGTTTTCAAAACACAGTTACGGCGAAGCTGCTTTCGAAGAAGCTGGAAATACGGGTTGTGCCCCATGTCACTCACAAGAAGGATTTAAATACGTAGTTGCAAATAAAGTTCCTGCAACGTTTACCTTAAATACAACTACGAATAGATATGCTAACGATTATGCAAGCATTGCATCAGCTGCTTATGGCGAATATGGCTGTTCAACTTGTCATAATTCAATTCATGCCACTTATGGTTCTTCTGACCTTCCTTCATTAACTACAGTTGCCCCGGTACCAATGAATATGTGGGGTGGTAAAAAGATTATGGATCTGAAAGCTGATGGCGGAAAAAGTAATCTTTGCATAAAATGTCACCAGCCACGTCCTCAAACCAACCTTCAGACTGGCAATGTTCAGGACTATGATGGTATTGCTGCTAATCCAACCGTTTTGGCTTATGATGCTAATGACAATGGCTCAAAAACCAACATTGTAAGACCAAGTTACCGTATGCATGTTCATTATGGTGCCATTGGAGCCATATATGCTGGTATGGGTGGTGTTGAATTTGCTGGTTCATTACCTTATACTAGTTCAAAACATACAACCGAAGCTTCTTGTATCGATTGCCACATGGGCGCTAAGGGTGGACTTAGTGATTTGGTTGGAAGATCAGGTGGTCATACCTTTTTTGCTAAAGGTAATTTAACTACTTGTAATGCAACAGGATGTCACTCAACAGCAATTACATCAGCAAGTACCACTCTTTGGTTAAATCCACGTGCTGAAATTAAAACCCTACTTACTACACTGGCAACAAAATTAACTGTTGGTGGCGTCGAAATTTTGAATAGAAATCCGAATACCAACGAAGCTCTTGGTGGAGTAAATCTTTGGGCAAGTCTCACAGCAAATAAATACGATGGTTACCTGAATGTTTATGATCCGATAAACAATCCTAATTTTGCAGCAAACAATCCTTCAGGTACATTCCAAAATCCTGCACCTTCATCTTCATGGACAGCTGAACAAAAAGCCTTAAACCTTACTTTTCCTAAGTTAAGTTTAACCAATGCTCAGTATGGCGCTATCCTGAATTTCCAGTTATGCCTGAGGGAATATAGTTTGGGTATTCATAACTTTAACTATACCAAAGCTTTATTGACCAATTCAATTGCCAAATTATAATAAGGTAATCATGTAA